>NZ_JBHWUE010000085.1:0-41898 GCF_042738615.1 Rhodococcus sp. NPDC059968
GCAGGTCGGACGATCACCCACGCCCGTAACCAACTCGCTGACGCACAACGAAACTCACCACGGACACATCAGTCGATCGGTGGATTTAGGCTAAAGGGTGGTGTGGGGGCCTCCGACATCGCGAGCACCCGTCGACACCAGCCTCGGCTCGAAGCTGCCGCCGCAGCCGCCGGCAGTGTCCGGTGGCCGTAGCCGAACTACGGGGGCGGTACCTTCCTCGACGACCTTGTGAGCACCGTAACGTCGAGTGTCGCCAATTGCTGTCACAGAACACTTCCCGCGAGAACGTTCACCGCGACCACGACGAGAACGCCCACCGTCATGCCCGCGTACACCCAATCGAGCCGTCGGGCGAAGTGGTTGACGGCCAGGATCAGTCCGGCGACGGGTAGTGCCGTGAAGAGGAGTAGCCCGCAGGTGATCGCGGCGGCGGTCCACCGATTGGGCGCCGTGAACGCTGCCATCGTCCCGAATGCCGTTACAGCCGTGGCGATCGCGGTTCCCCACCGCCAAAGGCGCGCGAGCCGCGAATGCAAGGACCGATCCTCGCCTTCTGCACGCATCAGTGCACCCGACCGACCATACCGAAGGCGGCGAGGCCCATCGGGATTGCAACCATGACAAGAACCGCAAAGAACACCGCCCGCGTGATGGGTTCGCTCGAACCAGTATCTTTGCGCCGAGGACAGATCCTGCGACAGAACCGACAACGACCGGTGCCGCGAAGCCGAGGTCGACGTCGCCGCGAATCAGTGATCGACTCACCCGAGCGTTACGCGTTCAAAATCTTGTTCAGGTTGCGCGGTGACATCGCGTTCCCCCGTCTGACCCCGCGGAGCGCGACGATCAGCATGACATTATCGGTTGCTTCGGCTCAGTGTTCACGCTCATCCAGGTAGCGGTGATGATCGCGATCGGCGGGGCGATCGGCACCGGCCTGTTCTACGGCTCCGGTGGTGCGATCGCGCAGGCTGGACCCGCGTTGATCCTGTCCTACCTCGTCGCGGGCCTGGTCATCTTCGTGATCATGCGGGCACTGGGCGAGTTGCTGACGTACCGGCCGGTGTCCGGCAGCTTCGCCGAATACGCCCACGACTTCCTCGGCCGGTTCGCCTGGACATACTGGGCGGTGTGGGTGAGCACCTGCATGGCCGAGATCACCGTCGCCGGCAAGTACTAGGTACTGCTAGGACTTTCATGCCGGTGGGTGTGCGCAGGAGTTGATTGCAGCGATGAATTCGCCGGTGAAGCTGCCGCCGCCGTGACCGGCATCCTCGACGACGGCGAGCCGACTTCCCTCCCACCGACGAGACAGCTCCAACGCAGTGTCGAGAGGACCGGACACGTCGGACCGGCCGTGCACGAGCACCGCCGGAATCCCGGCCAGCACACTCATTTGCCTCGCGGAGCTGGTTCTGTGCGAGGAAGTGGTCGTTGCCCCACTAGTGAGTGACCAGGCGTGCGAACACCATCCGGAACGTGGAATCCCGATAGCGGGGCTGCGGTGCCCATCCCGGGACCAGGGAAACATGGGTGTCCTCCCACTCACGCCATCGCAACGCAGCGTTTTCGCGAACGGCGGAGTCGGGGTGCGCGAGCAGGCGGGCGTACGCGGCCGCCAGGTTCCCGTCACGTTCCGCGGCAGGGACCGGTTCGACGAACCGCTCCCACAGGTATGCGCCGCCGCCGTTGCTCCGGCAGGCCTGCTCATAGGCGGCCAGATGGGCAAGCTTGTCGGCGGCGGCGCTGAAGGCGTGTCGTGACTGCGGGCCGCCGGCGCGGGGATACGAAGGATCCATCCGGCCATGGTCCTCGACCGGAACCATGCTGGAAATCGTCATCGTCGGGTTGATCCGCATCTCGCCCTTCAGGCGGGGTTGCTGTGAACCGCTGGACTCAACTCACCCTAATGGGAGCTACCGGGTCCAGTCAGTAGGGCAGACTCGGTGCTGTAGCCCCGGCAGGTGAGCACTTACTTACCCTGAACTGGTCGAGTTCTGGTGTCAGACCGTGCCCCTGCCGGCGGTCGGGAGCGAACAACTTATGGGATGTCGTGCCCGCCACAACGATTGGCGTGAGCACTGGTCCATTAGGGCGCTGAGTCTCCCGCAGGCTGCTGACAACTCAACCCGGGGAGATTCAGGAGCATAAATGTTGTTCGTCGGAGACGACTGGGCCGAAGACCACCATGACGTGGAGGTGCAAGACGAGCAAGGGCGCACGCTGAAGGCGGCCAGAGTGCCCGAGGGCATCGACGGCATGGCACGTTTGCACGAGCTGATTGCCCGGTTCCTGCCGCAGGATTCCGATCCCGGGCAGGTGCTGGTGTGCATCGAGACCGATTGCGGCCCGTGGGTACGCGCGCTGGTCGCGGCGGGATACCAGGTGTACGGGGTCAACCCGAAACAGGCTGCGCGGCATCGTGAGCTGATGTCGTTGTCGGGGGCCAAGGACGATAAGGCCGATGCCCGCACGCTAGCCGACATGCTGCGGACCCGCCGCCATCAGCTGCGCCAGGTCGCTGGCGACTCCGACGAGGCCGAGGCGGTCAAGGTCGCCGCCCGCGCTCATCAGACGCTGATCTGGGAACGCACCCGGCACATGCTTCGATTGCGCACGGCACTGCGCGAATACTTCCCCGCCGCGCTCGAGGCGTACAAGCCACTCGGGCTCGCGGGCGCCGACACCCTCGAACTGCTGGCCAGGGCCACCGATCCCACCTCCGCGGCACGGCTGACGATCGGCCAGATCACCGCCGCACTCAAACGGGCAAGGCGCCGCGACGTGCCCACGAAAGCCGCGGCTATCCAGGCGGCGCTCCGCACCGAGCACCTGGGCCAAGCCGATATCGTGACCGGCGCCTATGCCGCATCGGTCCGCGCGACGGTCGCGGTGCTGCGCACCCTGGGCGAGCAGATCAAGGTCATGGAGGGCGAGGTCGGGGCGTGTTTTGGCCGGCACCCGGACGCTGAGATCTACCTCAGCCAACCCGGCATGGGCGGTATCACCGGCGCCCGGGTGCTCGCAGAATTCGGCGACGCCGACGGCCGTTACGCCGACGCCAAATCCCGCAAGAACTACGCAGGCACCGCACCGATCACCCGCCAATCCGGCAAGACCAAGACCGTCCACGCCCGGTTCATCCACAACGACCGCCTCGTCGATGCCCTGCACCTGCAGGCAGGCGCGGCGATCCTGCACGACGCCGCGGCACGCGCCTACTACGACGAGCTACGCGCCCGCGAGATCGACCACAACGCCGCCCTACGCCAACTCGGAAACCGGCTCGTCGGAATCCTGCACGGCTGCATCAAAACTAAAACCCCCTACAGCCAAGCCGCCGGATGGGCTCACCGCTACCAACACCTCATCGCTTGACATCCAAGCTCCAGGGATGTCTGACACGCAGGGTGGCGGGCGCGTGCCTCGCTGAGAACCCAGAAGTGGGCTTCTGGTTGGGTCGGAAACGACCAAATCCCCGCGCACACCAGGAGCCCACACCAGGAGCCCACAATGCCATCATCGCCGATCTCACCATGCCCGTCGTGTCCGCCCCACGCGGCGGGCGGACACGGTTGCGCGGTGTACTCGTCGCCGGTCACTGACGCAGAGTGGGCGACCTCGAACCACTGTTGCCTGCGCCGGGCGGCACGGCAGGCCGCAGCTGACGACCCGAGACGTATTGCCGCCGTGGGATAGTGGATGCCATCTTGTACATCGTGCGCGGTTGTATCGCGTGGCGACAACTGCCGGTGGAGTTCCCGCCGGCCGGGACGGTGTACGCGGTCTTCACCCGCTGGGCCCGCAGCGGCGCGTGGCAGCGCATCCTCGACACGCTGTGCGACCGGCTGCGAGTGCGGGCCGGACGGGACCGGTGCCCGACCGCGGCGATCATCGACTCGCAGACGGTGCCGGCCGCCGATACCGTGCCCCGATCGAGCCGCGGCTGGGATGGCGGCAAGAGAACGAACGGCGTTAAGCGGCACATTGCCGTGGATGTGAACGGCCTGCTGCTCGCCGTTGTCGTCACCGCCGCCTCGATCCAGGACCGCGACGCCGCGCACCGACTCCTGGCAGCACTGCGCGGCAGCTTCACCACCATTCGGCTGGTCTGGGCCGACGGCGGTTATCCCGGCCGGTTGCTCGTCTGGGCGAAAGACGTTCTTGCCCTTCCTATGCAGATCATCAAACGCAACCCCGGCGCCACCGGTTTCCACGTTCGGCCCCGCGTGTGGGTGGTCGAGAGAAGTTTCGCGTAGATCAACAAGCACCGCCGCTGCGTGCGCGACTACGAAACCAGACCCGACCATCACGGAGCCATGGTTCACATCGCGATGATCGCGACCATGACCAGGCGGCTCGCCCGAACCTGACGGTTTTCAAACGCACTCTCTGCGTTCGAGGGCGCCAAGGCTTCACCTCTTACACGCGATTGAAGTGACTTCAGTTTAGATGAGGATGCGCGAAGTGTGAAGGCTTCGGGAAAGCTCATTACAGCCGATTCTCGGCTCCAATGGTCCGACGGAGGGACACGTCCGAGACACTCGATGCGGTACGAGCACAGGCGCGTCCCTGCGAACATGGAGCAGGCGGCGGTAACGGACAGACCGCACGACTGAAGTCGGGATCAAGGCATCCGTTCTGTTCGTGTGGGCATGAACGACGTTTCCTTACTCCCGACTACCCGTTAGTTGCTGGCCCGACCAACCGAGCACGGTCGGTAGCTGACGTGGGAAGGATTCGACCCTGGTGACGACGGGCCGGTCCGTGACGTCTTCATTCTGCGTATCGGTTTCGTCTCGAGCAGGCGCCGCATGCGGTCCTACGGGCTTTGGTCGTGCACCGGGGCCAGGTGCCTTCCGGGACAGGGAGATGCGCAGACCGAACTCGCGTTCCTGCCCCGGACCGAGGTGGAGTTGGGCGGGTTTGCTGCGGTATTCGCCATCGAAATCGGCGGGTGACGGCAGCCCGAACCACGGTTCGATACACAGCAGATCGGTGTCGTCGGGTGGAGACCAGATGGCCAGCTGCTCGAACCCGCTCCAGGACAGGGTCAAACCCTCGCCGTCATCGGATTGGTAGCGCACCGCGGTGCTCGACAACTGGTCCAAGATCACCGCACCGTCCCGGAACAGGCCCGGATGCAGAGGTAACGATGATCCCTGAACGGGATTCGGCTGGTCGTCGGCGCGCAGCAGGACGTTGTCGACGCGGCGCACCGGCGCGGATTCGAGGTCGCTGAACTCGAGCCGGTAGCTTCCCTTGGCGTCCCCGTCGTGGAGTGGCCACCGGAAGGCCGGGTGCACACCGATCGACGCCGGCAGCGTCGCCTCGCTGCTCGGGTTACCGATCCGGTAGGTGACCGAAAGCTCGTCACCGCCCAGGTCAAATTGAACGTCGAGCACGAACGAGAACGGGAAGTACCGGTCCGTCCGGGCGGTGTCGGTGAGCCGGAAATGCGCCGACGTCGCACTGACCGCGACCCGAGCGAACTCCACGTCCCGGGCGAAGCCGTGTTGCGGCATCGGGTACCGCATCCCGTTGTGCACGAGGATGTCATCCGCCATCCGGCCGATCACGGGAAAGAGCACCGGGGCGTGACGAGGCCACTCCGGCCCCGCCTGCCACAACATTTCCAGGTCCGCAGCGTTGCGCAGCGAACACAGCTCGGCCCCGACAGGATTGACCGCGGCCGTGAGTCGGCCGTTTCTCAACAGGGTGCGGTCGGTCATGACCGGTTCGGAACGATGAGCCGGCCGTCCACGCGACGAGGGATCGCGGCGTACGACTCCCGCAGTTCCTCCGGCAAGGCGAACTCGGGAGCGTTCTGCCAGGTCACCGGGCGCAGGAACCGACGGATGGCGGTGGTGCCGACCGAGGTGTGCAGGGTGTTCGTCGCCGGCCACGGCCCGCCGTGGGTTTGCGCCCAGGAGACCAGGACGCCCGTCGGGTAGCCGTTGTAGAGCACTCGTCCGGCCTTGGCCCGCAGGATTCCGGTCAGCTCCGACACCCGGTCAACCTCGTCGTCTTCGGCGTGGATGGTTCCGGTGAGCGATGACGGGAGTTCGTCTATCGCGGCGCGGAGCTCGTCGTCGCTGTTGTAGCGGGCGATGATGGTCATCGGGCCGAAGCATTCTCCGGTCGCCTGCGGGGTCAGGTCGGCAGCGGTGATGCTCAGCAGCAAAGGGGTGACGGCAAACCCCTCCTCGGCGGGCTTGCCGCCGCGGGCGAGCACCGAGACCGCTCCCAGTCCTTCGGCGCGGCCGCTGATTTCGCCGAACGAGGTGAAGATGCGCTCGTTGAGCAGCACCGGTGCATCGGTGTCACCCACGGCCTCGGCCGCGGCGGCGGCGAGGGCGTCACCGGCGTCGCCGGCGGGAACGAACACCAACCCGGGCTTGGTGCAGAGCTGTCCGGCCGAGACGGTGAACGAGTCCGCGAGACCGGTGCCGATCGCCGGACCCCGCGCTGCCGCTGCGCCGGGAGTGACGACGACCGGGTTCAGGCTCGACAGTTCACCGTAGAACGGGATCGGCTCGTCTCGGCGACCGATGATGTCCAGCAGTGCCTGTCCACCGCCCAATGATCCGGTGAAGCCGACGGCCTTGATATGCGGGTCCGCGACGAGGGCTCCGCCGGCGGCCTGCCCGAACACGATACTCAACACACCGTCGGGGGTACCGAGGCGTAGGGCGGCGGCGACCATCGCCTCGAACGCCGCGAGGGAGGTGGCCGGGTGCGAGCTGTGCGCCTTGACCACCACGGGGTTACCGGCGGCCAGCGCGGACACGGTGTCTCCGCCCGGTACCGAGAAGGCGAGCGGGAAGTTGCTGGCCCCGAACACCGCGACCGGCCCGATCGGCACGAGAAGCCGGCGCAGGTCCGGCCCCGGCCCCATCGGGGTGTCCGCGGCGTGGTCGATGGCCGCTTCGAGGTAGCTGCCCTCATCGAGGACGTCGGCGAACAGCCGTGCCTGGTACACGGTGCGGGTGAGTTCGCCGTTCAACCTGGTAGGGCCGAGGGCCGTCTCCCGGTCCGCGGTCTCGACGATCAGGTGGCGGCGGGCGGCGAATTCGTCGGCGATCGCGCGCAGCAGTGCGGCCCGAAACCCACGCCCTGCCTGCTCGAACTGGGGTGCCGCGTCGGCGGCGGCCCAGGCGATCCGGGTGACCTCCGCGGTGGTCGTTTCGTCGATGACATTGGTGGTCGTCCCCGTTCGGGGATCGGTGCCTGCGATGGCGGTCACGGTGCTCCTTCTAGCGTTGACTGATGCGGGTATCGACGCGATAGTCGTCGAGCGCTGTCTTGCGAATGAAGTCTTCGTTGACTTCGACACCGAGGCCGGGCCCGCCCGGCACGGCGACTCGTCCGTCGAGGGTTCGGATGGGTTCGGTGAGGACGCCCTCGCGCAGGGGGTTGTGACCTCGGTCGAACTCGAGGTAGTGCACGGGGGCGCCGGTCCGACCGAACGGTGCGTTCGGCAGGGTCGACAGCAGTTGCAGCGTCGCGGCCTGTGACAACCCCGTCCCCCAGCAGTGCGGTGAGACGCGAAGGTTCCATGCGGTCGCGTTCTGTGCGATCGCCTTGGCCTCGGTGAAGCCGCCGCATTTGGTGACATCCGGTTGCACGATGTCCACTCGGCGCTGCGCGATGACATCCCGGAACCCGAAGCGCGTGTAAGCGATTCACCTGCGGCGATCGGAACCCCGAGGCGGCGCACGAGTTCCCAGCCGGTGTGATCGTCCGGTGGCAGCGGCTCCTCGACCCAGTACAGGTCGAGGTCGACGATGCCCGCCAGCGACCGTGTCACGACATCGACGGTGGCATTGGCGTTGTAGTCCACCATGACAGTGCCCTTGTCGCCGAGGACCTCACGGGTGATCCGGGCTCGCTCCCGGTCCTCGGCCAGCCCCGATCCGATCTTGACCTTCGCGGCGGTGAAGCCCTCGGCGGCGACCTGCTGAATCTGGTCGCGGAACAGTCCCGGATCCCTTGTGGCAGTCATGTATCCGGTGGATGCGTAGGCGGGGACACTGTCGCGGACGACCCCGCCGAGCAGCCGGCCCACCGGAACACCGAAGGCCCGGGCCTGTGCATCCCACAGGGCGATGTCGAGTCCGGAGAGGGCGGCGACGTGCAGACCGCCGGAGGTGAACTGGTACCCGGCCGAGAGCGCATCGAGCAGGAACGATTCACGGGCGTCGACCGGGCGCCCGACGAGGGTGCGGGCGTAGGCGTCCAGGTGCGGCGCGGTCAGCCTGGGCGGGCCGAAGCTCTCCCCCCACCCGACGACCCCGTCGGAGGTAGTGATTTTCACGATCGTGCACACCCGCGCCGGCAGCAGCACCTTCGAGGCGCCGTAGCCACCGTCGGGCAGCACGGCCTCGAGGGGGAAGGTCTCGACCCGGTCGACCGTCGGGCGGTCGGGGCTCATCGGGCGGCGTACTCGGCGTCGGGATGCGGCCGCTCGACCGGGCATTGCAGGTGATAGCCCTGCGCTGCGTAGTCGTAACCCTGCAGTTCCACCTTCTCACGGCCGTCCGGTGCCGAGGCGTAGAAGGCGCGGATCTCGGTGATCAGACCGGTTTCGGGGTCGAACTTGTACCATTCGTCGCCGCGGAGGAATCCGCCCGGACGCGTCTTGTAGTGGGTCCATTCGATCACGGCCTGCAGGGATTCGGGTTCTGCGATCAACCGGTCGATCGTCCAGGCCGATCCGATGGTGAGGGTCAGTCGTCGCCAGTTCTCGGCGATGGTGCGGTTTCCTACCCAGGGTCCGTCCAGGCCGGGTGGGAAGTAGTGCACCGCCTCGGGTGCGAACGTGGCGGCCATCTTTTCCACGTCTGCCTCGTTGCAGCCGTCGAAGTATGTCCGGATGGTCGATTCCATCTGCTTGCGCTGGATGTCGCGGTCCAGGTGGGTGAAGGCGGTCACCGCAGTACTCCATCCGTGGCGATCTGTCTGTTCGACGCGGCGTTCTGGGCGGCCTTCCACTGCCGGTATTCGCCCTTGGTCTTTTCGCTCGGTGGGTAGAGTCCGCCGAGCAGCGGCTCGCCCTGACGTGCGCGGGTGTGCAGATAGGCCTCGAGTTCTTCCTGTTCGAGGGCTTCGTCGACGATTTCGGGGGCAAGGTGGCGGGGGATGACGATGACGCCGTCGCGGTCGCCGACGAGGAGATCGCCCGGGTAGACGGCGACGCCGGCGCAGCCGATCGGCACCTGCAAGTCTGCGACGTGGAAGTTCGACAGCCTGGAGGTGGAGGTTATGGCCCGGCTGTAGGTCGGGATCGGAATGTCCTTGATGACGTAGCCGTCGCGGAACGCGCCGTCGGTGATGACGGCGGCGGCCTTCTTGTGCATTGCACGGGTGACGAGCATGTCGCCCGCCGACGCGGCATTGATGTCACTGCGGCTGTCGATGACCAGCACCTGACCTTTCTCGAGTGCTTCCACGCCCTTCCACTGAAGGTTGTCGGCGCCATAGAGACCTTCGAGGGTGTCGATGTCTTCGCGGGCGGGGATGAAGCGCATCGTGCACGCTTCGCCGACGAACCCGTCTATGTCCGGGTTCAGGGGGCTCACCCCCACCAAGTACTGCTGACGCAGCCCGACGGCGAACAACCGGGTCGCCAGGGTGGCGGTACTGATTCTGCGGTACTTGTCGAGCATCGCGGGGTCGAGTCGCTCAGGGTTTCGATCACTGGTCACGGGTCGTGCCTTTCTCGAGATTGGTTCGGAGGGAAGGGGAATGGTCGTAGTGGTGGATTCACGGGTGTCCGCGCCCGTGGAGCCGGTGTCGACCACGTGCCCGGATGCGTTTCTGCAGCAAATCGAGTGCCATGGCGGTAGTCAGCTGTGGGTCGGTGTTCGCCCCCGCTCGTACTGCGTTGACACAGATGTTGTTACGCATCAGATCGTCTGCGACACCGCGGGTGAAGGCACCGACGATTGCCCGCAGGAAATGGTGCGCGTGGTCCGATCGCGCCGCTTCGTTCTCGCCGAACACGGTCACCACAGCGCCGCGTCGGCGGGCCTGCTTCAGCGTGCGAGCCACTCTGTGGCTGATCAGGTGGAGAACGAGGAGATTGTCTTGGGTGAATCGTCGCCAGTCCTGTGAGCGCACTTCCAGGAATGGGCGAGTGGCGGATTCCGGTCCGGGTAACGACGCGTTGTTTACGAGCAGGTCGATCGGGCCGCGTTCTTCGATCCGGTTGAACGCCTGATCGACTTCGGATTCGACGGTCAGGTCCGACCCCACGGCCAGAGCACTGCCACCGTCGTCGGTGATGGTCTGCACCGTCTCGTCCACGTGTGCGGGTGAGTAGCCCTGGACGGCAACGGTGATGCCGTCTCGGGCCAACGCACACGCGATGTCCCGGCTCAACACGGATTCGGCGCCGGTAACCAGCGCGGTCTTTCGTTGGACCGCCCGCGGCTGCACAGGAGTACGCAGATCGACCGACATCAGTGATGCGCCAGATCGTTCTGCAAGCGCGGCGGGAAGTTCGTCAACGTCGACGGACTTGCGACCACGCCAGGTTCGACCTGGGGTGCGCGTGCCTGCACCGACATGCCCCCGTCGACGTTGAAGACCTGTCCGGTGACGTACGCGGATTCTTTCGACGTCAGGTACAGCACGGCACTGGCCACATCGTCGATCGATCCAGGACGACCCATCGGGATCTGGCTGCTTCGCACGTCGTCGACGCTGTCGGCGGCGTCCCAGTTCATCTGTTCGCTGTCGACGGCGATCGATCCGGGCCGGACACAGTTGGAACGAATCCCCCAGGGCGCCAGGTCCACCGCGACGGCCCGAGTGAACGATTCCATCGCGCCCTTCACCGAGTCGTAGGGGATGTGTTGGCGGTGCGCTCGGGCGGCTCCGTGGGAGCTGATATTGACGATGGTTCCTTGCCGTCCGGCCGACGCCAGGCTCCGCGCGGCGCGCTGAGCGCAGGCGAAGAACATGGTGGTGTTCGCGGCGACGAATCGCTGCCAATCGGCCGGATCCACCGAGAGGAACGGCTCGAAACTGGTTTCCCCGACCCTGGCGTACGCGTTGTTGACGAGAGCATCGACAAGACCCAGATGCCGCTCCACCTCGTCGAAGACCTGGTCGACGCCCTCGATGGACGACAGGTCGCCGACCGCAGCGAAGGCGCGACCACCGGCGGCGACGATGGCTTCAGCAACCCGCGTGGCAGAGGCCAGGTTGATGTCGGCCACCGCCACCGCCGCGCCTTCGGAGGCGAACCGTCTGGCAATGGCTTCGCCGATGTTGTGGCCGGCACCGGAGACCAAGGCGACCCGTCCCGCGAGTTGCCCATAGCCGGTATCGGATGTCGGAGCGCGCCATCCCGGTTGCTTCCTGGTCACTTGATCCTCGCTTCCACCCCCACCGGGGTGTCCTGCTGGTTAGTACCTCGTCCTAGTGGTTGAGGTCGGAATTGTGGTGTAGACCACTATGCGCTAATGTTTCCACCATCCAAGTCCCATTCAATACGATAGCCTCCCATTGATTGGGACGCAAGGCAGAGGTTACACCCACCGAGAGCGGCACAGACCACAGACTTCGCATCTTCTCTCGGCTGTCGGCCAGACACACCGAGAGCACAGCGCGGATCCACCGCCCCTCTCGCCCTATCCATTTCGTTACGCTGGGAGGCGAAACCATGACGACACATTCCACGGAGGCCCCGACGCAGGGGCAGCCCCGGCAGAAGAATTTCCGCAAGACGATCCTGGTCATGCTCACCGCCGCAATGGTGATCAATTACATGGACCGTTCGGCACTCGCCGTCGCAATGCCCTTCATCACCGAGGACTTCCACCTCACCGATGTCGAGAAGGGCCTGATCTTCAGTAGCTTCTCGGTCGGATACGCACTGTTCAACTTCCTCGGCGGAGTCCTCTCCGACAAGTTCGGCGCGAAGAAGGTCTTCGTCTGGGCAATGGTGTTCTGGTCCGTGATGTGCGGACTGACGGCAGGGGCGTTCAACTTCTGGACCCTCTTGATCGCCCGCGCCCTGTTCGGTATCGGTGAAGGCCCCATCTCCACGACCGCCAACAAGATGGTCAACAACTGGTTCCCGCTACGGGAGCGAGCTCGATCCGTCGGCATCAACCAGGCCGGCGGCCCGCTCGGCGGCGCACTGTCCGGTCCGGTCGTCGGGTTCCTGGCCCTGACATTCGGTTGGCGAGTCGCCTTCATCCTCATCGCCCTGATCGGCCTGACCTGGGCGCTGATCTGGCGTCTGGTCGCCACCGACAATCCCCGCGACAACAAGCGCGTCAGCGACCGTGAGATCGCCGAAATCGACGAAACCGACGCCGTCGAGGAAACCGCCGTCGAACAGACCGCCACAGGTGAGAAGCCGTCAATGTGGAAGGCCATTCTCCAGCCGGCGATCCTTGCGACCGCCCTGTCGTTGTTCTGCTACAACTACATCCTGTTCTTCTTCCTGACCTGGTTCCCGGTCTACCTCGTCGACGCCCAGGGTGTGAGCCTGCGCGACATGTCCATCGTCACCGCAATTCCGTGGATCATCGGCGCCGCCGGATACCTCGGCGGCGGCTACCTGATCGACTACATCTTCACCCACACCGGCAAGCAGTTCTTCTCCCGCAAGGTCGTCCTCGTCACCTGCTTGATCACCAGCGCCCTCTGCGTCGGAGTGACCAGCACGGCGAGCACCGCGACCAGCGCTGTCATTCTCATGACCATCGCTGTCGGATTCCTGATGCTCGCGGCCCCCGCATACTGGACCCTCATCCAGGACGCCGCACCGAAGGAATACGTCGGCAGCGCCGGCGGTCTCATGCACGGCCTGGCGAACATCTCCGGAATCATCGCACCGACGGTGACCGGGTTCATCGTCGCTACCAGCAGCTACAGTGGCGCCTTCGTCCTGGCAGGGGCCCTCGGTGTCCTCGGTGCCATGATCGTGTGGATCTTCGTCCGCCACCAGAAGGCCCACGGTGTGGACGTCCCCGTCGCGCAGAACCCCTCCGGCATCGCATCCGGAAACTCGAGCACAGGTGCCACCAAATGAGGTACGCGACAATCGAACACGACGGCCGCCCCCTCCTGGCACGGCAGCGAGGAGCGGGGTGGCAGACCCCGTCGGCCGCGGACGCATCGATCCTCGATGTCATCCGTGATGCGTCCGCCGTCGAGTTCGACGGCCCGACCCTCGAGGCACAGCATGCACGGGTCGTCATGCCCTACCGTCCGCCCACCATCTTCGGCATCGGGCTGAACTACCACGACACGGTGCGCGAGATGAACTGGGACATCCCCACCACGCCGTACCTGTTCCCGAAACTGTCGTCGAGCTCCACCGGCCCATCCGAGGTGATCGTGGTCGACGAGACGGTCACCACCCGCGCCGACTGGGAAGGCGAACTCGCCGTCATCATCGGTGCCAGCTGTCGCAATGTTGCGCCCGAGAGCGCTCTCGACGTCGTGTTCGGCTACACTGCCGCCAACGACATCTCCGCGCGCGATCTCCAAGCCGAGGACGGGCAATGGGTCCGGGGCAAAGGCCTGGACACCTTCTGCCCACTCGGACCGGTGGTCGTCACCAAGGACGAGATACCCGATCCGCAGAACCTCCGAATCCGAACCTGGCTCAACGGAGGCGTCGTGCAGGACGGGAACACCGCGGACATGATCTTTCCCATCGCGGACCTGGTCAGCTACTGCTCGAGGTACTTCACCCTCTCCCCCGGCGATGTCATCTTGACCGGAACCCCTGCCGGGTGCGGCGACTTCCGCACACCCCGGTTGGCCCTGCACCCGGGCGATACGGTGGACGTGGAGGTCGAGTCCATCGGCCGACTGTCGAACCCCGTCGTCGCCCCGACACCGGGGCAGCTGAGCCTCCACACACCAGCAGATTCCCTGTATTCTCGTTGAGTGGGATGCTATCCCTTTCAATGAGTTGAAGGAGTGCGTGATGGGTCTGGACGTGGTCGCCGTACCGACAGAAACTGCCACCCCACTGCTAGGCCCTGGAGCAGGCGCTCTCGACCGGGGTCTGGCCATCCTCTCGCACCTGTCTCGGGTTCGCTCCTGCACCACGCCGGAGCTTGCCGACGCGTTGGGGCTGAGCCGTAGCACGACCTATCGATTGGTCGAACGCCTCCGCGACAGCGGATGGCTCGTCGACGACCAGTCAGGGCATCTGCGGCTCGGCCCCGCCGCCGCCCGCCTGGCCTCGGCTGCCGTCGCGTCCACCAACCTCAAGGACGTCGCGGTACCCGCGTTGCACGAACTCCTCACCGCCACACAGGAAACCGTGAGCCTGGCGGTGCCGAACGAACTGACCATGGTGTTCGTCCACCGCGAACGCGGCCCCCGCCCGGTGGGCGTCTCCGCCGAACTCGGGACATCCCGCCCGCTTCACTGCACCTCCGTCGGCCGGGCATACCTCGCAGCCCTGCCGAGCGAGCAGTGCGAGAACGTACTCGACGCGCTCGTCCGCTCGCCTCTGTCCCCGGTGGAAGAATCCAGCATCGGCTCGCTGCGCGAGGAGATCGCACGAACTCGGCAGCGCGGATGGTCCCAAGATTTACGGGAATTCGATCAGTCGAGCTGCTGCTGCGGGGCGGCCATCTTTGATCACACCGGCCAGCCGATCGCCGCAATCAGCGTGGCCGGAGTAGCCGAACGAATGGAGGGATCGCTGGGCGACATCGGCCCGCTCGTCCAGAAGTCAGCGGCCACAATCTCTGCTTCCCTCGGGTACGTCGAGCCCCTCGAATAGAACCGACGAAACCGACTGTCGCAGTTCGGTTTGGAGCCCGGCGAGGCGGGAGCAGGATGGGCGTGACAACACGAGAAAAGGAACGACCGTCAGCACACCCGGTTGGCGCAGCGGCGGGATCGGCAGCCGCCGCGTGGAACCTTTCCGCCGTTCGGCCATCCTCGACGGCGACGCGGGCGGCACCATCTGCAGAACCGGAGTGTCGCACTCGCATTCTTAGAAGGACCACCGCCGCATTGTCGGGTCCTGCGGTCTCAACCTCGGTGTCGAGTCTCGTGTGACGACATCGAGGAGGTTCCTCCGGCTGGTCACATGGCGGGATTCACCCGCGGCGGTGCCGCCCGTGGAGTTGTGGGACGGCACCTCGGCCGTTCCCGGGCGAATTGACGGACGACTGACCCTCCCGAAAAACGAGTGACCACCCTCCTCGGCGAGCGGTACGCGCACGACGCGCACCGCTCGTCGTGCTGCGCTATTTTCCCTGGTAGAGGGCAGGAGCCCTTTCCGTGAAGTGTCATTTGGGGCTTGTCTTGTGCCCTGAATCACTGCTAAGTTGAGACACAGACCCACTGAATGAGACACGGCCTCATTTATTAAGACAGCATGTTTGGCGGATCATCCGCCTGTACCGACTGAAGACGAGAGGTCACCGAGACCATGACCGCAGCCCCCGCCATTACCGACGTCCGCCTCACCCCGATCCTCATCGCGGACGCACCGCTCCTGAACGTCGCCGGCGTCCACCAGCCCTACGCCTCGCGTCTGATCGTCGAGATCGTCACCGACTCCGGCGTGACCGGTCTCGGTGAGACCTACGGTGACGCCGCCTACCTGGAGCTGGCCGGCAAGCTCGCTCAGCAGCTGATCGGCCACCGCGTCGACCAGATCAACGCGATCCTGCAGATCGGCCGCCACCCGGTGAACAACCGCGTCGTCGATCCCAACCCGGACGCGAGCGGCTACCGCGGCCTGCTCACCACCGAGAAGCAGCGCCTGAGTGTGATCTCCGCCTTCGAGGGCGCGACGCTGGATGCGTGGGGCAAGGTGCTCGGCGTGCCGGTCTACGACCTGCTCGGCGGCAAGGTCCGTGACCGCGTCGAGTACAGCGGCTACATGTTCTACAAGTGGGGCGCACACCCCGACTGGTACGACGACGCGCCGACCGACGAGTGGGGCGAGGTCGTCGACCCGGACGGTGTCGTGGCGTTGGGCCGGAAGTTCTTCGAGCACGGCGGCTTCCGCTCCTTCAAGCTCAAGGGCGGCGCGTTCCCCGCACCGGAGGAGGCCGAGGCAATCAAGGCGCTCCGCCAGGCTTTCCCGGAGCACCCGCTGCGCCTGGACCCCAACGGGGCATGGTCGCTCGACACCGCGCTCGCGGTGGCCGAGGACCTCACCGGCGTCGTCGAGTACCTCGAAGATCCCACCTTCAGACTCGAGGACATGGCCGAGGTACACCGCCGCACCGGCATGACGCTGGCGACGAACATGATCGTCACCGCCACCGAGGAGATCGCTCCGGCCTTCGCCGCAGACGCCGTCCAGGTCGTGCTCTCCGACCACCACTTCTGGGGCGGGCTGCTGGCCACCCGCGACCTCGCCGCGGTGTGCCGGGCGCACGGTAAGGCGGTGTCGATGCACTCGAACACCCACCTCGGCATCTCGCTCGCCACCATGACCCACGTCGCGGCCACCGTCCCCGACCTCGAATACGCGTGCGACACCCACTACCCGTGGCAGGCGGCGCACGACATCATCACCGAACCGTTCACGTTCACCGACGGCTGCGTCGAACTCACCGACAAGCCCGGACTCGGTATCGAACTCGACCGCGACAAACTCGCCCAGCAGCACGAGCGCTTCCAGAAGATGCCCCAGTTCCGCGACCGGGACGACATCGGCGCGATGCGCATGGTGCACCCCGATTACCAGCGGCCCACCATGCCCAAGTTCTAGAGGGACATCACATGACGACTTCACAGATCGAGGGCCACACCGGCCACAACAATCCCGACGTCCGTTCCGCGGTGCGAAAGTTCTTCGCCCGCTTCATCCCGCTGATCATGATCATGGTCGTTCTCAACCAGATCGACCGCACCAACGTCGGCTACATCAAGGAACACCTCGAGTCGGATCTCGGGATCGGCCCCGCCGCATACGGACTCGGTGCCGGCCTGTTCTTCGTCGCGTACGCGATCTTCGAAGTGCCCAGCAACATGATCATGCAACGCGTCGGCGCCCGGGTCTGGCTCACCCGCATCATGGTCACCTGGGGTCTCGTCGTGATCGGAACGGGCTTCGTGCAGACCGAAACCCAGTTCTACACCGCGCGGTTCCTGCTCGGCGTCGCCGAAGCCGGCTTCGTCCCCGGTGTGTTGTACTACTTCGGGTACTGGCTGCCGCAGAAGTACCGCGGCCGCGCCACCGCGTTGCTGCTCAGCGGCTCCGCCTTGGCATACGTGGTGTCGGGCCCGCTCAGCGGCGCACTGCTCGAGCTCGACGGCGTCCTCGGCATCTCCGGCTGGAAGTGGATGCTGTGGATCGAGGGCACCATGACCGTTGCGGTCGGGATCGTCGCCTTCTTCTTCCTGGTGTCGAAGATCGCCGACGCAAAATGGCTCACCGCCGCCGAGAAGGCCGCCCTCACCGCGGCCATCGAGGAGGAGGACGACGCCCGCGACCGCGCACAGGGGGTCGGGGTCAGCAAGTGGAAACTGCTGCTCAACGGGCAAGTGCTCCTGATGTGCCTGGTGTTCTTCTTCATCCAGCTCGTCGGCTACACCATGACGTTCTGGCTACCGACCCAGGTGAAGGCGCTCGGCGACCTGAGCTCCTTCGAGATCGGGCTGATCACGTCGATCCCCTGGATCCTATCGATCGTCGCGATGAACTTCGCCGGCCGGACCCGCGACAAGTTCCCCACCCGCACCCGTCTCATCGTCACGGCGGCACTGGTCCTCGCCGCAGTGGGCACGTTCGTCGCCACCGCAGGCAACCCGCTGCTCGGCTTGTTCGGAATGTGCCTGGCGGCCATGGGGTTCAAGTCGGCATCGCCGGTATTTCTCACCATCCCACAGGCACTCCTGTCGGCGAAAATCTACGCCCCCGGCATCGCGCTGGTCACCGCGCTCGGCAACCTCGGCGGGTTCGTGGCACCGACAGTGCTCGGCGCGCTCGAGGAGGCCACCGGCAGCATCACGATCGGGCTGTACGGCCTCACCACCATGGCACTGCTCGCGATCGTGGTCCTGTACCTCATCAAGCGCAACGACGAGGCCGAAACCGGTGCGGCCTCCGCCCGGCTCGACACCGAAGAGGCCGTCGCCGCTGCCGGCAGCCAGGACTCCCTGCGCTGACATCACGTCAACGCAGGTGACAACCGACGGTGCCCCACGCCCTCGCCTAGCCTACCTCTAGCATCGATCCTTTCGTCTTGCGGACCGACCTGCGGATAGATGGCCGGTAGCGAGGTTCGCTCCAAAGCAAGCCCTTGGCCGCGAGTCCTGATCAACGCGGTGCGCGTGATCCTGGGGGCGATGGCACCGCAATGCTCCGGCTGCCGAGGATCTACTCACGCTGGTCTACCTGTTCGGCAGAAACGCGACCTCGAGGACATCGACGCCTCGCGTCCACAGCCCGGTCGGCTTAGGCACGAACCCTTCGGCGAGCCTCAAGTTCGACATGTTATCCAAGATCATGCCGGTTGCAATCTCGATCTCGGCCTTCGCCAACTGGGCCCCGACACAGAAGTGTCTTCCCGTTGCGAAACCCAGATGATCAGACGCACCGCTGAAACCCTTCGATGTGCTGTTGTCTGGGCGGAACATGTCGAAGTCGTTCGGATTTGCGAACTTTCGCGGGTCCCTGTTGGCTGCGGCAATCAGAAGGTTGATTCGTGCACCCTTCGGAATTGTCACTCCGTGAAGTTCGAAGTCGACGGCAGCCTGTCTACCCGCTATCCCCACGGGTGGCGTGTAACGCATCGTCTCGACGAACGCGTCCACGATGAGCTCACGGCTGTCTCGAACTGCACTGAGCTGGTACGGATGTTGTAAGAGGTTGAGCAGCATCAAACCGAGCGCGCGGTCGGTCGTCTCTCCACCGGCCGTGATCATGAGACTGACGAACGCGCGTACTTCTTCGTCACTGAGTCGATTGCCGTCTATCTCCGCCAACGCCATCTGCGAGATCAGGTCGGCGCCAGGATTGGCACGCCGTTCTTCGATGAGGGGTAGCACGTACTCCGTCATCTCCGCTCGGGCCGCCAATCCGCGGTCGATGACTCCCTGATCACCCGACAGGTTGGCGGTGAAAGCATGAAAAGCCCGGTACCAGCGGGAAAAGTCCTCGTGCCGTTCTCGTGGAAGGTCGAGCATCGTTTCGATGACGGAGATGGGGAGTTCGCCGAAGTAAGTAGAACACCAAATCTATCGCCGCGAACTCTCGCTGGCCGGTCCGAACGCGGTCTGCTGCTGCATCGAGTTGCGGCAGGAACATCTGCTCCACCGTTGTCGTCACAGTGGGGCGCAGGTCGTCGATTCGGACAGTATGGAACAAGGGGTTCAGCAACAAGCGGTGTGACTGATGCTCCTTGCCGTCCAACTCGAGCACGGTACGTCCGAAGATGAGACCGAGTCCGTCCGCGTAATTCTGCGAATTGGTTTCCTGTCCGCGCAGTAACCGTTGGACGTCCGAATGCCTCGAAACCAGGCAACTTCGGATCCCGGATGGTAGACCACCGGAGACACTTCCCTCAGATACTGGTAGGCGATCTGCGGATCGTTGTCGTGCTCGTCCGACAGGATGTCGGGTACTTCTGCGGTGGCGGTGTGCATGATTTCTCCTTCTCGAGGGGGGAAATCAGGACGAATGGTGGAACCGGGGCGCGTACGCGACATAGACCGAAGTCGTGGCGCTGTCGAGGCGAAGACGTGAACAGTGCTGGATCAGATCTGCCTGCGTGTCTCAGCGTCGAAGAACTGGGTCAGGTTGACCTCGGCATCACGCCGGAGAACGTCCTTGCGGATCTTCGAGGTCGGAGTTTTGGGTAGGTCGTCGACGTGGCGTATATAGCGGGGGCGCATGTATCGGGACAATTCCGCCTCCGCCAGCAGATCGAGTTGTTCTGCGGTGAGCTGTGTACCGTCTTCGGACGTGAAGTACACGGCGATGTCGTCCTCGGACATGTCGCCCAGGTCCGATGGGACGGCGATGACCGCCGCCTCCAACACCCCGGTGAACGACTGCAGGACCTCTTCGAGCTCTCTGATGGACACGTTCTCACCCCGTCGTCGAAGTGAATCAGATTTGCGCCCAACGAAATACAAAACGTCGTCCTCGTCCACGTAGCCGAAGTCACCGGTGTGGAACCACAGATTGCGGAAGTCGTCCCACGTCTCGCGCTCACGCCCGTAGTAGCGCTGCACGGTGATGTAGGGGTCGTGTCGACGCACCGCGATCTCGCCAACCGTTCCTAGCGGAACTTCGATGTCATCGGCATCGACGATTCGCACGTCGTTGTGATCCCGCAGGATACGACCTGCCATTCCCGCTGGACGGTCGTATCCCTCCCCAGGTCGAGAAATCGACACCGGTGCACATTCGGTCAGGCCGTAGAGAGTGGCGAACCGGGCTTGGTAGCGGTCGTCGAATTCCTGCACATTGCGCGGGAACGGCACCACCAGCACCGTCGACACGCGGTTGTCGGACTCTTCCGGTGACGGCGCCTTCTTCCACAACAGCTGCAACATGCTGCCGAGCAAGCTGACTGCTGTGCAGTCGAAAGGCTGTACATCAGCCCAAAATTTGCGCACCGAGAAGCGGCGGCCCAACACTACCGTCGCACCGAGACCGATGGCCGGCAGGAGCGTGTGACACTGCGCATTGGCATGGGAGAGGGGCAGGCAGGTGTAGAAGCGCTCCTGTGCGTTCCAACCGCAGGATTCCGCAATCTTCAGCGCGTGGGTAATCGGTTGAGCCTGGCTCACTACGGCGGCTTTGGACGGACCCGACGTCCCGGAAGTGAACATCAGCAGATAGTTATCGCTGAAACGCGGAACTCGGTGCTCATCATCTTTGCCGTCATCCGCGACATCTTTGGGCGCGTACGGTTCCTGAACGCGTCCCAGCCGAGGGACCGTACCGATCTCGTCGGCCGGTACATCGTCGAGGATCCACACGTAGCCGAGAAGGTCTTCTCCGAGAACGGATTCGACGTTCGCCGCCTGGGACGAGGCAATGACGCCGTAGCTGCAGTCGGTGGATCGTAGAAAGTGACCCAGCAGTTGGCCTTTGGCCTCCGCGTGAATGGGTACCCCCACTGCACCAATGCGCCCGATCGCCAGGAGAAGCCAGATGTACTCCGGCCTGTTGTCGAGCAGAACCGCGACACGAGTTCCAGGCGTGACGCCGGCGTCACGCAGCATTCCGGACGCCTTCGCGACCTCGACATCGGCCTCGGCGTAGGTGAACTCATTGCCCTCCCACAGCAGAAACGTCCCCTCCGGCTTGGACCGCACAGCCCGCCGCCACAGATTATCCACCGTACGATCTCGCAGTTCGGGAAGGAGACCGGGCTGCACGAGATCCGACCCGTCGGAAGTACGAATCGTGTCCGTTGTCATGCGGCGTGCTCCTCATAGTGCGACGGGAAGTTCATGCGAAGACCTTCCCGGCAAGTACTGGACGGCTTCCGTCCATGAATCTGCGGGGGTAGCTCACTCCTGGGCGAGCACACCCGATGTCCCTCCTTTTACATCGGCTCCTACACCAGTCGATGTCCGACGATCCTCCGACTCGGTGCTGCTTGCCCAGAACCTAGCGAGGATCGCACCGGAGATGACGTGCCACGATCCGGCGATTGCGCTCGGGAGCGCTGCCGCCGGACTGAAATAGGTGTTGGCGAGAGCCGACGCAAGCCCGGCATTCTGCATACCGACCTCCAGGGTGATCGCGCGAGTTTCCCGGAAAGATCGACCTGTCGCACGGCTACCCAGATAACCGAGAGCGAAACCTCCAACGTTGTGAAGGATGACAGCCAGGATGATGATCGGACCACTCGCGAGGAACGCTGCATTTCCTGCTGCGAACACACCACCGGAGATCACGATAATCGCGACACCTGATATCGGACCGACCAACGGCATGAAGCCGCGTACCAGTTTCGGAAACGCATACCGGATGACCAGACCCAACACGATCGGGACCAATACGATCTGGGCGATGTCACGAGCCATGGACGCAACCGAGATCGTGATCATCTCACCGACCAACAGCTTCATGAGCAGCGGTGTCAATCCGATGGAAAGAAACGTCGACAGCGTTCCCAACGCAACAGCAAGCGCCACATCACCTTTGGCGATGAACACCATCACGGTCGAGGCAGAACCACTCGCAATGGAACCGAGCAGCACAAGTCCGACAGTAAGATCGGAGCTCAGTTGAAGTGCGGTGGCAATGCCAAGTGCGAGCAACGGCATGATCGTGAAGTGACAGACCGTACCGATCACCACCGATACCGGACGCTTTGCGATGGTCGCAAAATCCTGCGGAGACAGAGTCAATCCCATCATCAGCATCAAGAGCATGATGATGTACTTCGCATAGGCCGCGATCGGCGCCAGTTGGTCGGGAATCAGCAAGGCCAGACCTGCGGCACAGATGATCCAGATCGATAAGTATTTCGTCAGCACACCGGATGCCGCATGAAAATGTCGCATAGTGATCCTTCGAGTCAGGGAACTGAAGAGGGCCAAGACAACATCCGTTGCCCACCTGTGTTTTCGACAGATAATTGTTGCCAACCGGGTTGATCAGAACGCATGAGATATGACCGAAACCCCGTAGCGGCGAGTACAAATCAGATACCCGTCCTGCGCGTCCGATACTCCGTGGACAACCCGGAGATGCAGGGCAAGTGTAATGCGCGTCACGTCATTTAGGCAATATTGGCTCCACTATTGCCTAAAGAAAAATCCAGTCCCCATGCCAAAAGCACACACGCCTCCTCCGAAACGTACGGAGGAGGCGCGTGCGCAGTTGCGACCGGTCGGCGACGTCAGAGAGTCACGAACACCGATTTCGGTTCGGTGCAGGAGTGGTACCAGTCGAGCCCGAAGTCGCGTCCGATCCCGGATTGCTTGAAACCACCGAATGGCATCCTGGGGTCGAGCTTGAAATAATCGTTGACCCAGACGGTTCCAGCCTTGATACGCCTGGCGACGGTGTGCGCGCGACGAAGATCGCGCGTCCAGACCGCCGCTGCCAGGCCGTACTCGGTGTCATTTGCGAGCCGAATCGCCTCCTCTTCGTCATCGAATGGAATGACGGCCAGCACGGGTCCAAAAATTTCCTCCCGTGCGATTCTCATGTCGTTGTTGACGCCGATGAATACCGTGGGCTCGACGAAGAAACCCTTTCCGCCCGAGGCGTTTCCACCTACCGCTGCCACCGCACCCTCGTCCTTGCCCAATGCGAGATAGCTCGACACCTTTTCGAGCTGCTGGCGAGACGCGAGCGGTCCCACCGACGAGTTCGGATCCAGCGGATCACCGACCGTGAGCGCCGAAACCTGCTTCACCATCGCCTCCACGAACCGATCGTGAATCCCACGCTGCACGAACAACCGTGTTCCGGCGAGACACACCTGGCCAGTGATGGACACGAACCCAATGAGCGACGCAGTCACCGCGGCGTCGAGGTCTGCATCGTCGAACACGATGTTGGGAGACTTGCCGCCCAGTTCGAGCGAGACGCGTTTGAGATTGGATACCGACGCAGCGAGGATTCGACGGCCCGTCGGCGTCGAACCGGTGAATGCAATCTTGTCGATTCCAGGATGTTCGGAGATCGCACTTCCGGCAGGATGCCCCAACCCGGTGATGACATTGAGAACCCCCCCGGGGAGGCCGGCTTCCGCAAGCAACTCCCCCAGGCGAACCGCCGTCAGAGGCGTCGTCTCCGCGGGCTTGATGATGAGTACGTTGCCCGCAGCCAGAATCGGCGAGGACTTCCATACGAAGTTCGTCACCGGGGAGTTCCACGGGATGATGGCACCACACACGCCGATCGGATCGCGAAGTGTGTAGTTGAACGAGCCCGGGTCGGTCTGCGGCGTATCGCCGTGAATGTGTTCTGCGCCGCCGGCGAAGAATCGGACTGTCTCGGCTGCATCGGTGATCGACGCAACCGCAGTCGCCAGCGTCATGCCGTTGTTCAGCGACTCGAGATGCGCAAGTTCCTCGCGATGAGTGTCAATCAGATCGGCCCATCGACGAAGAATCTTCGCTCGATCGAGGGGACCCAGGAGTGACCACGGTCCGGTTTCGAACGCCGCGCGTGCGGCCGTGACCGCACGATCCACATCAACGGTACCCGCGGCGGCCACTCGGGCGATGACATCCTCGGTCGTCGGATCCACGACATCGAGTACGTCGCCGGAATCAGCAGGCACCCATTCACCGCCAATGAACAGCTTCTTGCTCGAATCCGTAAGAAACGCATCGACTGCGGGATTGCGAGTCCGCTCCGCGGCGTCGGAAATCTGATTCAAAGTCACGTGCGTCTCCGTCTTCTGCAGGTAGCTGGCAGCAGCCGGTCGGCAATCGTGAAATAAGTCGGCCAGCCGGCTCAAAGTAACGTCGATCACACCTGTAGTCAATATTGGATCCAAAATAGCTCCCACTCGCACGAGTGCTGCGGTGTGGGCCGAACCGTCACCAACTCCGAGTGTGTTTGACAGCACACCAGGGAGTGCTAGTTTGGCAACTAAATTGTATCCAGTATGCGCAGCACCCGACACCGCACCAACTCCGAGGTCGGCCTACTGCTTCAGTGAAGGGAAGTCGCGTGGACGAACGCACAATCCTCGGCGCGCTCATGGCATCCGACGCGAAGGCTCCAGGCGAGGTCCGTCTACGCCTTGTGGGCGACCGTGGATATACTGCACGCGAATTGCTTACTCGTGCGGCATTACTCGCTGGCGTACTCGTCGAATCGGGAGCCCACTCGGGTGACCGTGTCGCCATCATGATGTCGAATCGCATCGAGTTCCTGGACACGTTCTTCGCAGCGGCTCACATCGGCGCATTGTCCGTACCGCTCAACACCAGCCTTCGCGGCCCCATCCTCGAGCACATGCTTCGAGACTCCGCACCAGCCGTTCTGGTGATCGAGGAATCGTTCACAGAGGTGATCGGACGCGCCTTGACCAAGGTCGGCATCTCACCGCGCGTCCTCGTCATCGATCACGCTCCATCCTCGTTCGCGATGGACACGCGCGACTACGCAACGGCCCTCGACGCGGCAGGGGCAGTCCCGCCAGCCGACGTCACTCGGTACGACGACGCAGCCATCCTGTACACGTCGGGCACGACCGGTCCTTCCAAAGGCGTTTTGCACACGCATAATTCGATCGTGGCCTTCGGGGAGAAGGCCGACTGGCTCTTCGGTTACACACCACAAGACGTCGCACACAACTGCCTACCGCTGTTCCATGCGAACGCACTGTGCGTGACGCTGCTGCCCGCGCTCCGAGCAGGCGCGACCGTCGTGTTCGGAAGGCGGTTCTCCGCCTCCGGCTTCTGGCAGGAAGTCAGGGACGAACAGGCCACCGTCATTTCCATATTGGGGGCCATGGTCCCGATCCTCTGGGGAGCGCAACCGACAGAGGACGACGCGGACAACGCAGTACGCGTAGCGTTGTCCGTACCCACGCCGTCCGCGGAGTACTACGACTCCTTCGAGAAAAGGTTCGGCCTTCGTCTCGTGTCCCAATACGGAATGACAGACACGTCCTCGGTCATCGGGACGCCACCGGACCAGCCCGGGCGTCCAGGGTACTCCGGCGTTGCACATCCCGACTTCGAGTGCGTGGTGGTGGACGAGCACGACATGCCGGTGCCCGACGGCGTAGCCGGTGAGCTCATCGTTCGACCTCTCAAGCCCGAGAGCATCATGAGTTGCTACTGGAACAACGCCCAGGCCACGATGGAGACGTGGAGGAATCTCTGGTTCCACACCGGCGACGTACTCGTTCGGGAACCCGACGGGTGGTTCAAGTTCATCGATCGACAGAAGGACGCCATGCGGCGATTCGGCGAGAACATCTCGTCGTTCGAGGTGGAAACCGTCGTCGCTACGCATCCCTGTGTTCACGAAGTTGCGGTCTATGCAGTACCTTCCGATCTGTCAGAGGATGAAGTCATGGCAGCGATCGTGCTCGTTCCGGGCTCGGTCGCGGACCTCGCCGAGCTCGGCCGCTATTGCGACGAGCACCTTCCCTACTTCGCATCGCCGCGATATCTACTCGTAGTAGAAGAACTTCCGAAGACCAAGAACGAAAAGGTCCTCAAATCGGAGCTGCGCCGCATAGGCGTGACCGACAAGACCGTAGACCGTGGAACCCGAGGTCGGAAAGCAGCTGCGACACCAGCAGTCTGAAACGACCCGCCCCGCTCGAATCATTCACATTCAGAGGAGTAGCTGTGCCCAAGGAATACATGACCAGGTTCAAGACGGCGGACGTTTCGATCGACGACGTCGGCGTCTTGACTGTCAGAGTCCATTCACGAGGCGGGTCACTCGGATGGAATGCGTTGCCCCATCGCGAATTACCCGAACTGTTCGCAGCCATCGCCGCCGACCGAGATGTACGCGTCGTAATTTTCACGGGCACCGGAGACCGGTTCATCGACCTGATCCCATCCTTCGAGGAAGCAGTCGCACGTGGCGGGGCGCCCGCCGCGGTCATGGACGACGGACTGTTCGAAGGAAACCGGTTGATCTCTGCATTGCTGGCGATCGAAGTCCCGATCGTCGCGGCGATCAACGGTCCGGTCGACGTGCACGCCGAACTCGCTCTACTCAGTGACATCGTGCTGTGCACCGAGGAAACCTACTTCCAGGACGCAGCCCACGTTCCTCTCGGGCTCGTCCCGGGCGATGGCGTCCAGGTGCTGTGGCCACTTCTGCTCGGCTTCAATCGCGCACGGTATTTCCTGCTGACCGGCCAGAAGATCTCCGCTGCAGAGGCTCTCACGCTCGGACTGGTATCCGAAATTCTGCCCTCCGACGCACTGGCAGACCGTGCGATCGCGCACGCGCGCCGACTGGCCGTGTGCAACCCGGTCTTCGTCAGGAACACACGACTGGTGTTCATCGAGCAACTGAGGCGTGCGATGGCGGCCGACCTGTCCACCGGTCTCGCACTCGAAGCCGTGGCATCTCTGTCAGGTGCAAATTGGGACGGACCCTACGCTCCCGAGCCGATCGGTCCGATCTCCGAATGATCATCAGCGCAGCGCAGTTGATCGATGGGCGACTGCGATGAGGACGGTTCTCTGCGCCGAGGGCCCGGTCGAACCGCAGGCCGCTCTCGAGCGCTATTTCGAGTTGCACCCACCGACCACGCTCGATCCGGTACACTTGGTGTTCGGAATGCGCCGCAGCGCGCCGAGCCTCCCCCACCTGGTCGGGGCCGAATGCTTCACAGTGGGCTCCTACATGCCCGGGCGTGGGTTGAAGCATGTTCAACCGCTCACCTACCACCGTCAGTCGTACAGCGAGATCTGCCGATCGCTCGCTGACAGATCTTTTCGGGCCGATGTGCTGATCACGTGTGTAACCCCACCCGACAACGACGGACAGCGTTCGCTGGGAGGAGTGAACGGATACTTGGATCCCGTTGTCGCACTTGCCCCCCGCATCTTCGCAGAAGAGGTCTCCTGGCTGCCCCGGATTCGCGGGGCGACGGTCGTGACCGACGTCGACGACGTGGTGACCAGTCGGACGTCGGACAGCGACGAGCAACCGCATTTCTCGGCGGCATTCGATGCGGTGGACGAGGCGGTCGCCCGACAGGTGGCGCGCCTGATCCCGACGGCTCCACGTCTGGCCCTGGGCATCGGCCGGGTCAACGATGCCTTAGCACTCCAGCTCGCCGGACGCGGGGATGTCGAGATCCTCACCGGCGTATTCACCGAAGCAGTGCGAAAGATGTACGACAGCGGTGCTATCGGCGGCGCGACAATGCGAGCAATGTCCGTGATCGGATCTCCGTCACTTCTTCGATGGGCCGCGTCGTGCGACGACGTACTTCTCTTGCCGTCCACCAAAATCCACAACCACGCCTGGCTGTCCCAGCACGACCGCTTCGTCGCGGTACTCGGCGCGATCGACCTCGACTGTGCCGGCAACATCAATTCCGAACGCGTGGGCGATTCCACTATCTCCGGAAGGGGCGGCTCGGTCGACTTCGCGCGGGGCGCACACGGCAGCCCGGGCGGGCTGAGCATCGTCGCTTTGCGGAGCAGCGACAGGAACGGCGTGTCCAGACTGGTCCAGCACGTGAGCGATCCGAGCATCAACGGCGACGTCATCGATGCGGTGGTCACCGAGAAGGGGTCTGCAATCATCACGGACCTCGACACCGACGAACGCAGGCGCGCTCTCTCGGCTATCTTCTGACACGCTTGTATAGCTGCACTGCGGTGACGATTGCGCAGTGTGTAGCAATCTCGTAGGATTGGATCCATGATAGCCGACAATATTGCGGCCGTGTCGACTCCGGAAACCCGCGTTGGTGCGGTTGTTCGCGCGGCGATCGATATACGCGAACTGGTGCTACAGCGCGTTCTGCTTCCCGGCGAACAGGTACGTCAGGAAGACCTCGCGCAACAGCTGGGAATCAGTCGAGGCCCGATCCGCGAGGCACTTCAGGTCCTCGCGGTGGAGGGCATCGTGCGATACGAACGCAATCGAGGCTACTTCGTCACTCGGTTCACATCCGACGAAATGCGGCAGCTGTACCTGATCCGCGAACTTCTCGAGTCCGAGGTCCTGCGGAGTCTTCCGCCGATGTGCGAGGACGACCTCACGCGGCTGCGGAAGATCAACGACGAGATCCGTACCGATGAGAATTCCGGCGAGGTCATCCGGCTAAATCGAGCGTTTCACGATGCCGTCACGGAACATTCGTCACTGACCCTACTGAAGGGCCAGCTGGCGACGATCGGCCGAATGACGCTGGCGTATCAGTCACTGTCGATCAATGCGCTGTCGAATCGGCATGTGGTGGTGTCCGATCACGATGACATGATCGCCGCGCTCGCGGCGGGCGACAACGAACTACTCGTCGATATCGCTCGCCGCCACCGCAAGGCATCACTCGATCGGCTGATTCCCATCCTCAGCTGAGTACAGGGTCACCGGAACTTCGACCAACCGGCTGGCCAGGTATTCGCCGAGACCTTTGCCCTGAGGGTCGATTCGGGTGCAGGCCGAAACGCCATCGCCCAGGTACTGGTAGATCATGAAGTTCATTCCGCGCAGATTCGAGAACACGAATCGCTCCACCCGCAGGTCGGCCAACTCCGGCATGAGCAATCGCAGACGGTCGACTGTGAGAAATGTGTCGAGCCAACGGAATGTTGCATCATCACGTGCCCACGCACCGAGGTTGGCAGATCCGGCTTTGTCTCCGGATCGTGTTCCCACGAACGCGCCCAGCATCGCAGGCGTCGTCGCCCCGAGATCGGAATCAGAACCGGTGACGTCCGGACGTTCGTTCTCGGCGATCGGGTAGGGCTCAGCGGCAGCATCGTCCCAAGCGGGCCACGCCACCGGAATGTGCGATCCGTCATCGACCAGCACGGACGCGTGAACCAGACTTTTCTCGATCAGCGACGGCCACTGGACTCCGAACAGGCGCTCCGACTGCGGCGGCGTGGTCATGTAGAACCCGGGGACACTCGATGTTGCAATGGAGACGATCCGGCTGGAGAAATGTGCCCGGTCGACGCGGTTGCGTTCCTTGTCTCGAACGGTGAGCACGAGCCAGGCGGTCGCCTCCTCAAAGGTGCCGTGAACATTCGCTGGACCAATTGTGGCCCAGCGACATTCGTCGAAAGACTCGGGCTTACCGATTTCGGCCTCGACCTGCCGACGAATCCAGTCGATCTTGTTCTTCAGGTTCGCGCCGGTGAGCCCGATCGTCATGGTGTTCCGATACCCACCCTCGAACGTCAGCGACAACTTCGCCGTCGACGTCGGCGCGAATCCCACTGTGCCCGAGACCCGTACACGATCCGCACCTGTGCTCTCGACATGCACGCTCGTCAGATCCGTGACAACATCCGGGTTCTGGTAGGCATGACCGTTGACCTCGTAGAACAGTTGCGCAAGCACGGTGTCAGTGGTGACCAGTCCCCCACTGTCGACGCTCTTGCCTATGATGGCCGAACCGTCTTGCGAGATGTCCACGAGCGGCATCCCGGGAAGTCCGAGATCGCCGTGCTCTGCGAAGAAAGAAAAGTTCCCGCCGGTTGCCTGCGCGCCGCACTCGATGATGTGGCCGGCAACCACCGCGCCGGCGAGCTGATCGTAATCGGTCGGCTTCCAGCCGAATTTCCACGCGGCTGCTCCGACCACCAGGGATGCATCGGTCGTACGAGGACAGACGACGATGTCGGCACCTCGACGCAGCGCCTCGACGACCGGCCACGCGCCGAGGTACGCATTTGCGGTCAACACACGGTGCTCTGACAGATCCAGTGCGACCCCCGTATCGATGTTCACCAATTCGAGGTCGTCTCGTTCTTTCAGTACGTCGCGTACATCGTCACCGATGACGGCAGCGACACTCAGCGACACTCCGCGCTCAGCACAGAGTTCCCGAATTACTGCAGCAAGACCGGGGGCATCGAGTCCACCGGCATTGGTGACCACCTTGATTCCGCCCTCGGCAATCTCGTCTAGATGCAGCGCCAGCACATCCACGAACGCCGAGACGTATCCCTTACCACCTCGTTGTTCGTTCTTGGCCAAGACCAGCATCGTGAGCTCGGCCAGGTAGTCGCCGGTCAGAATCTCTACGCCGCTTTCGAGCAACTCCGCCATTCCGTCGGTACGGTCCCCGTGCCATCCGGTGAACTGCCCGACGCGAAGCGCCCCATCGGGCTTGCCGTGTGTTCGTTCGATTGTCATGGCTCAGTAGCTCTTCGGTAGGCCGAGGGTGCGCTCTGCGATGAAATTCAGAATCATCTGGTTATTCACCGGAGCGACGCGAGGAAGTCGCGATTCGATCCACTGTCGACCGATGTGATACTCGCGGGAAAACGAGTAACCGCCGAAGACCTGCATGGCGGCATCGGTCGACGAGACTGCAGCCTCACTGCACAGATATTTCGCGGCATTGGCCAGCGAACCGATCGCAGACCCCCCGCGAACCTCGTACTCGTCGACGGCCCGATACAGCACCTCTGCGGCAGCCAGCAGGTCAAGGTAGCTTTTCGCGAGAGGGTGTTGAACGCCCTGGTTCTTTCCGATCTGACGGCCGAACACGACGCGGTCGAGGCTGTACTGTGTCGCTGCGGCCAGCGCCCATCGGCCGAGCCCCACCGTTTCCGCGGCCACGAACAGTCGTTCGCTGTTAAGGCTGTGCATGAGGTGGTAGAAGCCCTGCCCGACTTCGCCTATCACATCTTCGTAGGGCACCTTGGTTCCTTCGAAGAACACCTCACATGATGCGACGGCATTGCGGCCGATCTTCGGAATGGGCCGGATCTCGACTGTCTCCGAATTCAGATCCGCGAGGAACAGTGTAATTCCCAGTCCGCGGCGTTCACCTTCGGCGGGTTCGGACGTGCGGGCCAGCAGCAACACCTTGTCACCGCGCATGGCGCCGGTGTTCCAGACCTTGGTTCCGCTGATGCGCCAAGACGTACCGTCGTCGACGGCCTTCATCGCGATTCGGGTGGTATCGGTCCCCGCGTCGGGTTCGGTGACGCCGAACGTCGTGTACAGCTTGCCCGCCGCGATCTGGGGAAGAAGTTCAGTGCGCTGCTTTTCGGTACCGAAGGCGAGGATGGTCGGCGCGCACAGCAGTGGCGTGTGGACCGTGCTGCATGCGTTGAGCCCGCCGCCGCTGGCACCGACCTCTTCGAGAATGGCCACCATGTTCGCGGTCGATCCCCCACCGCCGCCGTATTCTTCGGGGATGAAGGTACCCAAGAATCCCGAATCGGCGAACGCGCGGAAGAATTCCTCGGGAAACTCTTGATCTGCGTCCTTCTGATCCCAGTACGCAACATCAAATCTCGAGCACAAACCGCGGACGGCGCGTCGTAGGTCCGCATCTCTGGTCAGGTGAGGGAAGTGGTCATCGATTGACATTATTTCTCCAGACGGCAGCAATGGCGCAAAGCGGCGGCAATATTGTAGCCAATGTACGCCAGCGGATCGGACTGCGTCAATGAGATGCTGAATCTAGTGCTCACAATGTTGCAGCCAATGTTGACGGCAACTACAGCGCGTGCTCGAATGGCCATGGATGACCACTGCATAGTAAGTAGGACCGACAGGCGGCGACGGTGTGGTCACACCGATAGATCGTCCGAGAACAGGAGCGGCGGATCCATGTCACTTCAGAATTACGAGCACCTACGCATCCGCGGAGAGGACGGTATCGCGACCATCACTTTGAGTCGCGCGGGCGGACGCAACGCGTTCAATACCGAGTTCTATGCGGAACTCCGGTCCGCGATCCGTGAGGCCGAGGTGGATTCCTCCGTCGGAGGCGTGATAATCGATTCTGACGCAGATCATTTCGCCGTCGGTGGCGACCTCAAGGAGATGTTGGGCTACATCGAAGGGGATCCGCCCTCCTGGGACCTGTGGAAATTCCGGGACAGCCTTCCGTTCGAGGCCATCCGTGCATGCCGGAAGCCGACGATCGCTGTCGTCGACGGCTTCTGCTGCGGCGGCGGATTCGCGACCGCGATCTCCTGCGATTTCATCATCGCCTCTCCCCGTTCGAAGTTCGGAACCCCGGAGACGAAGGTCGGCCTTATCGACGGTTTGGTCGGGCCGGCTCTGTTCGGTCAGGTACCCCTGTCGGTCCTGAAGTATCTCCTGTTCTCCGGTGAACTCATCGCCGCGGACTACGCGCGGTCGGTCGGTCTCGTGTTCGAGGTTGTGGACACAGAATCGCTTCACACCAGAGCCCACGAGCTACTCGGCCAGTTCGCGGCCAACGGGCCCGAGATCGTCGCGGAGTACAAGCGAACGTTCCGGAGCTACGAGATTCCCGTGAACTACGAGGACACTATGCGAAACCTCTACTCCGACCCTGCGACCCGCGACCGGGTTCGGGGCTTCTTCACCCGAAAGAAGTGAGCACCATGAACAACTCAGCGATCAGTCCACACATCGATACGGTTCTGATCACCGGCGGCGCCAGTGGAATCGGCCGCGCGACGGTGAGACTTTTTCTCGACCGGGGCTGGACCGTAGTGGCGGCCGATCTGAACAAGGCGTCCGGAAAGTCGCTCGTCGCCGAATACGAACAGGAATCGAGCGACGGCCGCCTGTCCTTCGTCCAAGCGGACGTCTCGAGGGAGGCGGACGTCGAACACGCTGTGGCACACGCTGCGTCGTTCAACGGCGCGCTTGCCTGCCTAGTGAACAACGCAGGCATCGGCGGTGCCTTCGGATCCGTCACGGAAACGTCGGTCGAGGACTGGGACTACACGTTCGCCGTCCTGAGTCGCGGAGTCTTTCTCGGCGTGAAGCACGCCGCACGAGTCATGCGTGAGCAAGGCACGGGTGGGTCGATTGTCAACCTCGCATCTCTGGCAGCACTCACCGGAGACGCGGGCCTCCAGGCATATTCCGCCGCCAAAGCCAGTGTGCTGCACATGAGCAGGGTGTTCGCTACAGAACTCGGACCGGATCGCATTCGGGTTAACTGTGTGTGCCCCGGCGCCATTGCGACACCGCTCAATCCGTCCGCATCGCGGCAATTCGACGGCAGTGAACTGGCCCGCGCTCAACCGCTGCCGTTCGTGGGCGAACCCGAACATCTCGCACGCGCCATCTACTTCCTCGGTTCGCGCGAATCGTCCTTCGTCACCGGACAATATCTTGCAGTGGACGGCGGACTCGAAGCCGCCGGACCGCGCCTCGGAGAGTACCTGGGCACGGACCCCCGATACGCGACTCTCGTCGGCGTCAACAGGGGCAACACCGGAGTGAAGTCCACCGTTCGTGGCGGTGCGGCCCGATGACCGAAGACATCTGCCTCGTCGAAAAGCGCGGGCATGTCCTGATCGTCACCCTGAATCGACCCGCACAGCGAAACGCTCTCAATGCCGCACTGAGACAACGACTACGAGACGTCTTCGATGACTACGAAGCCGACTCCGAACTTCGGTGCGCGATCCTGACCGCGAACGGAACAGCGTTCTGTGCAGGCGGAGACCTCAAGGAGATGGCCTCGGAGGCGGTGCAGATTCCACCCGAGGAATGGAGTTTGCTTCTCAGCTCCAAGGGCCACGTGATCAAACCGGTGATCGGGGCGGTCAACGGCTTCGCGCTCGCGGGCGGATTTCGCCTCGTACAGGATCTCGACCTCTGTATCGCGGCGGATACCGCAGTGTTCGGCATCAGTGAAGTCAAGCGCGGTCGCGGTGCGCCCTGGGCAGCGCCACTGATCGACCTCATGTCCAAACGCGTCATGATGGAACTACTGATCACCGGCGAGCCGATGACTGCACAGCGTGCGTACGAGGTGGGTTTCGTCAATCGCGTCGTAACAGGAGACAGACTCCTGGACGAGGCTCTCGCCGTCGCCGAGACCGTGGCGTCGAACGCACCGCTCAGCGTCGCGGCGGGTAAGAAGCTCGTCGAGATCTCGACCGAGCTCGGTTCGAGTCACGCCGTCGCATTCGCGAACGCCGTGTACGAAACGGTGTATCGGAGCGACGACGCGGCCGAAGGCCCTCGCGCATTTGCAGAGAAGCGCCAACCTGTCTGGACGGGACGTTGAGCGAACGCTACGACACCGCACGAAAACTCGCGTTGTCCGACCCCGAGGGGTACTGGTCTCAACACGTCGGCCTGGTGGACTGGGTGACACCGCCGACGAAGATGCTGGATTCCGATCGCGCTCCCCTGCACAGATGGTTCACCGACGGGACGTTGAACACCTGCTACAACGCGGTGGATCGGCACGTTCTCGCCGGTCACGGCGACCGGGCCGCCATCATCTACGACAGTCCGGTCACGGGGACCTCGGCGACCCTGACCTACGACCAACTCCTCGAGCAGGTCGGCGCCTTCGCCGGAGGACTACGTGATTTCGGGGTCGGTGCCGGCGATCGCGTCGTCATCTATATGCCGATGATTCCCGAGGCCGTCGTAGCGATGCTGGCGTGCGCTCGCCTCGGCGCCGTCCACTCGGTTGTGTTCGGCGGATTCGCACCGCGCGAGCTCGCGGCCCGGATCGACGATGCCAGGCCAGTCGTCGTCGTCACCGCGTCGTGCGGCATCGAGCCCGGCCGCGTGCTCGACTACAAGAAGATGGTCGACGAGGCCCTCACCATCTCGTCGCACCGGCCCAATGCCCTGGTACTCGTCCAGCGACCACAACTACCCGCCACCCTCGAAGACTCGAGGGAATACGACTGGGCGGACGTTCTTCGCCGCGGCGCAACACATCCCGCTACACCGGTCACCGTGCGCGCAACCGACCCGCTGTACATTCTCTACACGTCCGGCACCACCGGCCGACCGAAGGGCGTGGTGCGTGACAACGGAGGCCATGCTATCGCCATGGCCTGGGCATTGCCCAACGTGTACGACATCCACCCGGGACAGGTGTGGTGGTCGGCGTCCGACATCGGCTGGGTGGTGGGCCATTCGTTCATCGTCTACGCGCCACTCATCTCCGGCGCCACTACAGTTCTCTACGAGGGAAAACCCGTGGGGACACCGGATGCAGGTGCGTTCTGGCGAGTGATCGCCGAGCATTCCGTCCAGGGGCTGCTCGCGGCGCCGACCGCGATCAGGGCGATCAGACGCGTTGATCCGGACGGAGAGCTCATCGCCGATCACGATGTCACGTCCCTTCGCAATCTGTTCCTCGCCGGAGAGCGCCTCGATCCCGACACCTATTCCTGGGCAACGGATCGCCTCGGAATTCCGGTCGTGGATAATTGGTGGCAGACCGAGACCGGTTGGCCGATCGCAGCGAATCTTCGAGGCTTCGATCCGATGCCGATCAAACCCGGATCACCGAGCGTGGCGGTGCCGGGTTTCGACGTCCGGATACTCGACGAGCACGGACAGGAAATCGAGGCGGGAGTGGAAGGGGCCATCTGCATTCGCCTCCCGTTACCGCCTGGCACTCTCCCGACGCTATGGGGTGACGACAACCGGTTCGTCCGGTCCTACTTGTCGACATTCGACGGGTACTACCTGACCGGAGACGGCGGCCACATCGACGAGGACGGATACCTCTTCGTCATGGGCCGAACGGATGACGTCATCAACGTCGCAGGGCACCGGTTGTCGACCGGATCCATCGAGGCAGTCCTCGCGGCACATCCGGCAGTGGCCGAGTGTGCCGTCATCGGCGCGGCAGACGCACTGAAAGGCCAAATCCCCCGGGGATTCGTCGTACTGAGATCCGGTTGGCAGCAAGATCATTCAGAACTCGTCGCCGAGCTCATCAGGTCGGTACGCGCCGACATCGGGGCAATCGCAACCCCGAAGGACATCGTCGTCGTCGACGGTCTTCCCAAGACGAGATCCGGGAAAATCCTCCGAAAGTCTATGCGAGAGATCGCCGATCTCGGAGCTACAACGGTGCCGGCCACGATCGAGGACCCGGCCGTGCTCGACAAGTTGAGATCGGTACTACGCCCCTAGAGAGTGAAGACGAGAACGGCGCCCGCCGATAGGCGGGCGCCGTTCTGGTGTCGGGGTCGACTCAGGACGTTCGACAGCGGTGGAACCACACGTCCACGGCCACCGCGGCGATCACGATCGCGCCCTTGATCACCAGTTGGAGATTGGGATCGAGAGTGAACGCCGAGAAGACGTTATTGATGATCGCGGCGACAGCAGGTTCTGTAAATTGACGGGCGAGCAGAAACTCGGGTACACGATCGACGTCCCGATTAGCAGAGCCACGAGAACGATGAGCATGGTGTTGGTCAGCAATCCCCACGATCGATGCTTTCGTACATGGTGGGTATACCGTGTCGATCGCGGGTCATCTTCGACTCCCTCGGGACTGCGGCACCCGAGCGGCACCGTCGAGGCGAATGTAATGGTCGTCACTATTCAATTTGAGTCTGCGAATCCATCTGAGCGCTAATACTATTCGAATACAGAGTTCCGAATCAGACAGATCAGGCACACTGCGCAGACGGCGAACGCGGTCCTGCGGCAGATGCCACAGTACCGCGCTCCACTACAGGAGTTCTCGTTGCCGATCAGTAAGCCGGTGAGGGATTGATACGCGGCAGGATGGTATGACCCGCATCGACCGGAACGATCGTGCCGGTGACGGCCCATGCTTCGTCCGACAGAAGGAATGCAACCGTTTCACTCACGTGGCCCGGTTCGAGTGGACCTCGCCCCTTCAGGATGCCGTAGTTGTGACCCGCCTGAATCAGGTCCGCCTCTGTACCCCCGGGGTGGCCAGCCATCAGATCGACCGCACCCTGCCATCCATGAAGCCCGGTGCGGATGAATCCGGGGCAGACCGCGTTCACACGAATGTTCAGCGGTCCCAGTTCCATTGCAGCCGTGCGCAACAATCCGATGACGCCGTGCTTTGCCGACGCATAGTTTGCCGACCCTGGCAGGCCCTCTCCGATGCCCACCACGGACGAGATCAACACAATCGATCCCACGCCGTTCTCGATCATCAGGGGAGCCGCAGCCTTGACAGTGCGCCACGGTCCGGAGAGGTTGATGTTGATCGTTTCCTGCCATGCCTCTTCCGACATTTCCCAGATCGGTGCAAGCTGTCCCCAGATTCCGGCGTTGGCTACCAGCAGATCGAGCTTTCCGAATTCCGAGACAGCCTTCGCCACGGCACCGTCGAGGTCGTCCTGCGATCGGACGTCGCCTTCGATCGCCAACGCGCGTCCGCCCTTGTCGCGAATGTCGGCGGCCCCGGTCTTGATGGATTCGGCCGTGGACATGGCGTATTCAGCCGTCGGCACGGGTCCGGGTCCGTCGAGCATGACCACCGCTGCGCCCTTCGCGGCCAGAACCTTCGCGTGCGAAGCGCCCATGCCACGTCCCGCGCCGGTGATCAGTGCAACTTTTCCGTCCAGTGTGCCCATAGCTCTACCTCGATCTTGTTGTGATTGAAAGGATCTGCTGAATTCGACGGATTCGGCATGACGAGGACATGCGTTGAGACCTGCATCACACGATGTTCTCCGAGCCTAACTGGATACTCTGGAGATCGCAATGTTGTATCCAATTGTCCCGTAAATTTCTACTTCCGAAGAACGATGGGGAGCCCCAGTAGCGAACGCAGGATCGCGTTGTCCGCATACGCCGGTTCGAAATCGGCTCGGGCGAACTCGATCGACCCGAAACGGTCGAAAAGCGCGTTCAGGGCAATCTCGGCTTCCAGTCGCGACAATGCCGCGCCCACGCAGAAATGAATACCTTTTCCGAACGAGATATGTGCGCTGCTCTTAGCACTTTCGAGGTTGACGTCGTCGGGATGCTCGAAATGGTCGGGGTCCCTGTTGGCGGCACCGATCATCACCATCACACGAGAACCGGCGGGCACAGGTACGCCCTTGATCTCTGTGTCCACAGTCGCCACCCGCGGAAAGCCTTGAATCGGCGACTGCAACCGCAGCGCCTCCTCGACGGCGGATGGAATCAGCGATCGGTCAGCACGGACTCGTGCCATGAGGGCCGGCTGCTCGAGCAGCATCAACAGCGTCGAGGACAGCAGATTCACCGTTGTCTCGTTACCTGCAACGAGCACGACATACGCGATGGCGATGATTTCTTCTGTCGTCAACTGGCCGTCCTCGGCCTCGACAAGGGCCGCCAGAAAGTCCGACGACGGCGAAGCGCGGCGGTCATCCGCGCGATCCGCAAAGTATTGGAGCAGTTCGGTCAGGGAAGTGTTCACTTCGATCTGCCGCTGCTCGGACAGCGTACCGCCGAGTACCTCAGCGGCGTCGTCGGACCATCGCTTGAAAATGTCTAGGTCATCACGCGGCACACCGAGAAAGTCGGCTATGACGATAAGCGGCAAGGGCTGAGCGAAATCCCTGACGAAATCGACGGATTCGTTCTGCTCGAGCTTGGAGATCAACTCCTGTACGGTACTCGTCACTTCCGGCGCCAGCGCAGCGATCCGGCGAGGCGTGAAGGCTTTGTTGACGATTCGCCGGTACCGCCGATGCGACGGAGGATCGTTGGTCAGCAGAGTACGTACGATTCGATGCCCCTGCGCAAGAACCGCTTTTGCTGCGGGGCCCTGCTTCTGACGCAGCCCCGGGCCGGCCTTCGATGAATACACATCAGGGCTGGTGAGGACGTCGACACAGTCGTCGTATCCAAGGACTAGATACAGATCGTCATCAGGAACCTTGTAGACGGGGCACTCGTCCTGCATCTTCCTATATTGCGGGAACGGGCACTGCACTACATCCGGCTCGAACAGTCGTTCGGTCATCGGGTATCTCCTCTTCATTCTAATCTAAACCTAGGTTAGAATGACACACATGTCTCCCGCCGTCGATAGTCTGAGCGTCATGAACGAGGCCAGGCGTCCAAAGGACACTCCCGCAACTACGCCTCGCGGGGAATCCACGAAAGAACGCATAATGCAAGGCGCTGCCCGCGTCCTAGCCAAGAGAGGCTACGCGGCAACCACATTGGCAGACATCGCCAAAGCAGCTGGCGTCAAGGCAGGCAGCCTGTACTACTACATGGAGAACAAGGAAGACCTGATTCGAGATCTCATGACACGTGGCATCGTCGAAACTCACGCATACGTGGAAGACGCCGTCCAATCCCTTGATCAGGATGCCACTTCGCAGGACCGCCTCGGAGCAGCGATCGCAGCGCACATGCGGTACATGCTCACCAAGAACGACATTGCGCGCGCCAGCATACGGACGCTGGGGCAAGCTCCAGCCGAGGTGCAGGGCCCAGCGATCGAACTGCATCGCTCGTACGGGCACTACTTCTCGGCGCTGATCGAAGACGCGAAGGCCGACGGCTTCCTGGCACCGGACATCGACGCTCGCGTACTCAGACTGCTCATCATCGGGGCAGCGAACTGGTCCACTGCGTGGTACCAGCCGACCGGCGCGGAGAGCGCCGACGGGATTGCAGAGTTGCTCGTGCGCATGGCCTTCGGCGACATGTTGCCGCGTGAGAAGTGAACAGACCGAACACGACAAACGCTTTTCAGCAAGACAACCGCGTGGATGACATCCACCATCGAGAAAGTGACATCGAGCAGAGATGACTGATCAGACTCGCCCACTCCGAGTAGCCATCGTCGGCGCCGGACCGGCAGGCATCTACGCCGCCGACGCGCTCATCAAGTCCGACCACAATGTCAGCGGACCCGGCGTCAGCATCGACCTCTTCGAACGCATGCCCGCTCCCTTCGGCCTCATCCGCTACGGCGTCGCACCCGACCACCCCCGCATCAAAGGCATCATCACCGCCCTCCACAAAGTCCTCGACAAACCCCAAGTACGCCTCCTCGGCAACATCGACTACGGCACCGACATCACCCTCGACGACCTCCGGACCTACTACGACGCCGTCATCTTCTCCACCGGCGCCAACGCCGACCGCGACCTCAACATCCCCGGCATCGACCTGAACGGCTCCTACGGCGCCGCCGACTTCGTCTCCTGGTACGACGGCCACCCCGACGTCCCCCGCACCTGGCCCCTCGACGCCGAAAAAGTCGCCGTCCTCGGCGTCGGCAACGTCGCCCTCGACGTCGCACGCGTCCTCGCCAAAACCGGCGACGAACTGCTCCCCACCGAAATCCCCGCCAACGTCTACCAAGGCCTCAAAGCCAACAAAGCCCTCGAAGTCCACGTCTTCGGACGCCGCGGACCCGCACAAGCGAAATTCACCCCCCTCGAACTCCGCGAACTCGACCACTCCCCCAACATCGAAGTCATCGTCACCCCCGAAGACATCGACTACGACGAAGGCTCCGAAGCCGCCCGCCGCGCCTCCAAACAGGTCGACATGGTCGCCAACACCCTCCAGGACTGGGCCATCCGCGACATCGGCACCCGACCCCACAAACTCTTCCTGCACTTCTTCGAATCCCCCACCGAAATCCTCGGCGACAACGGCAACGTCACCGGACTACGCACCGAGCGCACCGAACTCGACGGCACCGGCAACGTCCGCGGCACCGGAAAATACAACGACTGGAACGTGACAGCTGTCTACCGCGCCGTCGGCTACCTCTCCCAGAACATCAGCCAACTCCCCTTCGACGACCAAGCCGGTACCATACCCAACGAAGCCGGCCGCGTGCTTGCCTCTTCGGGTCACTCCGCAGGCTCCACTCCAGCCGCATCCTCCACCGCCACCTACATACCCGCCACCTACGTCACCGGCTGGATCAAACGCGGACCCGTCGGCCTCATCGGCCACACCAAAGGCGACGCCAACGAAACCGTCGCCAACCTCCTCGAAGACGCACCCACCTTCCAAGGCGCCACTGAACCCGACGAAGCAGCAGTGGTGAAGTTCCTCGAAGACAAGCACGTCCCCTTCACCACCTGGGACGGCTGGTACCGCCTCGACGCACACGAACGCTCCCTCGGCGAAGAAGAAGGCCGCGAACGCATCAAAGTCGTCGAACGCCACGACATGACCGAAATTTCCCGAACAGTTTTGAATCGAATCGAACCTCCATTTATAACTACAAATACTGGTTCGAGCTCGTGACCTACGTGATTGCCGAGCCCTGCGTCGACATCATGGATAAGGCCTGCATCGAGGAATGCCCTGTCGACTGCATTTACCAGGGCACAAACATGCTGTACATACAGCCCGACGAGTGCGTCGATTGCGGAGCATGCGAACCTGCCTGCCCCGTCGAGGCCGTCTTCTTCGAAAGCGACTTACCTGAAGCGTGGAACGAATACACCACGATCAACGCCAACTTCTTCGAGAGTCTGGGATCTCCCGGCGGAGCAGCCAAACTGGGCGCAGGTTTCCTTTCCACCTAGAGCGTGTCTGCTATTTGCGGACGCGGTGATGGATGACGAGCGCACCGAGGAGTACGCCACCGAGATAGGTGGTGGCGTACTTGTCGTAGC
>NZ_JBHWUE010000086.1:0-41386 GCF_042738615.1 Rhodococcus sp. NPDC059968
GCCTCGACCGGGCTTCCGGCGTTGCCCGCTCTCGACCTTGTGCTGCTGACCAATCCTCGCGCCCCGGAGCAATCGGCGACCGCCCTCACCTCGGCGATCCTGTCCAGGGCCGTGCCCCTGAAACCAGAACCCTCGAACTGAAGGCCTAGCGGGTGGGTTGCACGCTACAACCTAGGACAGCGATATTCTGGTGAGCACACACTAGAGAGGTATAAGTGCAAGGTTGTTTGTGTACTGGTCGTGCCGTCGGGGCCAGTGCGCGGAATCTCGAGCCGGCGGAGTAAGTAGACCGTTTCGATGGGTGAAAGTGATCCGCTCGACACTCAGCGGTACCCGCCCGCCCCGGCCACGGAGCTGGAAGGTGTCGGTTTCGGCGATGCGGAGGAGATCGGGCGAGGTGGTTTCGGGGTCGTGTATCGCTGCACCCAGGCCGGTCTGGATCGCACTGTGGCGGTGAAGGTCCTCACCGTCGAGCTCGACGAGGAAACCCGGGCCCGGTTCTTTCGGGAACAGCGGGCAATGGGCCGGCTGACCGGGCACCCGAACATCGTCAACATTCTGCAGGTCGGAGCCACCGAGAGCGGATTTCCCTACATCGTCATGCCGTATCACCCGCAGGATTCCCTGGACGCGCGGATCCGCCGCCGCGGTCCGCTGCCGTTAGGTGAGGCGCTGCGGCTCGGGGTGAAGATGGCCGGTGCGGTGGAGACGGCGCACCGGCTCGGCATCCTGCATCGCGACGTCAAACCCGCGAACATCCTGCTCACCGACTACGGCGAGCCGGAACTGGCCGACTTCGGCATCGCACACATTGCCGGTGGCTTTGAGACCACAACGGGCGCCGTCACAGGGTCGCCGGCCTACACCGCGCCGGAGGTGCTCGCGGGTGATCCACCGAGCCCGGCCGCCGACATCTACGGCCTCGGCGCCACCCTGTTCAGTGCACTCACCGGCCACGCCGCGTTCGAACGCCGCAGCGATGAGCAGGTCGTCGCGCAGTTTTTGCGAATCACCACGCAACCGGTCCCCGACCTGCGCGAGCACGGGATCCCCGACGATGTGTCCGACACAATCGCACGGGCGATGTCCCGGACCCCGGGTCAGCGCCCGGCCACCGCCGCCGAATTCGGGGGGGAGCTGCGAGGGCTGCAACGCAACCACGACTTCCCAGTCGACGAGATGGCGCTGCGCATGGAACACGATGCAGAGGTGGACGCGGAGATCGGTGACCGTGGACCGTCGTCGCACGGGCGGCGAGGGTCCACGGCTCCTTCCATCCTGGGTGCGACGGGAAGTCTTCCCGTGGAGCTGAACAGTTTCGTCGGCCGCCGACACGAGCTCACGGAGGCGAAGAACCTGCTCGCGGGATCGCGGTTGGTGACGTTGACGGGGATCGGGGGCGTCGGCAAGACGCGGCTGGCGTTGCGCGTCGCGGCGGCTGTGCAACGCGACTACGCCGACGGTGTACGACTCGTCGAATTGGGGGAACTGCGTGACGTGTCGTTAGTGGTCGACGCGGTGGCCGGTGCCGTAGGGGTGCGGGACCACTCCGCAAGGCCGCTGCGTGAGGTCCTGATCGAATTCCTCGCACTGCGGGAACTGCTGCTGGTACTCGACAACTGCGAGCACGTGGTGGACGCGGTTGCGGAGCTGGTCGAGACCCTGCTGCGGGCCGGTCAGGGATTGAGGGTTTTGGCCACCAGCCGTGAACCCCTAGTCATCGGTGGGGAAGCGGTGCTTCGGGTGCCGCCGCTTGCCGTCCCGGATCCTGAGCGGGCGCCCTCGCTGCGTGCGCTGCCCCGGTATGAGGCGGTGACGTTGTTCGCCGAACGCGGTGCTGCCGCCGTTCCCGGTTTTGTGCTCACGGAGGACAACGCGGCGGCGGTCGGGGGGATCTGTCACCGTCTCGACGGGTTGCCGCTGCCGATCGAACTGGCCGCAGCCCGGTTGCGGGCGCTCTCGCCGGAGCAGATCCTTGAGCGGCTGACCGACCGCTACACCTTGCTGACCCGAGGTAGCCGGGGTGCGCCCTCGCGGCAACAGACTTTGCGGACGTGTATCGACTGGAGCTTCGAGTTGTGCACCGCACGTGAACAACTGGTGTGGGGGCGGTTGGTGGTGTTCGCGGGAAGCTTCGAACTCGATGCCGCGGAGCGGGTGTGCGGCGCCGATCTGGCCCCAGGCGAGCTGCTCGACACGCTGACCTCCCTGGTGGATAAGTCGATCCTGATCCGGGGGGAATCCGGTGCGGTGGTGCGGTTCCGGATGCTCGGGACCCTCCGGGAATACGGCTCCGAGAAACTCGAGCAAACCGGCGAGGATGTGCCGGTGCGTCGCCGCCACCGGGACTGGTATGAGGGGTTGGCGCTCGAATCGGAGGCCGAGTGGATCAGCGCACGCCAACTCGACTGGATCGCCCGTCTGAAGCGGGAACAACCGAACATCCGGGAGGCCCTCGAATTCTGCGTCGACGACGATCCCGCCGCCGGACTGCGCACCGCCACCGCTCTGTTCTTGTTCTGGAGCTCCCAGAGCCTTCTCAACGAGGGACGGCGCTGGCTCGACCTACTGCTCGCCCATCAAAGCGGCCCCCCCACGGTCGAGTGGGTCAAGGCGCTGTACTGGGCTAGCGTGGCGGCCAGCCTGTTAGGTGACCTCCGGGCCGGGGGAGCGCTCGTCGAGGAGGCGCGCACCCTTATCGCGCACACCAACGACCCGATGATGCGCGCTTATGTCGCCCTCGCCGACGGCATGCAAGCCCTCTACAGCGGTGATCACATCTCCGCGTACCCTCGCCTCGAGACCGCCCTCACCGAGTTCCGCAAGCGAGGGGATCTAACACTCGAACTAGGCGCCATGTACCCGTTGGGTGTCGCCTATGGGCTGTCCGGCCTGGCGGACCAGGAGATCGAATGCCTCGAGCATGTTGTCGCGATCACCGAACGACACGGCGAGAAGTATTTTCGGTCAATCTCGCTGTGGGCCCTGGGCATTGCCGTGTGGCGTCAGCGTGACACCGACCGTGCGGTCCGCCTCCTCGGGCAATCGCTTGAGCTGTCGCGGCACGTGCACACCCCGCGTATCGCCGCCGCCGCCATCGAGGCGCTGGCCTGGGTTACCTGCGAACTGCACGACGCACCGCGGGCTGCAGTTCTGATGGGAGCCGCGGACGGGCTGGCGCGGTCGGTGGGCAGTACGGCGATCACATACTCCAATCTTCGTGTCTACCATCAAAATTGCGACCAAATGGCTCGTCAGAGAATCGGAGACAAAGCATTCGTAGCAGCCCACCGCAAAGGTCAGCGGCTAGGCTTAGATCCAGCAATCGCCTACGCCCTCCGCGAGGAACCGCCCGCCGCGTCCGCATCCGCCAAAGACGGGTCAACGCGACTGACTACCAGGGAACGCCAGGTCGCCGACCTGATTGCCGATGGCCTGACGAATCAGGCCATTGCCGAGCGCCTGGTGATCTCACCTCGCACCGCCCAAGGGCATGTGGAGCACATCCTGACAAAACTGGGTTTCACCTCCCGGACGCAGGTCGCGGCCTGGGTCGTGGAGCAGCCACACCGCTGATACGTAATGGGGGACACAACTTGGTGAGAACACACCCGGTAACCCGCCGGTCGTCGCGGTGGAGCTGGTTGGTCCGGCGCGTGGTGATGCGGTGCCGGCGAGGGGTTTCGAGAATGACGCTGGATTAAATTTAGACGCAAATGAGGCACTCGGTAGTTGCCCGGTCGCATCTGGCGGAAGACTTCCTCTGGCGGCGGGTCGCCGCGAGGAAGCGCCGGTGCTGAAGAGCTCAGTTCCTCCAGCCGGTCCTTCTCCGGTGTGGACCTTGACGCATCGATGCCCGCAGGCACCCTCAGCGCATCACGAAGTGAACGGCGGCTGACTTGAAGCGTTTGGCTACTGGTGGACCGAGAAAGAGGTGGAAGCGCACCTCGCGGAACAGATGGAGTGCACCAGGGGCAATGTGCTGCGATACGCCGACGCATGTTCTCTTTCGCTGCGAAGAGCCGCGACCTGCCTTGCCGGGAGAGGGCGGCAGAAGCCCATCATTTCGGGTCTCTACCCCTGACCGGGATTTCCGGATTGTGCATTGTGGCCATTCGCCAATGGCGAGGGTTACCTGTCCGGTGGCAGTGTCGGGTTGATTGCCGGGGGCGTGAACCACCGTTGAATCAATTTCAGCCGAACTCGACGTCTAGCTGGCATTGCCACCGCTTCGCCTCTCTCTGAGGCGTGGAGCCCTCCTCGCGTCGGGGCTCGCCGCACTTACACTCAGGATGGTGGCGGTTCGACCGTTGGTGCGCTGCCACGGTCCGCGCTGCCGACGCATGCTGCGATTGCGTCCGAGAAGACACCGCCGGGCGCCTACGACTCAACGGAGGAACCAGATCCACCCACCGTAGAGGGGAGGCCGCCGCCCCGGGGGGCGACCTTCCCGGAGGTGAATCATGAGCTGACGGTGATAGTGTACTCCCATGAATCGCGGGAGATTCGAAATGAGTTCGTCCCGCTGGCTGTCTTGAGGTGGGCTTTGTTATGACGTTGCTTTATGGGTCTGCTCCTGATGAGCCAGTTGGGCAACGCGAACTTGCAAAACTGCATCGCAAGCAGCGAATTGCTGATGCCGCGGCGCGGCTACTCCTTGAGTTCTCATTCGACGAGATTACGACAAAGGCAGTAGCGGCGGCGGCGAATATTGGAGAGGCGACCCTCTTTCGGTATATCAACAGCAAAGAGGAGTTACTAACAATTGTTTATGGAGATCAGCTTGACTCGGTGCTCAATCGTATCGAGCAGGATGACGCTGTAGCCGTCGCCCGCCACCAGGCTGAGGGGGGCTCCTCGGCGGCGTTCTATGTCTCTCGTGTTTTGCACGCCTACCAGCTGCGCTGTGATTTCTACCTGCTTAACCCGGTAAACGCGGCGCTATATCTACGTGAGGGTTTCAATCCCGGTTCCAATGAGAGCGCGCGCCACCTTGCCCAAGGCGATCGGACTATTCGGTTGACCACGCACATACTTCGTGAGGGGCAGTCGAATGGAGCAATAATTGAAACGGTGGATCCTGGTATTGTCGCCCAGAACTGTCACGGTACCTACATTCATGAAATTGACCGCGCGCCAGTCCGCAATTTTGATCCCGCGTCCATCTGGGAAAGGTTGGAGCCAAGGTTGCGCGTCCAGCTTGTGCCGCTTTCGATCGGAACGTGAAAAGCGGCATTGGCGCTGAACGCATCACCGTCACGAACCCGAACCTGTTGCGTGTGCACTCGCGGGCAATCCTCGGGGGTCCCTCCCTTAGTGTGGACATCGTGAACACTGGGTTACGAAGGTCCAGAGGAAGCGGTGTAACGACGGCCCGTCGTGCCGACACGAAGCCGCGCGCCTACCAAAGGCATCAGTCGTAGTTCGCGATGGCGGCGTCGAGGAGCCGCTCGGTGAACCGCAAGCTCGGTGAACCGCAGCTCGGTATATTGACAGCCCTTGTCGGAGTTAGGCCGCCAGCCTAACTCCGATTATGCCGAGGTTCTCGTTAAGCCGAGTAATCTGGGTTGGGTCCGACCAGCCGGCTGTTTCTGTCGAGGATTCCTCGGCTTAACGTTTCAGGTTAATCGCAGGCTGTAGAGGGCAGTGTGTCTTCGCCGAGGTAGTGTTCGGCGAGGCGCCGGGTATTGAGGTGGCGGCGTTGACGGCGACGCGCATCATGTCAATGGTTCGCGAATGCGTAGAAGGTGGTGGTGGTCGCCACTTTTCGTGGCAGAGGAGACGTAACTCGGCAACAACGACCGCACCCTGGTGATCGTCGTATCTATCGCCGTCTCCTTCCCATTGGGACAATGGAAAGGACGAACGTAAGCAGACAATCAATCGTTAAGCCGAAGAAGTCCTCAGAACATCTAAACAGCACACACAAACTCGCAATTCCTCGGCTGAGCGAAAACCTCGGCATAATCGCTGTGGAAAATCAACTCCCCCGCCGCGGACAACACGGGAGTAGAGGGCGTAGTCGAGCGCGGAGAGCACCATATCGGTGTCCGCTCTCGACCCGGTGCGCCAGCCGACGACCTTGTTCGAGAACGCGTCGTGCACACTCGCCAACCACAACACCCCTCACCGGTAGGGATCCGGGTCAGGTCGGCCACCAACTTGCGGTTCGGCGCCATCGCGGCGGTATCCCGGTCGAGCGCTACATGCGCCAATGCAGCACCCATCTGCGCCGGACTTCCGCACCACGTGTCTACATCAGGGGTCCATGATGCATCGGGCACCTGACCACCCGTTGTCGAATGCTCATCCACAGGTCCGGGGCGGCATTGTGCCGCGGGTTCTGTGTGGTGGACCCTTTGCGCTGGTAGGCGCCACGGCGATTGTTCTCCCGGTCGATCCGCTCGACGCGTTTGCGGCCGACCCGCACCCCGTGTCGACGCCAGCTCCAGCCACACCCGCGGGGAGCCGTAGAAGCCGGCGAACTCGTGTGAGCCGCGGATCTCGTCGATCAAGGCCAGCAGCTCGGTATCCTCCCCCTCGGCGCCCAGCAGGTAAGACCGCTCGCGCTCGCCGGTCGTAGTACGTCGACGAGGCAATCTGCAGGACCCATAGTACGAGACCGACCGGGAAGTCATGGGCGTCGATGAACCTCATGTCCGCGTCCGGGTCGGGTCGATCTCGGCTGCGAGAAACACAGTCGCACGCGGAGTACGTCGTTGACACGGCGCAGTTCAGCGTTCTCTCGGGCCAACCGCCGGCTTTCCTCCAGCGTCGATTCGACGGCCGGTCGTCACTCTCGCCGTGATCGGCCGCGGTCTAGCGATCCAGTGCTGAAGCGCCTGAAGGTTGCACGTTCAGCTGCTCCACCAGCCGCCGGATCACCGGCCTCGGCTCGGACTCCCGATACAACCGCACCGCCCGCTCCCGCAGCTCCGGCGAATATTTCCCTCGTTCCCCCAATGACGTCCCTCCCACGACGATGACTGCTCACCAGAACCGGCGCAGTGGGTGCGCCCCACAGGGTCCGTCCTTGGAGACTCTGGGGCACCGGCCGTACTCGAAAGTGATCATCGGGTGTTATCCGGGACGGTCCGGGTCACACCGCAGATGAGGGTGTGCGGGGCGGTGGTACCGGGGCAGGTGGACGCATTCTTCGCCGAGCATCCCCGCCGGGATGCGGCGGGTGGCGTTGACCGTGGCGCAGAACAGCTCGCAGGCGCCCTCGAGCTCGAGGAGAATACCCGGAACTGGTCGGCCAGGTTCGCCGCGGTCGGGACGATGTCGGATTTGGCGAGCTGGTCTTGACGACCAGGGTGTAGTGCATTGGAGCATCCCAGGCCCGCCGACACGCATCCGACGCTGTCCGTCGATCCGCGCCGAAGGGAGTCCGACTGGCGTGCTGCCAGGCGGAGACTTTGGTGGCAATGCCGACCCATCCCTTCCTGATTTGCCCCGTAGCGGAAATAGGTATCTCCGCGGTAGTTCGGCCCTCACGGGTAGCGCCCGGCACACAGGAGGCTGAGGCGACAGAGAGGATTCTGATGAGACCACAGAGTTCACGACGGAGAACAGCACCGTCAAGCAGTCCATGAGACAACCCTGATGATTCGGCGTTGTAAGAACTGCGCCACGCTTCTCGCGCCGCTGAGTACCAATTGTTCGTCGTGCCAGGTCAAGACTCTCGAACGGGTTCCTTCCTCCGGCGAGGGGTCGATCGTGTCCAACGACGATGGTGCACCGCGCGCCGCGCGACAGACGTTTCGAGAAAGGACGGGCTGCCATGAAAGTTCTAGAGGCCGCGGCTGAATGCAGCTTTTTCGGTGGCAATTGGAGGGGGAGCGCACTCATTGAGTCCGATGTTGATGAGGCTGTTACAGGTCAGGGGCTGCTGGTTGAAGCTGCACTGAGGCTTCCGCCCCTCGACCAAGGCCGAGTGGTAGCTGGCAGTGATGGAATCCGGACACGATACGTGGGCTGGGTCGCCGTCATGGAGGGACCTGTCGAAGACTTCGTCGCACCGGGCGAGCTCGTGCTGACCATCGGAGCCACCTACGATGAGGTTGGTTTCACTCGATTCGTCAGTGAGATCGCAGATGCCGGAGCTTCCGCCCTGTGTGTCTGTGTGGGCAAAGGCGCACCTTTCGAGGCAGTACCGGCCGGAGTTCTCGATCTCGGTGACCGGCTTGCCTTCCCGATCATCGAGCTGCCATGGGAACTCCGTTTCGCAGATGTCGTCCGTACCCTCGCGGACCGACTGCTGACCGACCGCTACGCTGCGTCTGCGGCGAGTAACCAGCTGCCTGCGGACCTTACAAGTGCCCTGCTATGCGGGGACGGTTTGGCGGCGGTGACCGAAGCCACCGAGAAACTGGTGGGCCGTCCGGTCGTAATACTGGACGCCGGACTCGGGCCGCTGTCCCTCGGTCCCCGCGCCCAAACACTAGTCAGTCCCAGTGAACTGGCTACACGTCTAGCCGACATGTCGGCACGGGTACAGCGACAGCTCCGTGCGAGCCTCGAGACGGATACGGTGTTGACGCCACTCGCGGTGGAACCACTCGGCCTACCGGCCGTACTGGCGGCGACGGCGCGATCTCATGACCGCGTGCTGGGATATGTACTCGCTATCGGCGACGGACGCCACGCCAACAGCCTCGGCGGGGAACGGCGCGCACTCCAGCACGCAGGTGCCGCCGTCGCCATCGAACTCCTGCGCCGACAGTCCGTCGCCGAAGCAGAAGCACGCGTACATGGTGACTTCCTTTGGGAACTCGGCAGCGGTCAGCTCACTGCCCAAGAGATTGCTACCAAGGCCACGTTGCTTGGCTACTCACTAAATCATCAGTACCGGCTCATCCTCGGCCAGAGTGAGCACTGTGAGCACACCAGCCTGCTGGACAAGGTCGTCGATCAAGCTCGGCGCCGAGGACGTGTCGGGGGCCTACATGCTACGCGCCGAGGTCGGGAAGTCATGATCCTCGTTCCGGGGAACGCTCCGCCTGTATTGAGCCCGGCCAAACTGATTCAGCGAGTCACTGCAGAACTGCCCAATCAGGCACTGACTTGGGGAATCGCCGATCAGGCCGTGACGGTGCGAACCCTGGCAGATGGGCTGTCGCGCGCCCGCCGTGCCGCCGAGATCGGACGCGCGCTCCATGGCACCGGTACCGTCAGCGACGCTCACATGCTGGAGCCGTTCTTCATCTTGGCGAGCCTGACACGAGATCCTGAGGCATCACGCGTCACGGCCGCGGCACTCGACCCACTGGTGCGGTACGACACAAACAGTTCCGGCCACCTCATACACACCTTGGAGATCTACCTCGAGGAACTCGGCAACACCAGTTCAGCATCCCGTCGGCTCTTTCTCAACCGGCATTCATTAATTTATCGACTCCGCAAGATCGAAGAACTGACCGGCCGCGACCTCGACCGCGCCGAAGACCGACTGATCCTCGACCTCAGCCTCCGGCTACGACGCCTCACCGTGGGTGCATAGCAAGGTCTCCGGGAAGTCAGTGTGCTCCTCTATTGTTAAGTGGTCGTCGGCGATGATGACGCGCCACATGCTCGGATAGGTGCCGCTTGATTTATCTGTTGAGCTAGAACTCTGCACCGGTGCTGGGAGTAGCGCGCACTTCCGGCGCGCAACCATTCGCATCGTCGATGTCAACCCCTCTGCGGGATAGCTGCATGACTCGACGATGTCCCGACCGCTCACGGTGTGACCGTGCACGAGTGGGCTGGCCGGGAGGCCTCTCGGTTCATCCTGACCTCAGACGTCCGCGGCTACAAATCCTGTCATCTCGCTTTCCATAGTGTCAGCGTCTATCTGCGGGAAGCGGAGGCGTAGATATGGAACAACTGTTAAAGGAATTCCGTGACTAGACTCCCGCAGATGGGTTGGACTCGGCAGCAGCTGCTCACGCGGGCGCAATCCGAGATAATTGTCTGTACGCGAGAATCGTTCGGACTTGGGCTTCCGATTCTTTGGTCCGGGCATTGCCACGATTTCACCAGCTCGAGACTGAACCGCTTCCCATCCGACGGCGGTACCGGGTATCTGACCGTTGGATCCGCAGCAGCAGTGGTTGATCCAGCGCTTCTCTCATCCGCCACGCCCTACTCTCGGCCCACCTGCGGGCAGACCTCGGCCACGTGCTCGATGAGGGTCACCTCAATGGGCGACCTTGCCTTTTTGTCCGCTGAAGCCACCGCCTGGGCAGGCGCGATCCACGCTCTCCGCGCGACGAGGGCCGCAAACTGGAAGACCATTGTCATGGAGCACACGGACCGTGACGGCACCCCTCGTATTGTGGGTTCATGCCATGCGTCGGCCCCCATAGCCTGGCAAGTGGACAGGATCATCACTGAACTGGCGGTGTTCGATGTCGTTGAGCACGAGCTGATTCTCCGAGAGCTGGCGCCGAGAGTTCCCCTAAAATACCTTCTCGACGTCACGGGAAGACCGGTAAATATCGACAAGATGGTTGGACAGTCTGCGTCTGATCCTCTGCGGGCAGACTGACGCCTTTGGTATGCGATCCACTACTCGGCAGATATCGAAGGCGGCTTCCGCGACCGTCCGATTCAAACAAACTTTCATAGACGAGCGAATCCGGATCCGATTTCGCTACGTGCCCTTGCGTCTTGTTGAAGTCGACTCTGGTCCCCGCGCATTGTCTGAGCGGTCTCATCAGGCTCGAGGATACAGGCAGCAAACCATCGTTCGGCTGCAGATGTTTGAGCGAGGATTGTAAGAAACGATCCCGTATTGGGCACCCGGCCGCGCAGGAGCATCGACATCACCGCGATGACGGCGTGAATTAGAAGGAATAGCACTGGTGAACTTCCTGTTGGTGCGCGAGTCGAAGAGTGCTTCTTTGGTTGACGTCCTCAGACTCGCGCCGTAGCCCAGCTCGCAGATCCCCGGACGTCCTGAACTGAGTGCCAAAGCGGACCGCCGGCACGGGGCTACCGTGTGGGAATGGACTATGGCCCGGTGCCTATATGGTCTGCTCTTGCGGGGGATCTCGATCGAGCGCTGTCATTCCGGACAGTGCATAGATGTGGTCGGACGATGTGATGCCTTGCAGAAGTACGGCCAGCTGGAGCTCAGAAGTGGTTGTATATCTCTGTTATCAATTGAGAAGGCGGCTGAAAACGTTTCGGGCGGGCGCGCTCCAGGAGGTTCCCCGGGAAGCGTGAAGTCGAGAAATGTCACTGGACTGTTTGCTGTTTTCACATCCTGACTGCGTTCGTTTAGCCTTGCAAGTTCTCGGAACGTGTTGGAACGACAGTGTCGCCGGTGCGGCGGCGGTGCGGGTATGCGCTTGCAAGAGTGTGTATCTCTTCTTGGGTGCAGCTCGATTCGGAGATTATCTGCCATAAGCGTTCGATGAACCGGTATCTGGTCATGCCAAAGTGGACGAGGATTTCCTCCTCGCTGGCGCCCCCGTAGGGTGCCCACGCCCTGGCGAAGTCGATGAGAGTCTCCGCCTCGGTGTCGGGATGTTTGCGTGTGCGATTGGCTTCGATCCAAGCGTCGCGTCGCCTCTGGCGCAATTGGCGATATTCGTTGGGGTTCATGAGGTGTCACACATCTGTTCGGGGTTGAGGAGGCCGGCGAGATTCGGTGTTCGCGCTGAAGTGAGGTCCATATGCGGTTATGCCAGACGTTCTCACGTGACCGGCACATTGCTTATCCCACACAGCTTTGTGCAGGGGTGGCGATGAAAGTCGACAGGCCAGGGTCATGTTGACGCTCCAGGCTACGACCATTACGGTCACCAGGCGCACCGCGCAAGTCACCGCCCGCAGGCCCGCGACGACACGCGGGTCTGCGGACATGGTCCCCATCAGGCTGGACACCCCGAACTGCCGATGACAGTCGATGGCGAGATCATCAATAGCACCTACCGCCTCGCAGTTTCTAGTTGTTGGGTTACTGACGGATGCGAGGCAGGTCGGGGAAGGCTTCGGCGACGCCGTCGTAGGTGATTGCCCCGGAGCGGGTGTTGACACCGAGGGCGAGCGCAGCATCCTCGGCGATGGCGTGTTCCGGTCCGGTGCCCGCGAGGAGCCGCAGGTAGGGGAAGGTTGCGTTGGTCAGTGCGCGGGTGGAGGTTTGCGGGACTGCGCCGGGCATGTTGGCGACGCAGTAGTGGCGGACGTCGTCAAGGGTGTAGATGGGGTCGGCGTAAGTGGTGGCGTGGGAGGTTTCGAACGCGCCGCCCTGGTCGATGGCGACGTCGATGAGCAGGGCGCCGGTGAGCAGTTGGGTGAGCTGGTCGCGGCGCAGGACCTTGGGGGCGGCTTTGCCGGGGACGAGTACGGCGCCGATGACGACGTCGGCGGTCGCGAGCTCGTGATCGAGGGTGGCGGGGTCGCTCATGACGACGCGGGCGCGGCCGCCGAAGAGGGTGTCTAGTTCGCGGATGCGGGTGGCCGAGGTGTCGAGGATGGTGACCTCGGCCTGCATTCCGAGGGCGAGGAGGGCGGCTTGGGTGCCGACGACGCCGCCGCCGATGATCACGACGCGGCAGGGTGTGACGCCGGGGGAGCCGCCGAGCAGACGCCCGGGCCCGCCTTCGGGACCGGTGAGGTAGGTGGCGGCGGCGTGTGCTGCGAGGCGGCCGGCGATTTCACTCATGGGGGTGAGCAGCGGCAGCCCGGTGTGGTTCTGCACGGTTTCGTAGGCGATGGAAAGGGTTTCGGCGCGCAGGAGCGCTTCGGTGAGGTGGCGGTCCGCGGCCAGGTGCAGGTAGGTGAACAGGGTGAGGTCGCCGCGCAGGTATTGGTACTCGGCGGCGATGGGTTCTTTGACCTTGGCGAGCAGGTCGGCGTTGGCCCAGGCTTCGCCTTGGTCGACGAGTTTGGCGCCGGCCTTCTCGTACTGGTCGTTGGTGAAGCCGGCGACGGTGCCTGCGTCGTGCTCGACGAAGACGGTGTGGCCGTCCTGCACGAGCACGGCGACGCCGGCGGGGGTGATGCCGACGCGGCCTTCCTTGGTCTTGATTTCCTTGACGGTCGAGATACGCATCGTGTTCGTCCTTTAGATGGTGAGGCGGCGTGATTAGTGGGTGCCGCGGCGGGCGATGTTGTAGAAGCGGACCTCTTGGTATTCGTCGAGGCCTTCGGCGCTGCCTTCGCGGCCGAGGCCGGACTGCTTCATGCCGCCGAACGGTGCGGCGGCGTTGGAGGGGACGCCTTGATTGATACCGACGAGGCCGGTCTCGAGAGCATCTGCGACGTTGAGGGCCCGGTCGAGGTTGTCGGTGAACACGTAACCGGCAAGCCCGAATTCGGTCGCGTTGGCCCTGCGCACAGCTTCGGCTTCGGTGCGGAAGCGCTGAATAGCCGCGATGGGGCCGAAGATCTCACTGCTGCTGATATCGGCGGTGGCGGGGACGTGGTCGAGCACGGTCGCCGGGAAGAAGTGGCCGGCACCAGCAAGGGTGTGGCCGCCGGTGCGCACGGTGGCGCCGTGGCCGACGGCGTTGTCGACGAGCTGTCGCATGCTGGTCACGGCACGGCCGTCGATCAGGGGGCCGAGAGCAACGTTGTCGGCGAGGCCGTCGCCGACAAGTGCGGCGGCCATTTTCTCGGTGAGTCCTTCGACGAAGGCATCGGCAATGCCGTCTTGGACGTAGATGCGGTTCGCGGCGATGCACGACTGCCCGCCGTTGCGCATCTTGGCCGCGTAGGCACCGTCGACGGCGCGTTCGAGGTCGGCGTCGTCGAACACGAGCAGGGGTGCGTTGCCGCCCAGTTCCATCGACGAGCGCAGCACGTTGTCGGCGGCCAGGCGCAGCAGCACCTTGCCGACACCGGTGGAGCCGGTGAACGAGACCTTCCGCACCCGCGGGTCCGGCAGCACGGCTTCGCTGAAGCCGGAAGCGTTGGTGGTGCTGACGATCTGGATGAGGTCGTCGGGGACGCCGGCCCGCCGGGCCAGGTTGACCGCGTAGTAGGTGGTGAGCGGTGTGAGCGCGGCGGGTTTGATCACGACGGGGCACCCCGCGGCGAGGGCGGGGGCGATCTTGCGGGTCGCCATCGCCAGCGGGAAGTTCCACGGGGTGATCAGCACCGACAGGCCGACGGGGGCGCGGCGGGTGAGCAGGGTGCCGCCCCCGGCAGGCACGTCGCGGACGGTGCCGCCGGGGCGGACGGTCTCCTCGGCGTACCAGCGGACGAAGTCGCTGCCGTAGGTGACCTCGCCCCGCGCCTCGGCCAGAGGTTTGCCCATCTCGCGGGTGATGAGCAGGGCGATGTCCTCGGCATGCTCGACGATCAGGTCGTACCAGCGGCGCAGGATGTCGGCGCGGTGGCGTGGGGTGCGGGCGGCCCAGTCGCGGCCGGCGGCCTCGGCTAGGGTCACCGCGTCCAGCGCCTCGGCCGGGTCGGCGTCAGGCACGGCGGCGACGACGTCGCCGGTGGCGGGGTTGAGAACATCGAACCGGCGGGGACCGCTGGGCAGCTGCAGATTCCGAACGACCGCGTCGACAGCAACCACACGTCTCGGATTCGCGTCGGCGAGCGGGGTATTGGTGCCTGAATCCAGGTCCGTGGTCACCGGGTTTCCTCCTCGGACAGGACGTGATCGATGGCGTCGACGAATGCGGTGAGCTCGTCGTCGGTGGTGATGAACGGCGGGCTGAGCTGGAGGGTGTTGCCGCGCAGCGGGCGGGAGATGAACCCGAGTTCGATCAGGGCGTCGGCGGCGCGTTCGGCCTTGATGTCCTCGGTGAGGGTGACACCACCGAGGAAGCCGGCGACCCGGACGTCGGTGACGCTGGGACGGCGGGCGGCGAGCTGCTTGAGCCGGCTGTCGAGGAGCTGCTCCAGCTCGGTGACGCGGTGCAGCAGGTTGTCGCCGTCGAGGACGTCGAGGTTGGCCACGGCCACGGCGCAGGCGGTGGCGTGCCCGGCGTAGGTGGCGCCGTGCCGGAAGATCGGGGTAGCGGCGTCGCCCCGGTAGAACGGCTGCCAGATGCGCGGGGCGACCAGGACGCCGCCGAGGGGTGCGTAGCCGGAGGTGACGCCCTTGGCGAAGGTCACCAGGTCGGGCTGCAGGCCGAAGCGTTCGGCGGCGAACATGGTGCCGGTGCGGCCGAACCCGGTGATGACCTCGTCGAGGATGAACAGGATGTCGTGTTTCCGGCACAGTTGCTGCAGGGTTTCGAGGTACCCGGGTGCCGGCGGGTTGACCCCGCCGGTGCCCTGGATGGGTTCGGTGACGATGGCGGCGATGTTCTCCGCACCCAGTTCGGCGATCGTGGCCGTGAGGGCGTCGACGTCGTGGACGGGAACGCGGGCGGTGTCGGGTACGAGCGATTCGGTGCCGTAGCCCTCCCGGTTGAAGTCGAGACCGGCGATGCTGGTGCCGTAGGCGTGCAGGCCGTGGTAGGCGTGTTCGCGGCTGAGGATGATGGTCTTGCTGTGTCGTCCTTCACGCTGCCAGTGACGGCGCGCGAGTTTGCAGGCGACGTCGATGGCGTCGGAGCCGCCGGAGTTGAGAATGACCTTGGGATCGGTGATGGGCGAGAGGCCGGCGAGGCGCTCGGCCAACCCGAGGGCTTGGTCGTTGGCGAACCTGCCGAAGATGTGGTAGGTCTCCAGCTTGAGCATCTGGGCGTGCGCGGCGGCGGCGAGCGCGGGATGGGAGTGGCCGATGTTGGCATGCCAGAGGCCGGCGGTGCCGTCGAACAGCCGGCGGCCGTCGGTGGTGTGCAGGAAGCTGCCCTCACCGCGTTCGATGACGAGCTGGCGGCCGAGGACCGACGGGATGTGGGCCTGGGCGGACCACAGGGCGGGACCGTCCAGAACGGCGGGAGTGGGGGACACGGGTATTTCCTTTCGAGGCAAGAGGAGTCGAGTCCGATCGGATCGAGCACCAGCGCCGGCACACCGAGGTATCGGGCGTCAGGCCGCCGGCACACCGAGGTGGCTCAGCGGGCGGTGTAGCCGCCGTCGACGGGGATGGAGATCCCGGTGATGTAGGAGGCGCCCTCGGAGGCGAGGAAGCTCACCGCGGCGGCGACGTCGGCGGGGGCGGCGAGCCGGCCGAGGGGGATGCCGGCGACGACGTCGCGGACGGTCTGCTCGGGGTCGGCCTGCTCACTGACCCAGGTGTCATACAGCGGGGTCCGCGTCATTCCCGGCGCGACGGCGTTGACCCGGATGTTGCGGTCGGCCAACTCCACCGCGGCAGCGGTGGTGAGCGACTTGATCGCGCCCTTCGCCGCGCTGTAGACGCTCATGGTCGGCACGCCGATCGAGGCCAGCCGCGAGGTGATGTTGATGATGGCGCCGCCGTGCTCCATCCGCTTCGCCGCTTCTTGGAGGACGGCGATCGCGGCGATGGTGTTGACCTCGAACACGTGCCGTAGGTCGTCGACGGACACGTCGAGCAGATCTGCGGTGTGGTCTTGGGCGGCGTTGTTCACCACGACATCGAGACGGCCGAACGCGTCGAGGGCAAGCTCGGCCAGGGCGGCCGGCGCTCCGGGTGCGGTTAGATCGAGCGGGACGAAAACGGCGTGCTCGTCGAGTTCGTCGAGGACCTGCTTGCCGCGGGTCTCGTCCCGCCCGGTGATCACGACGTTGAACCCGTCGGCGTGCAGACGGCGGGCCACTTCGTGGCCGATCCCGGAGGTGGATCCGGTGACGATGGCGGTGCGGTGGGTCATCGGGTGGCTCCGATCAAGTCGACGGCGCGTGCGAGTCGGGCCACGCCCTCGTCGATGCGCTCGGGGGTGGAGGTCGCGAAGCACAGGCGCAGTGCATCGTGGAAGTTGCCGCCCACGGAGAAGGCGGGACCGGGAATGTAGGCCACGCCTTCGGCCAGGGCGATCTCGAACAGCGCCTGGGTGTCAATTCTCTTGTCGGCGAACGTGACCCACAGGAAGAACCCGCCGTCGGGATCGGTGGCACGCACCGCGTCGCCGAAGTGGCGGCGCAGGGCGGCGCGCATCGCCTCCTTACGCTCACGATAAATGCCGCGCACCCGGTCGAGATGAGGCTGCAGGTGCTCACCGGCGAGGAAGGCGGTGACAATCTGCTGGGTGGGAACGCTGGTGCAGGTGTCCATGGCCTGCTTGGCGTTGATCAGCAGAGGCTGCAAGCCGGGGTCGGTGTCGACCCAGCCGATCCGCAAGCCGGGGGCGAGGATCTTGGAGAAAGTGCGCACCGAGAACACCTGCGGATTACCGGGATCCAGTTGGCTGAATTCGGGGATCGGATTGTTCTCGAAGCGCAGCAGCCCGTACGGGTCGTCGTCGATGATGACCGACCCCCACTCGGCGGCCAATTCGAGGAGCCGCTCGCGGCGCCCCTGTGATTGTGTGACACCGGAGGGGTTTTGAAAGTTCGGGATGGTGTATATCGACTTGGGCGTCCGACCGGCCTGCGCGATGAGGTCGGGCAGGGCCTCCACGACGAGGCCGTCCTCGTCCACCGGGGCCTCGAGCAGGTCGGCGCCGTAGGACAGGGCGGTGGCATTGCCGTTGGTGTAGGTGGGGCCCTCGACGATGACCAGATCACCGGGATCGATGAACAGCTTGCAGGCCAGGTCGAGGCCCTGCATGCCGCCGGTGGTGACCGTGATCCGCTCGGTGGTGGTGGTGATCCCATGGGCGGCCTGAAGTTTCACGATCTGCTCGACCAGCGCAGGTTCGCCTTCGGTGGCCCCGTAGCTGTATTTGCCGGGTACCGCGTGCGCGGCATAGCGGTCGAGGAGCTCGACGGGCATGAGGTCGTCACTGGGGGCGCCCATCGCGAAACGGACGATGTCGTGGGTCTGGCGTGCGAGCAGCGACGTCGACGAGTCGATGATCGACCCGACGAGATCGGCCGCCCGATGAGCGAGGAAGGGCTGGCCACCGGCCATGATGTGCTCCATTCAGCAAGTCGGTCGACATCACACTAAGTACAACGATGCATAAATAAAAGCGACGTTTACTGACGATAATCTGTTAGATAAAATGACAAATAGCAGGAATTGTGGGACCGGTGCATTGCGCTGAGAGAACTGTCGATCGGGGCGGCGCTAACGTCTTGGGTACGTCGGTGCCGGTGAGGCGCACCCGAATCGCACGTGCCGTGCCGAGTTCCGGCGCGTGATATCCGCACAAGGCAGGATGAGACATGTCCGCCTGGATCTGCTGAGTCCGCAGACATCATGGACCCGGGCTCAGCGCTTGCATCGAGAATGTCTGCATCCGCGGCTGTGTGGTCGAGCCAGCGGCTAGCCTGCATGCATGTTGGACGTCCACCGCCTCGTGCTGCTGCGTGAAGTCAAACTACGCGGCAGTATCACCGCCGCGGCGCGAGCGCTGTCATACACACACTCCGCCGTCTCCCAACAACTCGGCCTGCTCGAGAAGGACGCCGGGGTACCCCTGCTGGAGAAGGTTGGGCGTGGTGTACGGCTGACCCCGGCGGCAGAAGAGCTCGTGCACCACGTCGATGGCATCCTGGCGATTCTCGAGAAGGCTGAAGCTGATCTCGCCGCCGGTGACAGCGAAGTCCGGGGGACCCTGCGGATCGCGGCCTTCACGACGATCAGCCGCACCACCGTGCCCCAGGTCATCGGCACGCTTCAGCGACGACACCCGGCGCTGGACGTCCGATTCCGGCAAGTCGAGCCCGAGGATGGACTACTCCTCCTGTCCTCTCGCCGCATCGACGTGCTCGTGGCAGACAGCTATCCGGGCGCCTCTGAGACGATGCCCGCCGACCTGCATGCGGTTCTGCTCACGCACGACCCGGTCCGCGCCTACCTGCCAGCCGACCTCGAGGTCGACACCCTCGAAGGCTTGCGCCGCACCCGCTGGGTGCTCGAACCCAGCGGGACCGAAGCGCACGGCTGGGCGCGGCGGTTGTGCCTGCAGCACGGATTCGAGCCCGACATCGCCTACGAATCCCCTGACCTGCTCTTCCACCTGCGAATGGTCGAGGCTGGCCTGGCCGCGGCGTTTCTTCCCGACCTGCTCGTCCGCGACGCCCGCACGCAGCTCGCGCCGTCGACACTGCTTGACACTCACCAGCGCCGGCGCATCTCACTGGTCTGCCGCGCGGGCGCTGAGCATCGTCCCGCAGTGCGGGCCTGTCGTGAGGCGTTCGTGCACCATCTCCGGTAAACCTGCAGGAACCGGCTGATCAGCGCACGAACCAGGGCGGACAGCGTGGTCACCCCCAGCCCCGCCGCCACCAAGTCCCCGACCGTCGCGACGTTGGTGTGGCCTCGACAATTCCACCCACACGCGCTCCGGCCTACGGCCAAGGCAGCGTCGGTGAACGTTTGGACCCCGAATCGTTCCGAGAGAAACGAACTGCTCGCCGGTAAGGGGCGTATTCATCACGCGCGAATCGGGAGCTGCTGCGGCGTCGCGAGCTCGGCGCAGTGGTCGCCGAGCCGTCGGATCAGGCCGGGCACCGTCGTCGCCGTGGCTACGCGGTGGCCGACGACCGGAGTTCGACTCCACCGACTACCGCGGCCGCAACGTCATCGAACGCCGGTCCTGCCACTTGAAGCAAAGGCGGGGCCTGGCAACTCGCTACGACAAACTCGCCATCATGTACCGAGTGGCGGTCGTCCTGAATGCGGTCATCGCCTGAACCCCTACCGTCGTCCACCGGTCACCCGAAGGCGACAATCGTAAACTGTGCTGTGCCGGGCCCCGAAAAATTCAACATGTTGTGGGTCGCTTCCGTCATGTCAGGGGAGCAAAATTGTCCCGTCACGATGACGATCGCGAACGGCAGGCTGAATACCGCGACGTTTGTGATGTTTGGCTTGCTTCGGGCGAACGAGTGTCTGACGTGTCGGCCAGCGACCGTCCTTCACACTGGTTGGTTCGATCTCTCAGGAAGGGTTCTCGGGTATGTCTGGACCGCACACGACCGATGTGCGCCGTTTTACGAGCGAGGACATGGAGTTCTTGCAGGTCTGCCCAGAGGCAGGCGGCTACGTCTCGACGTGTACGGTGGTCAACCGGAATATCAGCGACACAATCGGTGCCACAATCAGTACATACGACGACTGTTCGATTGAGGCGACGACCACCGATGATCAGGCCATTGTGGTGCTCGACGGTGTTTTCCGAGTCCGAACAGGTGACGACTTCAGCCGAGTCATGGAGGCAAGATTCGGCGACGTCCTATGGCTACCTAAGAGAACTCGGCTCAAGTATGAGGGTGAGCACGCAAAGGTCTTCTCAGGTTTCTACCCGCTCAATGGCGCGGCACCTGGCGCAGACGACGGAGAAGATTCTGAGCCAGCGCAGCCCCTCCAGTTCAAGAGCTCGGATATGCACTTCTCACAGATGCACATCCACGCGGGTGGATACTCTTCCGTGTGCCGGCTGATTGGACCCGAAACTAGCAGCACGATAGGCGCTGGCATTGGAACCTACGATCAGTGCTCGATCACCTGGCAGACACACTACGACCAGGTACTTATCGTGCTGGGCGGCACCCTGAGATTGCTGACCGGAATGGACTACAGTCGGGCAGTCGAAGGAACCAGAGGCGACGTGATCTGGCTTCCGAAAGGTACCCACCTCAAGTACCAGGGCGACCGCGCTAGTCAGTTCTACGTGCCGTACCCGGTAGATTGGCGATCGCATACCTCACTCTATTAGATGCTGAAATGTCTTTACTAGATACTGAAATGGCGCGGATCGCCATCGCACATCCGCTTAGCAGTCGGTCTGCAGCCAATCGACAAGCTCGCGCAGACGTCCGCGGAGCGCACCTCGGCGGTAGTTCGATTCCGGGAATTCGGTCAATCGCCGAGGTCGACGGTCACGCCAGCAATGCAGCGAACGGCCGCCCTTACCGAAGCCGACGCACAACGCGGCCGCAACTTGCAGCCGCGACCTCGCTAGCGTCCTGAGTCTTTAATTCTGGCGCAGTAGTGTGCGATGGAGTCGAGGATCTGGTCAGCCTCTGCGCCACTTCGGTATTCGATCCATCATCGGCAGCAGCGAGGGTGATTCGCAACCGTACCGCCAAACCTGCGGCGGTCTTGCGTCGCCGCGCCCACCCCTTGAGTTCTGCGCGTTCGGTCTCGGTCAGCACAACGTCCGCCGGTCTCGGACCACGAGTTGCCATGACCAATCTTAACAACCGATGGCCTATTTATGACTCAGGACAATAGCGAACTACGTGAACATGATGTGGGCCTTAGTCGGCGTCGAAACTGAGAACGACTCTTCCGAGGAAACGGAATCGCCGACTGGTCCCCGGAGACCAATGGCAGAAACTCATCACATGTGCCCGGAGCCCCAGAACCTTTTCCCGGCAAAGACGCCCGCGATCCAGCGGGGCGCAAGGCCATCAGCGACTCTCGTGCACGTCTGAGCCGACTATGGTCACCAGAATCCAACGTCGGCTGCTGACGACCGAGCGCGCGACATCCACCAAATCAGATCCCAGGACAGCTGTACCCACTGAGGCTGCGAACCCAACCATCGTCTGCGCCGTGAGTCTTAACGGCCAGTGACCGATACTTGCATCCGGTCGGAGCAAAAACTGTGTTGAACTGAAGTCCTCATAGTCCACAGGTTGTCGGTCGCGAAGCTCCAACACGACAGCGGAAGATGTGGCTGGCAATATTTCAGGAGCGAAAGGCAGCCGCGCGCAACTGCGACGACTATGTGGCCTAACCAAACACCGGCCAGCGTGAGGGGATGAGCGCGAGTCTGCCTAAAGTTCTTGTGGCATCAGTGTTAGCTAAGGCACCGCGAGGATCGCCCACAAGGGAAGGCGACATTTTCGTCCGCCGGTCTATCGTGCGAGCTCAATCGACCGTACGGGACGCTCGATTGGAATGACACAGCCAAACGGCACAGGAGGAGAAATGGAGATCGAAGTCGACACCGACGCATGCGTTGGGGGCGGGCAGTGCGTGCGAGCTGCTGCCGAACTGTTTGACCAGTCCGATGACGACGGGGTGGTTATTCTACTCAACGCGTCCCCAGAGGCTGAGTACCACGACGCTGCACGAGAAGCAGCCATGATCTGCCCCGCTGCGGCAATTCGGATCATCGAGTGAGCCGCCAACTGGAGCGTGTGGTTGTTGTCGGCGCATCGGTCGCGGGCGTGACCGCTGTTGAAACGCTTCGACGTCACGGCTTTGACGGCTCGATCCACTTAATCGGAGATGAAGGCCACCTCCCATATGACCGTCCGCCATTGTCCAAACAGGTCTTGTCCGGGGCCTGGGACGCCGAACGTGTGACCCTTCGCGATGAGGCAGCGCTCGGGCTCCTTCAGGCAGATGTCCGCCTGGCCTGTCGTGCCACGTCAATCGATGTAACAGATTCATGCGTCCAGTTGGACGACGGAAACAAGGTGCCATACGACGGACTAATAATCGCGACCGGAGTCACCCCGCGGCGGCTATCCGTCGGCCACGAACTCGCGGGCGTACATGTACTGCGGACTATCGATGACGCAGTCGCGTTGCGGGACGAGCTACATTCCGGACGCCGTCTGGTGATAGTCGGCGGGGGTTTCATGGGCTGCGAAGTAGCCGCGGTGGCCAAAAGGAGGGGCCTGGAGGTTTGCATTGTCGACGCTCTCCCAGTCCCGCTGTTTCGCCAGTTTGGTCGGGAGATAGGTCGACGCATCGCCCTGCTGCACGAAGAGCACGGCGTGACACTCCAGTGCGGGGTTGGCGTGCGGCGGTTGATCGGTGACACAGCAGTCACTGGAGTCCAACTGGCGACCGGAACGGTCCTTCCTGCTGATTTAGTGCTCGTGGCAATCGGGTCCGTTCCTGCCACGGACTGGCTGAGAGGCAGCGGGTTGAAGATCGACGACGGCGTGCTCTGTGACGCCACTTGCCGCGCAGCTCCAGGGGTATACGCAGCTGGCGATGTTGCACGGTGGTGGCACGAGATAACCGGGAGCTACGTTCGAGTCGAACACCGGTTGAACGCCACTGAGCAGGCCATCAACGCTGCCGCGAACCTCCTTGGTGCTGAGGAAACGTTCAAGCCGATCCCGTACTTCTGGACAGATCAATACGACGCACGAATCCAGGCGTATGGATTCTTCGATGCCGATTGTCAAGTCACTGTCACGCAAGGTGACTTCGCCGAAGGACGCTTCTTGGCGCACTTCACTCGTAGTGGCGTTGTTACGGGCGTGCTCGGTTGGAACATGCCAAGGGAGACACGGGCCGAACGCGATCTCGTCTGGCAGATGTCGCCGGCGCTTTCGAAGGATGGCAACTCCGCCCCGGTTCCGTGAGTCTCAGCACCGTCTCGAGATCAGCTACCTGTCGCGGCCTGTCGCAGGTAGCGGCCAATGGATTTCGACTAGCGAGTCGTTGATCGGGCAGTTGAGCGCTAAGTGTGATAGTCCGGCCGGTGAGCACGTGCGCGACCTGGAGTGTGGGTCGTTTCAAGATTAACTCGACATTCTCGCCTACGAGATCCGAGCCAGGCGTCGGCATCATCGTTGAACTGAACCGCCGACTGTTGCAGGATCTATGCCGGAACATAACCAGTACCATCGGTTATGGCAGCGGCGGATAATCGTGCGGTGCTGGTTCTTCATATCTACAGCAGCCGTCTCTGCGACGCGCTCGACCACTGGCGTTTTGCGCCCCTGAGTGCCAGCCCATTAAGAGTCGTCGTGCGAGCATCTTGCCGGATGCTCCGAGACAGTCGCCGTTCATCGGTAGCCGCTGTGCGGCAAGCGCAGAACGGAATGCCAAGTGAGTCGCAAGTATCGAGGCGCTCTGCCGGTGATCGCCGTCCCGCTCGCTTCAGTCTGGCTGCCTACGGCCGCACCAACTGATGGGGCCTACAACGGCCCCAACCATTGGTAACGTCTATGACGCCCCCGAGGTGGAGTCGATCATCTTCGTTGGGCGGGAGTATCATTGGTTCCCGTTTACGTCGCCTAGTCGACCTAGACCTGGCGAGCGGTAAAAAACTCATCAAGTGAAAGTTCGAACCTGTGGAAAACTTGTCTGATCCTAGAGAACTCCAACCGGTGGGTCTGCCATCGGTGCGAACCTGTCCGTTCAACCCTCCGAGTGAAATCACGGCACTTCGTAACAGTCGGCCGCTAAGCAGACTCACTTTTCCGGATGGCCATGTTGGGTGGCTGGTGACGAACCATGAACTCGCTCGCATACTGCTCAATGATCCGCGCCTGTCTGTCTTTCCAGCTGGCCCGCCAGCGTCTCACCCCGAGCGTCAGGCGGCGCAACTCTACGATGCGATTCGACGAGATGACTCCTTCCCGCAGTCTGTGCGCGAGCTCATCGGTCGTTATGGCGAAGAAGGCAGGCTCGCTGACGCGTTTAGAAACCCCGAGGTGATACGCACCCTTCATGAGCAGCCGCCGGGCACTCTGAGCTTCTTCTACACAGATCCGCCTGAACATCTGCGGCTGCGCAGAATTCTTGCGCCCTACTTTTCAGTGCGCCGGGTGGGCGAGCGTCGAGCCCGCATCGAGCAGATCGTGTCGGATCGGCTCGACCTGATGGAGAAAATCGGACCGCCGGTCGATTTTGTTAAGGTGTTCGCTCAAGCGATTCCGTCGTTGGTAACATGCGCCATGTTCGGCCTTCCCGATAGCGAGATCGAAACGTTTGAACGGCTTGCACTAGTGCGCCACGCCGCAGATGCCACCGCCGACGACAACCTCGCGGCCATCAGAAGTTTCCATGAATTCGGTCGTCAGTTGATTTCTCGTAAGCGAGCGCAACCAGGCTCAGACATGCTAAGTGCACTTATTGCCGACGATCAATTGACCGACGAGCAGCTGGCCACCACCGCGGTGCTCCTCGTTCAGGCCGCCCATGCAACCACGGCGCACAGTCTGGCGTTCAGCGTCGTTAGTCTCCTGAGGGATCGTGACCGGTGGGACGAACTGAAGACAGGTTCGGCTCCGATCAATCAGATCGTCGAAGAGCTTCTCCGGTTCACCACAATCGATCAATCGCCCGACGTGCGCACTGCCTTGGAGGACATTGAGGTCGGCGGAACAGTGATAAAGGCATATGACAACGTCGTCGTGCTGTTGTCTGCGGTTAACCGCGACCCTGCCGTGTTCGAGGAACCGGACCGCTTGGATTTCACACGGCGTGCGTCGAGTCACATGTCGTTCGGTTACGGGGTGCACCAATGCCTGGGGCAGCATCTAGCCAGGCTGGAGATGGAAGTTGCGCTTACAGGTTTGGCAGATCGGTTCCCGAATCTGGATTTCGCAGTTCCTCTTGACGAGATCCCGTGGTACCCGGCAGATAGGCAGTTGATCGGTCCTGTTCGTGTCCCGGTCACGTGGTGAACCGCATGGGATCCCAGCACCCCTCGCCCGCCCGGGTCCATCGCAGGCGGGCGGGGTGTGGTGGTCGAAGCGCCCCTTCGAGTTGCGCTTTCCAAGATCTGTCCACTCGGCCGAGACGGCGACGCCGACCCGTTCTCGCTTCGGTGGCTTGATCAGAAGCCTGCCCGACCCGTGTGCGCGGGTCGTGGCCGGTTACAGGCCTGCCTCGAAAGGTTCTCTTCCCTCCGCACGGCCTCAGATAGCCAACGAAATATTGAAGACCGCGAGCGCTTATGTGGGTGATTGGTGTCAAAGCCCCGGTGTCGTCGACTCGCCGAAGGAGCCCGTCGAAGACCTTCTGTCGGCCGATCAGGCCCTTGTCGGGGCGTTGGCTCGCTGTTTGGGCGGGCGTGGGGCGGAACTCGATGGTGGTGACGAAGAACGCGTGCAGGATTCGCAGCTCGATTCGAAGTGGCAATCCAACTCGACGGGCCGGACGTAGTAGCCGTTGCCGAGCATCCGGCGGTGGTCCTCGGCGCGGAGCTTGGGCATCTCGGTAGGCTCGTCTTCGGCGGGCAGGACTGCGGGCTCGTGTTTGTCGTAGAGGGCTTCGGCTTTCTCGGTGACGCGAAGTATTGGTCGGCGGCGGTGCGGTCGGTGATCTGCTCTGGCGACGTCAGATATTGGAATGCCGGGCATTTGTGAGTGTGCAGCGTGGTCTACGACTGCTTCGACGTGCTGCTGGCGGCCGGCGAGATAACGCGCAGAGGAGACCTGCGCCTGTGACGACGCAGATCTGGGCGAGCCGGTGCCACATCCTGTCGGTCTCGCGTTCGGACAAACCCAGGCTGGTCGTCTGGTCGCGGAACATCGTGGCGGCGGGCTCATGGGCTCCAGGTAGGTGTCTCAGCGCGAGGCCGACCGCACGACGTGGGCATCGGCCGCCGTCTGTTCGGAAGCCGTGGCGAGGCGGCGATCACTCGGACAATGGCGGGCGCCGCCATCCGCGCGGCCACCGGTCGGGTATGCCAGGTGCGGATTCCCGGAAGTGGCCTTCCAATCCCGGCACTGTCTGCAGCCTGGTGCGGCGGGATCAACGCTGACGGCCGCGCCGATATATGCGGCTACGGTATCCCACTGGACTTTCCCGGACTCTGTTGTAGTGGAGCTTCTTTCACGTCATTTTCGTCTTCGCCGATGCCGTCGAGGTTGGCTATCGCCTTGGAGTGCTCGTCGATGAGTCAGGGCAGGGTATTTCGCGTCTATGACCCTTGCTCGCCTGCCATAGGACCGGTGCATCCAGGCTAAGCGAAGGCTAAGCGTGGACGGGCCTGATCGACGATGCTCAGGGGCGCAGGCTAAGCGATCGGCGAGCTGCACAGACGTTGTCTTCCAGTGTGTACTTTGGCCGCCGAGGGTCGATGGCAAAAACTGTGCTGACTTTGAGCGGACGATGTGGCCACATTGTCGGTCGCGACCCATCGCATCGTCCGTGAACACTGTTCTGCAGCATTCGATCGGACCGGGAGGCAACAACTTGCAGGCGTTCGAAACTTGGGAATATCGGACACGACTGGACGGGGTAAGGCAGTCGATGTCCGAAGCGGGCTTGGACGCTTTGCTGGTGTTCCAAGAGGGCAACCTGTGCTACCTCACCGGATACGAAGGTTGGTCCGCCTACGTGCCGCAGGCAGCGCTGGTAACTCTTGATGACGACCCGCTGCTGATCCTTCGGGAGATGGATCTGCTCTGCGCGGACAGCACTTGGCTCCCTGAGGGCAGGCTCGCCGGATATTCCGAGAGCTTCATCGGCTCTGCGGAACGAAGTCCGTGGGAGGCTATCGGCGAGATGGTGAAGGGCACGGTGGGAGCTTCAGCGCGTATCGGTGCCGAAATCTCAGGACCAGGCCTTGGGTACCACGACTACGGAAAGCTCGTCGACGCGCTTGGGGTTGAAAGCCTGTGCAATGCTACGGGGCTTGTCGCGAAGCAGAAGCGTGTCAAGTCCGAGCGCGAGCTAGCCTACATGGCAGAAGCGGCCGCGATCGTGGACAGAGCAATGCTGGCCGGCATCGGCTCGATCGCAGTTGGCACCAGGCAGTGCGACGTCGCGGCAACCATCATGGCGGCTCTGTGCTCTGGGACGGAGACGATTCCAGGAGGACCGCCGCGTCAGCCGCCGACCATGCCGGCAGGGCCCATCGCGAACGCCCCGCATCTGAAATGGACTGACGACGCATACTCCGCTCAGCAGCAGACCAACTTCGAGATTGCGGCGGTCCGTCGCCGATACGTGTGTCCGTTGTCGCGGACGGTCTATCTAGGGACGCCTCCGAAGCGACTCGCAGAGATTCACCGTGGAGTGCTCGACGGCTTTCATGCGGCCCTTGAAGCCATTCGACCCGGCGCCTCCTGTAGCGATGTCGCCCGTGCGTTCGAGGTCGCATTCCTTCCACATCAGATTCGGAAGCAGTCACGAATCGGCTATTCGGTGGGAGTTGACTGGACTGATGGTGGCGCAAGCCTGGGACATAACGACCACACAGAGATCGTTACGAATATGACGTTCCATGTGATTATTGGCGTCTGGGAAGCGGGCGAAGGCTACGTGTTCAGCGAAGTCGTGCGAGTCACCGACGACGGTGCTGAATCCCTGTCGAACGTGCCCCGAGTTCTGTTCGAGAGGCCCGCATGAGTCTCACCAACCACCAGGATCACGGCACCGGTAAGGGGCAGTCTCGTATAGATTCCGAGCTATACGAGGATATGCGTGGGTGGCGCCGACATTTGCATGCGAACCCCGAGCTTGGTTATCAAGAACATCAGACGTCTGCGTATATTCGATCACTGCTCGACGGTTGGGGGATTCCGTACGAGACGCCCCTGGACACGGCAACGGTGGCTCACTTGCGCGGATCGATGAATGGGCCTGTGCTCGCGCTTCGGGCAGACATCGACGCGCTGCCGATTCAGGAGGAGAGTTCGGTTCCATACGCTTCCACCCGGCCCGGGGTCATGCATGCATGCGGACACGATGGACACACTGCAATCCTTCTGGGACTGGCGAAGCTCATGTCGGAGAGACGGCGAAGTCTACGCGGTGAAATCCGTCTCGTGTTTCAGCCTGCCGAAGAGCTTGTTGACGGAGGGGCGCACAAACTCTTGCGGGCCGGCGTGCTCGACGGTGTCACAGCGATCGTCGGCCTGCATCTGAGCAGCAACTTGGCCACTGGCGTCATTGCCCTCGATCAAGGTGCAGTGATGGCGAGTGACGATCGGTTCGATATCGCCATCGCAGGCGCTGGGGGACACGCCGGCTCGCCGCACACGAGTTCGGACGCCCTCTACGTCGCTGCGACTTTGGTTCCCCAGTTGCACTCCCTGGTGGCCCGGCTCGTTGATCCGCTCGAACCAGCGATTCTGAGCGTTGGAACACTCAGCGCAGGTGACGCGTACAACGCGATTCCGGGCCATGCGCAGTTGAGTGGCACGATTCGAGCGCTGTCGCCAGCGGTACGCGACCAACTCCAAGCAGAACTCATGGAGCTCGCTGCCGCGCACGCGGCGGCCAACGGCACTCAGGCCACGGTTGCCTATCACCGGGGAAGCCCGCCGTTGATCAACGACGCAGACCTGGTGACGCTTGTCCGGCCGGCTGCGGAGCGGGCAGTGGGACTAGAGGGAGTCAGATCGCGAAAGCCCGTCATGGCCGCGGAAGATTTCGCGTTCTACTCCGAGGTCCTGCCCGCAGCCTTTGCCTTCATCGGCGCTGGAGACCAAGGAAGTTTCCCCCACCATCATCCGCGCTTCGACCTTCGCGAGGAAGCGCTGGACACCGGGCTGCGATTCCTGGAGGGGGTCGTTGAGCTATGGGCAGCGCCTGAGGCCCCAGTGCCCGACCTCAAGTCCGCGCATCCAAAGTCAACCGTTTGATCAGGATCGCTGAATGGCGAACCGCATCGCGGCCGCGGAGCCGAGGTGCGTGTGAGTGGCTGTCGGAGGTGTCCGACAACTCAGGTCAAAAGGCGAGGCGATTCTGCTGACCGGACCGCGCCGGTCGCTCTAGCGATGTTCCAAATCAAATGATGGGTCCAAGTTGTGGCGACTTGGTGACGTGCCGTTGCACAAATTGCGGATAGCAGTCGGCGAGGAGCATCGTCAAAATCAAGAGAGGGTTTGATGGGTAAGAGGAGGCTGCGGGTGACGATCCCTACGAATAGTGGTCGACCAAGCATTGTTGTACTGGTCAGCTTGGGCACATTAGTGCTCGGGCACATTATTGCCGGATTCGCCTCAGACGCACGGATTCGAACAAACCAGCTCGCTGGCGGTCAGGTGAGGACTAAGGCAGCGCGGGTCTCAGACGTCACCCGGTGCATCGAGTTGCCGAAAGCGGTGTCCGTATGACCGCGCGGGCAGATAGTCCGACGCCCGCGGGCTTCCTCTCGCGCTACCGCGTCCTCGACCTTACAGACGAACGAGGGCTGCTCGCTGGCGCCATGTTCGGGCGCCTTGGCGCGCACGTCATCCAAGTCGAACCTCCAGGTGGATCGTCTGCCCGACAAGTACCACCCTTCTCGAACAACGTCGGCCCCCTAGAACACAGTGCGCATAGTTCACTGTTCTGGTCGGCATACGCATCCGGCAAACGGGGTATTACGTGCTCACTGGATTCGGCTGCGGGCCGCGCTCTGGTGCAGCGGCTCGCAGCTAGTGCCGACGTTGTCTTCGAATCCTTTGGCGCGGCCATCCACCCCGACCTTCGGTATGAGGCGTTGCGCGAATTGAACCCCCGCCTGATTCACGTGACTATCTCTGCATTCGGATCGGACGGACCCAAGTCAAGTTATGAGGACACCGAGCTGATCGCCTGGGCCGCCGCCGGCCCGCTCTGGCCTCATCGAGACGAACGCGGCACACCGCTTCGGGTAAGCGCACCGCAGGCGTATCTGCACGCGGCAGCTGACGCAGCATCTGGAGCCATGCTCGCATTGCTAGCCCGCGAGCGAACCGGGCGTGGCCAACACGTTGATGTGTCTGCTCAAGAAAGCGCGTCACTGGCAACGATGTCAGCGACGTTCGCGACTGCGGTCGGTCACAACAACTACTCGTTCGACTCTCCGAGCCTCACCGAAGATCCGGAAGATCGCGGAGCGCATCGCCGACGCTCGAAGTGGCGCGCACTGGACGGTTGGGTGCAGATGCACATCGGAATGGGTCCGACTGACGGCCGATTCGCCAACCTGTTGTTCAACTGGATTCGCCGGGAAGGCGAACTTCCCGCGGGAGTTGCCGACTGGGACTGGATCAAGCTGCCGGAGCTGCTACGAGATGGACGAGTAAGCCAGGAGCAGGTCGAACAAGCGCGCGCTGCGGTTGCCGCGTGCCTTGCCCGGCGCACTAAGCGCGAGATCCTAGATGTCGCAGTGTCTGAGCGCATTTTGATGGCGCCGGCGCTCACGGTCGCGGAAGTGCGAGAAAGTCCGCACTTCAACCAGCGTGGGCTCTTCGAAGCAGTGGATGAGAATGGTGTTGAGCGCACGCTTCCTGGACGCCTGGCAGCGACCTCAGTCCCAGGGCATGGAGTGCTGAAGCCTGCACCGCTCTTGGGTGAACACAACCAGGAGATCTACTTAGGCCTGCTCGGTCTCGCGCCCGAGGAGTTGACGCAACTAGAGCAGGAAGGGGTTGTCTAATGCGCGCTCTGGACGGACTGAAAGTACTCGATCTCGCCTGGGTGATGGCGGGGCCAATGGTTGGACGCGCATTGGCGGACTTCGGTGCAACCGTTGTGCGGGTTGAATCCTCGAAGCGGCTAGACGTCGCACGCTTCATGGGGCCGTTCCCGGATGGGGAGATCGATCCACGTCTGTCTGTTCTCTTCGAGAACTGTAATGTTGGAAAACTGGGCTTGGCGCTCGACCTGAAGTGCGACGAAGGACGCGGTGTCGCTCGCGAACTTGTGCGCTGGGCCGACGTCGTAGTCGAGTCCTTCGCCCCAGGACAGATGACCAAGTTCGGACTGGACTACGAAGCCATCCGGAAGATCAACCCGGGTGTCATCATGGTCAGCACCTCACTGATGGGGCAGAGTGGGCCGCTGGCCCAGATCGCGGGGTTTGGCAGCACAGGAGCGGCCCTGTCTGGCTTCCAAACAGTGGTCGGTAATCCAGGGGAACCACCGATTGGAACGTTCGGTCCATACACCGACTACGTCGCTCCGCGCTTCTCCTTGTTCATACTGCTTGCCGCGCTCGACCACCGCAGTCGGACAGGCGAAGGAATGTGGATCGACGTTGCACAGTCCGAAGCAACGGTGCATTTCCTCGCCCCACAGGTTGCGCTGTACGACGAACGTGGCCAGAACTTCGACGCAGTAGGGAACCGCGACCCAAGCTACGCACCGCACGGGGTCTACCCGGCGCAGGGGGAGGATCGGTGGATCGCGATCGTCGCTCGCGATGACGCGGAGTGGGCGAAGTTGGCCGAGTTCATGGGCATGCCCGAACTGAGCCGGGACTCCCGATTCTGTACGTTGAATGCGCGCAAAGCGAATGAAGATGCTCTGGAAGCGATACTCAATGCGTGGGTTCAGTCCCACCCCGCCGACGAACTCGAACGCGCACTCCAGAGCCAGGGAATTGCAGCCCATATCGTAGCGTCGCCTGCAGACTTCTTCGCTGACCGCCAGTTGAACGATCGTGGATTCTTCGTACGGTTGCCGCACCCCGTCTCAGGAGAGACCGTAGTCGAGGCTACCCGCTTCCATCTTTCCGATACTCCGGCCCGATATGACCGGTGCGCGCCCCCGGTCGGCCGCGACAGCAAGTACGTCTTATGTGACCTCTTGGGATACAGCGAAAAGGAGTTCACTGCTCTAGCCGAGGGTGGCGTGCTCACTTGATCTTTGATGCCGCACGTCGGTACTCAGCGCTGGTGACGGGAAGCGACAGGCGGCCGTCGGTCGGCGACGCCCAACTCCAGCGGTACCCAGCCATATCCACAATGAAATGGAGAAAGAGTAAGTGGCCACCGAGAATACAGTTTTAACGGAAAAGCGTGATTCAGTCTTTTACATCACACTGAATCGTCCCGATGCGCTCAATGCGCACAACGTCGCAATGGAAGTTGCGCTCATGGACGCGTTGAGGTCCTTCCAAGCGGACAACGAACTACTGGTGGCAGTCCTGACCGGCGCCGGAGGTCGAGCCTTCTCGACCGGAATGGACCTCAAGGAGGTCGCTCGGTATGAGGAGGAAGGCCTTGGGCAACGGCCCTACGAACTCCTGCGCTTTGCCGAGATCGGAGTGTGGAAGCCGATCATCGGCGCGATTGACGGCCATTGTCTCGCCGGCGGGTTCGAGCTGGCGCTGCAATGTGACATCAGGATTGCGACCCGCCCGTCGACCTTCGGGCTACCTGAGCCGCGCTGGAACTACATGGCGAACTATTATGGCTGCCATCACCTTTCGAGGATGATCCCGTTGGGAGAAGCGCTTTACATGCAGCTCACTGGCAATCGGATTGATGCAGACGTCGCACTGCGCTCCGGCTTGGTGCATAGCATCCACGCAGATCGGGCGAGCCTCCTGGAGGAAGCCGACGCCATCGCAGAGGCCATCACGATGTGCTCACCACTTGCTATTAAGGCGATAAAGGAAGTCGCCATGAACGGCCGCAGTCTTCCAATCGGGGAGTCCTACCGGATGGGCGAGCCGCTGATGTGGGCCCTCGGCGATCTTGAAGACGCGGTCGAAGGACCCAAGGCGTATGCCGAGAAAAGGCGTCCGGTCTGGAAGATGCGTTAGTTTGACGGTTCTCAGTTAAAAGGGCCCCATTGCGGAAGGCTCACGTGTCCGATAGTCATGTTGGCCTGACGCGTCCTGCGTCGCCGGAGGTGCGGTCTTAGCCTGAATCCGTGGATCGGCGAACTTGGTGGTTGTCGGGTCGATTCTTTTAGAGCGTGTCTCATGTGGATGAAGTGGCGTGTGGGACATCATTAGATGAGTTGTCACTGCGGTTGGTGCCGGATGCGTGTGGGAGATCGCCGAAACCTTGATCCCGCGATTCGCCGCGCGGTCGCAGGGTGGGGGCTGTGCACCGGTTGGATGTGCGTGGCGGCATTTGCCGCCTTCGTCGGGGTGACGGTGCCGACCGCGCACCGCCGGTTCGCCGCATGGACGGCCGCGCCGGGGTGTTCGAGAGGCTGCATCGTGAGGCGCTTGACTTCCTCGGTGCCGCCGGTGAACTGGACTGGGCGGCAGCGATCCTGGACGCGGCGAGCGTGCGGGCGAAAAGGGGGCTCGCTGACCGGGCCGAGTCCGGTCGACCGCGGCTAGAAGGGCTCGATGATCCACGTTCTGTCCGAGTCGAACGGATTCCCGCTGGTCGTCGACGTCTCCGCGGCGACTACCCACGACAGCACCCTGCTGCAACCGATGGTCGACGCGATCCCGGCGGTGAAGTCCCGTCGCGGTCCGCGCCGCCGCAAACCCGGAAGGTTTCGCGCAGACAAGGGCTATGACTACGACGTCCACTGCCGGTGGCTGCGCGAGCAGGGGCGTCGTCCCCCGCATCGCCAGCCGCGGCATCGAACGCAACGACCGACTCGGCCGACACAGATGGAAGATCGAACGCACCATCGCCTGGCTCACCGGCTACCGACGCCTGACCATCCGCTATGAACGCCACGGCGAACACTTCGCCGGATTCCTCCACCTCGCCGCCGCGCTCACCCTCAATTCTTCGTGCTACCTGATAGATGATAGGTGAGTGGGTTTCGGCTGGGATGTGATGGTGTGCGTCTGGTTCTGGCGTAAGGGTATGATCGTGCCCGATTTCGGGGTGGATGCCCGGTTCCACCGGCCGGGGTTGCCATTGGTGTGCCGTAGGAGTAGTGGGCCGCGGTCGGGTGAAGGCGGCGCGGATGTGATACCGCGCTGCGGCAATGGCTTGGGCCGTTGCCAGCTCGAATCGATCCGAACCCGGACCGCATGGCTCCGCGGGTGATGCTGGCCGCGACGTGCAGTACCGGTAGCGGAAGGTGTCGATCGCGCTGCGGACCAGATCGGGGTGGTCGGGGAAGCCGATCAGCTTCGTCCAGGCCACCAGGTCTGTGGCGGCCGGGATAGTCTCGAGCCAGGCGGTGTTCCCGTCGAAGCGGTGGCACAGCAGATTCCGCAGCCTGGTCACCTTGGCCTGCCGGATCTGGTCCTCGACCCGTGCGTGCTGACGGTGCCGCAGCTCCAGTCCCGGCCAGCCCACCGGGACCACACCGGTGCCGGTGTCGGTGATGAACCCGGTGATCCGGTGTTCGCCGGCATCGGTGAACCGCAGCTGTGCCCCGGGCGGGGCGTTCCGTCGCAGGATCACTCGGGTTCCTTCCGGCCAGGCGTGAAGGCCGACCAGTCTGGTGGCCTCGGCCACCCATGCGCCGTCGCGGATCTCGCCTTCGGAGTCGATCGCTGGCATCCACGCCGCCCTCGCGGTGAGGGTTTCGGTGGTGTCGCGGATACGGTGTCGTCCCCGGCGGCCCGGGCGTCGGCGAATGCGTGGGTCGCCCCGGCCGAGTCGCTGCGCACCAGAATCTTCTGACCGGCAGGGTCAGTCGGATCGGACCGATACGCCGGTGGCACCGTCCTCGAGTGCCCACCCGAGGACGGTGACGTGGTCGGCGGCGATGTTGCTTCCCGCATTCCCCGGACGGAGCAACCCGGTGGGCACTTCACCGCCGGCGATGTCGGGCCGGTCCAGAAAGGCCAGCTGCGGGTGATAACCGTAGGTCCTCTTCCAGGTCGCAGCCGCGCTCTCCTTGCCATCGGAATGGTCGAGGGTGATGGTGGCATCGATGTCGATGCGTAACCACTCCGCATTCGGTGCGGCCCCTGCCTTCCAAGCCCACGCCCGCTCCCGGGCCCGCGCTCGCGCGGTGCGGATCCCGGCCGGGTGGGCGGCATCGATACGCTCATCGACAGCCGCCACATCGTCGTTGTCGACGCCGACGGGCCGAGCACATGTACGCGGCCACCACAACTTCGTGCTGTGACGTCCACACAGTCGGCGCCGTCCGCGACCGCGGCGACCAGGTCGGCGAACACCGCACCCGGCGCATGCGCCCATTTCCCCGCGGTAGGTATCGGTCAATACCGCCGTGACGTGCCCGGACAGTCCCGTCAGATCCGCCACTTCCCGCAGCATCCCCACACCGACTGCGACACCACGCCCCGTCCGTCGGCCGATACTTTCACCCGTGAACCCGCTGCGATACTCTACCTGCGAAGTGCCTTCCCGTCGGCATTGTGGAACCGTAGAGAAATCCCGTTATGCCCTGCAGGACACACGCTTTCGTTGATCTACACACCTTGATTCTTACCCATCCGAAGAATTCAGGCTAGAACCCATCGCCTGAATCAACAACAACTGCCACAGCGCAACACGGTTCACAATTCGAACGCGGCTCCGCCGGGTGCTGTCGCCCACCCACTCGCCAGCCGCATTTTCCGGTCAGTCAACGCGCTTACTTGCGCGCGCCGTGACGTCCCGTTACTGTTTTGATAGCGCACTCCGTTTTGCAGGAAGGGCATACTCATGACGATCTATCCAGGCGCGGTCTGCGGGCAGTTGAACGTCCGCGGAGCGTCCGTCGAATACTACGAGTCCAATGCGCCGGCGGTGGGGGCAACAGGAGACGGTGCTGCGCCCGTTGTCATGCTGCACGGCACTGGTGGAAGCGCGGCTACAACCTTTCGCGCGCTGTTTCCCATGCTGGCAACTAAGTATCGGGTCATCGCCCCTTCGTTCGACAGTGAGTCGGCAGACGAACTCACGCTTGAGGACCTCGTTGACCAGGCCGTGGCGGTGATCCAGGACCAGGCACCGGGGGTGCCCGTAACGTTGCTTGGCCACTCGCTCGGCGCTGTCGTTGCTGCCCAACTTGCCGCCACTCGGCCCGAACTCGTCGAGAACCTCGTCCTGGTGTCGGGTTGGGTGCGGACCGATCCGCATCAGCTTCTCCGCAACGACCTCTGGCATCAACTGCACGGGATCGGAGGTCCGTCGCTCGGTGCATTCATGACGCTGTGCACATACAGCGGTGACTTCCTGGCCGCTCGCACGACCCAGGAGATCGAGACCCTGGTCGTCGAGGCTGCCGATGGGCCGGACCGCAGAGCTGCAATGCGACTCAATCGCACCATCGATCTGACCGAAACGCTTCCCTCAATTGAAGCCGAGACGCTCGTCGTCGGCTGCGAGCTGGACTTTATGGCGCCTGTTAGGCAGGCGAAGCAACTCTTCGGCGGTATCAAGAACGCGTGCTACTACGAGATCCGTTCGGGCCACTCGGTGACCCGCGAGCGCCCCGCCGAACTGTTCTTCGTTGTGCACGACTTCTTGCGCTCGAAGCCAAAGTACCTGCCGGGGACCGTCATTCCTCGCCTCTCGGCCTAACCAACTCACTGCTAGAGGAGAAACAACCAATGAACCACGAGACGGCACACGACACGATGGTCGTCATCGTCGGAACCGGCTTCTCCGGCCTAGCGCTGGCCACCAGGCTTAAGCGCAAGGGAATTACGGACTTCGTCATTCTCGAAAGGGCCGACGGTGTCGGCGGCACTTGGCGAGACAACACCTATCCCGGCGCGGCGTGCGACATCCAATCACACCTTTACTCCTACTCATTCCGGCCCAACCCGCGGTGGTCTCAGGTCTACGCACAACAACCCGAGATCTTGTGCTATCTGCAAGACACTGCACGTGACGAGGGCCTGCTGGAACACATTCGGTTCGACACCGAACTGTTATCCGCGACATGGTCAGACGACAACCAGCGGTGGCACATCGTAACCAGTTCCGGCGCGTACAAGGCCAAGATTCTGGTGACCGCCTCAGGGCATCTGTCTGATCCGAAAAGCCCTGATATCGCGGGATTAGAGCAGTTCGGTGGCGCCCGTTTCCATTCGGCGAAATGGGATCACGACGTGGAATTGAAGGGCAAACGTGTCGGTGTCATTGGAACAGGTGCCTCAGCGATCCAGGTCGTGCCCGAATTGGTCGGGCAAGTCGAGAATCTCATCGTATTCCAGCGGTCAGCGCCCTACATCATTCCCCGGCGGGGCTACAAGTACTCCGAGATTGAAAAGGAGACATTCCGTAAGTGTCCGGAGGTGGCGCAGGCCCTGCGCGATGAACTGTTCTGGGGTAACGAGAGTCGATTCCCGCAGCGCCGGCGAGTTACCTCGTTCATCGAGGAGATCCGCCGTACTGCTATAGACCACCTACACGGCCAGGTCTCGGACCCGCAACTGCGGGCGCAGTTGACGCCGGACTACGAGATAGGCTGCAAACGCATCCTGATCTCCAACGACTACTACCCGGCCCTCGGGTCTGACAACGCGACGCTTGAAACCAGCGGTATTCGAGAAATCGTCGCCGATGGTGCCATCACCGCGGACGGTCGGATGATCCCGCTGGACGCTCTTGTGTTGTGCAGCGGGTTCGAGGCCAGCGACCTGCCGATTGCCTACCGCATCACCGGACGTAACGACATGCTGTTGGCTGACCGCTGGTCGACCGGCGGTCAGGCCTTCGCCTGCGCAGCAGTCCACGGCTTTCCCAACATGTTCGTGATGCTCGGGCCCAACACTGGTCTCGGAGCCGGCTCCATCATCTACATGGTGGAGGCGCAGGCCAATTACATCCTGGAGGCGGTCGAGTTCTTGGCCTCCCACCACGCGGTAGCCGACGTTACCGAGGAAGCCGAGACGGCCTATGTGCGGTCGATCGAAGCGCGCAGCAATGGAACGGTGTGGACCACAGGTGGCTGCGCGAGCTGGTACGTCGACGCGCGCTCTGGACGACTCACGACCCTGTGGCCGGACTTCATGAGCGAGTTCCGGGCCGAGAACGGAACTTTCGTTCCTGACGTGTATCGGGTGTCCGTGGCCGACAGTGCTACGAGCGTTGGGCTGTGAACAACAACAAAGTCGGCCGTTTCGCACCCCGTCGAGTTGGCAACCCTCGTGAGTCCTCGTGAGAAGAGCTCCAAACAGATTCGCCGCGGCTTCACAGCTGGGCAGTCACTCTGAGCCATTGCGCGGAACTGGAAGTTGGGGATGCGCCGGCGCAGGAGTCCGTTGGTGATGGCCGTGTCGTTGGTGGCGCGCTGCCTGGGGCCTTTGCGGATCGCCAAAGTAGTCCAGCTGCTTGGATGATCACGGTGCGCGGCACCATCGTTCGCGGTTGTGGCCCGCACCGGATCACTGAGACCGTCCAGGATCTAAGGTTATCGTGGCCTCTACACGTGACGCGGTTCGCCGTCGCGTTCAAGGAACGCGACGGCGACAAGCAGACCGCTGCCGAGGCCCACGTCCGTTTGGCGGTGTCGGGGAGCGAATTTATCTACTGTCGGCGGGGTATGTTTCAACGAGGGGGAGGGTTCGTCGAACTGGTTGGTATGGCTCGTTCCTTGTCGCCCTGCCGTTTCGCGTGGATGCGGCAGTTTTGCAGTTGACCGCCGTGCGGATGTCGGCGACGGACCTCGTCTGTGCGCAAACAATTGAGTGAGAAGCAGCGTGCGGCATCTTTGTCCCCAACTGGTTCGATGCTTCGAATTCGGTTTCTGCACTATGGACTTGACTGATGCATGTCCAGGCTGCAGGGGGAGTGCCCAGATTAGTGTGGGTCGGCGAGCCGGCCAGGTGGTTGGCGGGCAACTCATCTGAGGTTGCCCCTTGAGAGTGGACACCGGATTTCATGCGGCAACTGACAGCGTAGACGACGCGATCAGCCGTTGTTCGAACTCCACTGGGGTGAGGTATCCAAGGGCGGAATGGGGGCGGTTCTCTGGGGGTCCCGGCCTGAAGTGGCTGTCGGCTGTCGACCGTCACGTAATTGGATCTGGTGCAATTTTCGTGATTGCTATGGGGCGCTTGACTATCCGGCGTGTATGACACGTTTGCGGAGTAGGTCGAATCCGGCGCGTCCGTACATCTGCCGTTTGAGCATCTTATAAGTTACGTGGAATCTGGCTGTGGGGATGATCATGTCTCCTCGGTGTTGACCACGAACTGAGGAGATGGTTTGAGCGGCACGGTGGCTGGAGGAGAAGTGGCCGGTGCTGGGCCGGCATGTGCAGGCGGCCGGGTGGCTGCGGGTGTGGACCGATCTCGGGAGGGCGCCTCGGACGATCGACGCCTACGCACGGGGGCTTGCCGAGTACCTGGAGATGTGCGAGCGGGAGGGTGTCGACCCGCTCACGGCGAGTCGGGCGCATGTCGGCGTCTATGTGCGGGACTTGACCGACCGGCCCAGCTGCCGTGGCGCGAACGTGGTGTCGCTCGATTCCGGTTCCGGTCTCGCGAATGCCACGATTCAGCAGCGGTTGGTGCCGGTCCGGCTGTTCTACGACCACCTCATGGAAGAGGGCCTGCGTGAGTCCAATCCCGTTGGCCGGGGCCGTTTCACACCCGGCCGACGCGGTGGCGGGCATCAGCGTGGGTTGGTGCCCCGGTTGACGAAGCTGCCCTGGATCCCCACCGAGCGGCAGTGGGTCGACATCCTGACCGCCGCCGCCGAGGAACCGGTCCGCAACCGCCTGATGCTGGCGCTGGCCTACGATGCCGCGCTGCGCCGGGAGGAGCTGTGCGCGCTGCGTACCGACGATCTCGACCCCGCCCACCGCACCCTGCGGATTCGGGCGGAGACGACGAAGAACCGGCTCGAGCGGGTCGTGCCCTACTCTGCTCCGACCGGGGTGCTGCTGTCGGACTATCTCGCGCGCCGGGCGAGACTCAGCAGGGCACGCGGATCGCTGTTCCTGTCGGAGTCCCGCCGCAATCACGCGCAGCCGCTGAGCCTGTGGACGTGGTCGAAGGTAATACGACGGATTGCCCTGGCCGCCGATGTGCCGCGGTTCTCCACGCACACCACCCGGCATCTGTGTTTGACGGATCTGGCCCGGATGGGTTGGGAGCTGCATGCGATCGCGACGTTCGCGGGGCATCGCCACATGGACTCGACGTTGCGATATATCCACCTGTCCGGGCGGGATTTGGCCGACAAGCTCGGCCGCGGCATGGACCACATCCACGCCTGGCGCATCGGAATGCTCACCGACATGGACGCCGCGACCGCAGGAACGCCACAGTGACTGCGCCGCTGTCGGGGACACTCGAACTGGACCCGAATCACGTTGGTGCTCACCACTCGTCGGGCATCAGTTCGACACCACTATCGACCTCCGAGACGACGAGGTCCGAGCCATCGGAGAACTCGGCGTGCGCAACCTGCGGCGGCTGCAGTATCACGATCCGAACGCGCCGGGCTGGCACGTGATCGGACGACTGCTGCGACCGCTGGAGACGGTCAACGCAGCGCTGGATTCGCCGGCCACCGCGCATCGGCGGCGCGCCATGGCCGATTCGGTCGCGGTGCTGCTGGTGTGTTGCGCCGAGAAGGAGCGGACCTTCTGGGGCTGGAGCACGCAGGAATGGGTCCATCTGCTCGGCCGGGATCAGGCCGAGTTCCGCCGGAACGCACCCGCCTGGGCCGGCGACGAGGTCCGCCCCTACCTCGCCGCGCACGCCTACCTGCTGGGCTCCTTCACCGAGTTCCACCGGCTCGGCAGCTTCCAACGACTGACCCTGTCGTGGCGGATCTTCGGGCGCGACCGAGTCGACGGCGAGATCGCCCGGCTTCGTAAGGTGCTCGCCGAGTGGGGTTATCGGCTCGGACACGGCGACGACACACTGCTGCCGATGGTGGCCTGCCAGCTATTCCTGCTCAACCACAGCCCACACCTCGAGGACCTCACCACCGACCTGTTCGATCGGATCCGCCGTGACGGACTGCTTGGCGGCGCGCGGCTCAACACTCTGCATGCCGTGCAGCGGGCGGTGGGTGCCCTCGGGTTCTGTGACCCGCCGCCCGCGACGACCGGTCGTGGCACTGCTCGGGCGGGCGGCGGTGCGCAGATCTGGCAGCAGTGGGTCGACCGCTGGTACGCGACCTCGACATTGACGCCGCGGGCACGTGGCAACGTCCGGTCCCGCCTGCTCAAGGTCGGCCGCTGGATCGCAGCCGAACATCC
>NZ_JBHWUE010000087.1:0-41188 GCF_042738615.1 Rhodococcus sp. NPDC059968
AGCACCATCCGACGCGCCGTGTTACCCCAGGTCGGCAACCGACGGGCGGCCCGAACGACCGACCATGATCAACTTATCCAGGAAACTCCCGCTAGCGGAAAGCTGTCGAAGACGGCGATCCGGTCGGAGTACAAGGACGTGTCCGAGCGGTTCTCGAAGGTGCGCTGACGGTGCCACTCCGGAGCGACGGTCCAACGAAGAGAAAGAGCTGTAGATGACTCGTGTCGGTGTCGAGAACGTAGTCGAGCTGGAACGGGACGAGGAGATCGCCATCGTGCGGTTGAATCGCCCGGAACGACTCAACGCCTTCACCCTCGAAGTGCGGGATCGGATCATCGAGGTATTCGACGAGTGCGATGCGGACGACACCGTACGCGCGATCGTCGTCACGGGAACCGGCCGGGCCTTCTGCGCCGGGGCCGATCTCGCCGCGGGCGGGGACACATTCGTACTGGACGACGACCCGGTGACCGGTGGGGCCCCGCCGGATTCGGGAGGCGAGGTGTCGCTGAGGATCTACCGGTCGACGAAGCCGGTGATCGCGGCAATCAACGGTCCCGCAGCGGGGGTCGGGGTGACGATGACGCTTCCGGCCGACGTCCGGATCGCCTCGGACACTGCGAAGTTCGGTTTCGTGTTCACCCGTCGTGGGCTCGTGCCCGAGGCCTGTTCCACCTGGTTCCTGCCCCGGATCGTCGGGATCTCGACCGCAGTCGAGTGGACCGTCGGCGGCAAGATGGTGTCCGCGGCGGAGGCGCTCGCACGCGGCCTCGTCCGTGAGATCGTCCCCGCCGAATGCGTGCTGCGGAGAGCGATCGAGGTGGCGCGCGAATTGTCGGCGGGCACCTCGCCGGTCTCCGTCGCGCTGACCCGGCAGCTCATGTGGCGAATGCTCGGAGCCGACAGCCCCGAGGTAGCTCACCGTGCCGAATCGATCGCCATCCATGCGCGCGGGACGTCCGCCGATGTCCGCGAGGGCGTCGCGGCGTTTCTCGAGAAGCGGCAACCGGACTTCCCGCAATTGATGTCCGATGGTGTACCCACCCTTTTCGACTGAGTGCCCTGTCCGCTACCGACGCACCTGCTGCGATCTCGCGAGACCTTGTAGCGATAACGACGGTGGTCAGCTGGTGTGGGCGATCTGGTCCCAGCCGTCGACGGATTCGGGGGTCCGGTGTAGATGGCGGCCGGGCGGACGAGCTTGCCGAGACGCTTCTGCTCGAGGATGTGGGCGCACCAGCCGGCGGTGCGGCCGCAGGTGAACATCGCGAGCATCATGTGCGCGGGGACCTCGGCGAAGTCGAGGATGACTGCCGCCCAGAATTCGACGTTGGTTTTCGATGGCCCGGTCGGGGCGGCGTTCGCGCAGTTCGGCGAGGGCGGCCTGCTCGAGTGCGGCGGCGACGTCGACGCCGGTTGAACCGTTCGGTGACGGTTTTCGCTTCGTCGATCCGCTTCTGCGGGACGGCGGGCTGGTAGATGCCGCGGGCGGGCTGGGCGACGTAGGACAGGGCCAGGACGGAGGCGCGGGCGAGTTGTTCGCGGGCGGTGTCGGGGGACTCCGCGAATGTGCTGCCCACTAGATCTTCTCTCACTGGTGAGATCACAGGTTCCTCAGTTCATTCATGCAGATCGTCCCGTTGCCCTGGGCGCGTTCGGTGTGGTCCATCGGTATGGCGCGCATCCTCGTGCGGCGTCGGTGATGCATCCAAGGAGGCACCGCCGACGCCACTTGGCTCGACCATGTGGGCCGGTGAATGGTGCGTGATGGTGCTACGAGAGGACGTCGGCGAGGGCTTCGAGGAGCGCGGCCTTATCTTTGGTGCCCACTATCTGTTTGACGACCTTGCCTTCGTGGAAGAGGACCATGGTCGGAATCGACATGATGCGGAAGTTCTTGGTCGAGTTGGGGTTTGCGTCGACATCGAGCTTGGCGATGGTGATGTCGGTGTGCTCGGATGCGATCTCGTCGAGTACCGGGGCGATCTTCGTGCACGGACCGCACCACTGGGCCCAGAAATCGACGAGTACGGGCTTCGTGCTGTTCAGGACAACCTTGGTAAAGGAGTCGTCGGTCACGGTGACCGTTCGGGCGTCGGACATGGGTAGCTCCTTGGGTTGAGAGACTGTACGGATCATTCGACTGCGGGTGGTCACGCGAGGATGTTGACCTCGGGGTCGAGCTTGATGTCGACCAGATAGGGTCCTCGGAGATCGTGGGTGATGTGCTGGAGTTCGTCGAACTCTTCGAGCTTCCGAATGGACATCGCTCCAGCGCCGAGTGCTTCGGCGATGGGCCCGAATTCTGGCCACGTAGTGAGGGAATGGTTCGGATCGGCGCCGTAGCGTTGAAGTTTGGTGTGCTCGGCACCGTATGCGCTGTCGTTGAAGACGAGGACGAGGAGGGGCAACTGGTGGCGAACGGCGGTGGTGAGTTCGGCCAGGTGCATCATGAATCCGCCGTCGCCGACGACCGCGATGGTCAACTCGTCGGGACGTGCAAACGAAGCGCCGATCGCGCCGGCGAGACCGAGCCCGATTGCGCCGAAGCCTCCCATGGTGGTGAAACGCCGCGCGTCGGGCACCTCGATGCGCGGCCAGACAGCGTTTGTGAAGCGGCCGATATCACTGACCATCGTTCGGTTCGACGGCAGCACGTCGTTGAGTTTGAGGCAGGCGGTTCGCACATCGACCGTGTCGACAGCTGTTTGGTCCGGGTACTCGGACTCGGGGCAAAAGTCGACCAAGGTCCGCTGCACCGACTGCAGCCATCCGGGGTGTGAGGGTGTGTGATCTATCGCGTCGAGAGCTTCCCGAATCGAGTCGGCGACCAGGGCGGCGTCACCCGCGATGTACTCGGTGGCGGGTAGGTACCAGCCGAAGCGTGCGGGATCGATGTCGACCTGGACCACATGTTTGTCGGCCAGAAGTTCGCCATGGAAGGTGGTGTAGACGTTCAAACTCGCGCCGAAGGCGATGATCAGATCTGATTCGGCGATGGCTGTGGCGGCCACGGTGTGAGAGAGGCTGCCGCAGATTCCGAGGTTGCTGGGGTGCCCGCGGAACATGTCTTTGGCCAGCACAGACGTGGCAACTGGGGCAGCTAACGCGTCGGCGAGAGCGAGCAGGGCATCGTCGGCACGCGACAACACGGCCCCGCGGCCGGCGAGGACGATCGGGCGTTTGGCGCTCGCGATAAGACCGAGCGCCGCATCGAGGTCGTCGATTGACGGAACCGTTGGCGATGAGTGCACCGCGACGGAGACCGGTGATTGCGCTCCCGCATCCTCGAGCATCAAGTCGACCGGAATGTTCAGAACGACCGGTCTGCGTTCGGCGACCACACGTTGGAACGCTCGATTGAGGTCACGCCCAAGGGTTTCGCGCCGATGCACCTTGTCGTATCCCGCTCCCGCGGCCTGTGCGAAGGAACTGATGTCCATCCGTTGAAAGTGGGTCGGTTCCGCCGGTGTATCCCCGGTCAGGAGCAGGACTTGGCTGCGGCTGCGCACTGCTTCCACCAGCGACGTCATGGTGTTGGACAAGCCGGGGCCATGCGTGACCGTGGCGACGCCAACCCGCCCGGTGCTGCGAGACCAGCTGTCCGCCATCGCCACCGCACTACTCTCATGCACGACGGGGACAAACTGCCCTCCACACTCACGGTAGTTCGCGACATACAGCATGTTCGCGTCACCCATGAGCCCGAACATCACATCGACACCATGGCCGAGAAGGGAATCGGCACATGCCTCGAAGATCTTCATACGAAATGCTCCCTAGTGAGATCCGTCTGCTGCCAGATACCGTTCGACGTCGAGTGCTGCGCTGCAGCCACTGCCGGCCGCGGTGATCGCCTGTCGGTAGGTGTGATCGACGAGGTCGCCGCACGCGAACACGCCGGACACGGGTGTCCGAGAGGTTCGTCCTTCGGTGAGGACGTATCCGGCATCGTCGAGTTCTACTTGTCCGTGCACGAGGTCGTTGCGCGGATCGTGCCCGATCGCGATGAACACCCCGGTCACTCGCAACGTCGTGAGGTGATCGGTGGCCGTGTCGCGCACCACGAGTCCGACAACCTGCTCGTCACCGATCACATCCTCGGCGACGCTGTTCCACAGGAACCGGATCTTGGAGTTCGCGAAAGCGCGTTCCTGCATGATCTTCGAGGCCTTCAGCGTGTCCCGGCGGTGCACCACGGTCACGCTGGCCGCGAACCGGGTGAGGAACATCGCTTCTTCCAGCGCGGAGTCTCCGCCGCCGATTACTGCGATGTGTTGGTCGCGGAAGAAGAAGCCGTCACAGGTGGCGCACCAGGACACTCCGTGCCCGGACAGACGTTTCTCGTTGGGCATCCCGAGGGTGCGGTACGCCGACCCCATCGCCAGGATGACCGTTTTCGCGTCGTAGTGTTCACCGTCGACGGTGACGCGCTTGACCGTGTTCGTCAGATCGACGGATGTGACGTCCTTGGCGTGGAGGTCCGATCCGTAACGCTCGGCTTGCTTGCGGAGCGTGTCCATGAGTTCGGGGCCCTGGATTCCTTCGACGAAGCCAGGGAAGTTCTCGACCTCGGTGGTTTGCATGAGGGCGCCGCCGTACTGGGTGCCCTCGAACACCAACGGGTTCAGGTTTGCGCGGGCGGTGTAGATGGCGGCGGTGTACCCGGCCGGGCCGCCGCCGATGATGATGACGTTGCGTGGGGAGTTCATGGTTGCTCCGAGTCAGTGAAAGGCGGCAACGCCGGTGATGGCTTGGCCGACGATGAGCGTGTGGATCTCGCCGGTGCCCTCGTAGGTCAGAACGGATTCGAGATTGGCCATGTGCCGCATCACCGGATACTCGAGGGTGATGCCGTTGGCGGCCAGGATGGTGCGCGCACTGCGTGCCACATCCAGGGCGCTCTGCACGTTGTGCAGTTTGCCGAAACTGACCTGCTGCGGGTGAAGCTGCCCAGCGTCTTTGAGCCGGCCGAGGTGGAGAGCCAGCATGAGTGAGGTGTTGACCTGGGTGAGCATTTCGACGAGCTTGCGCTGCGTGAGCTGGAAGCCGGCTATGGGCCGCCCGAACTGGGTCCGCGTGGTCGAGTAGTCGAGCGCCGCCTCGTAACAGGCCCGCGCTGCCCCGACAGCTCCCCAAACGATCCCGAACCGGGCCTCGGTCAAGCATGAGAGGGGAGCGCGCAAGCTCGTCGCCTCGGGGAGTGCGGCGCTGCTCGGGAGCCGGCAGTCCTTGAAGACCAACTCGGAGGTGGTTGATGCGCGAAGTGACATCTTGTGCTTGATGTCGCGGGCGGAGAAGCCGGGGGTGTGGCGGGGGACCACGAAGCCGCGGACACCGTCCGGGGTCTTCGCCCACACGACGGCCACATGCGCGATGCTGCCGCTGGTGATCCACATCTTGCTGCCGTTGAGCACCCATTGCCCGTCTTCGAAGCGCGCGGTGGTGCGCATCCCGGAGGGGTCGCTACCGGCATCGGGTTCGGTGAGCCCGAAGCATCCGATCGCTTTCCCTTCCGCCATCGCCGGTAGCCATGTCTGCTTCTGTTCCTCACTGCCATAACGCCAGATCGCGAACATCGCCAATGATCCCTGGACCGAGACGAAGCTCCGCAGTCCGCTGTCTCCGGCCTCGAGTTCCAGGCATGCGAGCCCGTAGGCCACCGCACTGGTTCCGGGGCAGTCGTAGCCCTGCAGGTGCATGCCCAACAATCCCAACCCGCCTGCGGCCCTGGGGAAATCCTCGGGAAGGTACGCATTGTCATACGCGTCCGGGAGCCGGCCGAGCAGGTCGCGGCGGACGAACCCGCGGACTGTATCGCGGATGAGCCGCTCCTCCTCGGACAGCGACGAGTCGATGTTCAGGAAGTCGTAGGCGTTCAACGTCGGGGGAGTGTTCTGCTTCAGGTCTGAGGTGGGTGCTGCGGTGGTGGTCATGAACTGCTCCTTCGTCATGCGGTTTCGCGTCGGGTTTCGAGTTCGTCGAGCCAGTCTCGGATGTCTGTGCTGTGTTCGCCGAGCTGCGGTGCCCGGGTTCGGTACGTGACCGGTGTGGCCGACAGACTGATGGGGTTGGCGACCTGGCGTCCGAGTCGAGTGTCGCCGTCGGCGGTGTTTGTGACGGGTTCGAGGCCGAGTTCGGTGGCGAGCTGGAATGCATCCGCGATGTTGTTGACCGCGCCGGCGGGCACCCCTTGTGCTGTCAGTGCTTTCGTCCAATGGTGCGCTGGGTGCGCCGCCAACGCCCGTTCGAGGCTGTCGCGTAGTGCCTGTCGATTCCGCACTCGCAGTTCGTTGGTGATGAACCGGTCGTCCTGAGCCAATTGAGAGGCACCTAGGGTGGAGCAGAGCTGGCTGAACTGTCGATCGGTGCCCACGGCAAGGACCAGGGCGCCGTCGCCGGTGGCATAGGTGTCGTAAGGGGCGATGCTGGGATGTCCGTTGCCGATGGCATGGGGAATCTTCTCCGCCAGAACGTATCCCGAGGACTGATTCGCCAGCGCGCTCAGTAGCGCCGACATGAGGTTTACCTCCACGCGCTGGCCCATTCCGGACTTTTCGCGTTCGTGGAGTGCGGACAATATTCCGACCGTGGCAAAGAGCCCGGCCAGCACGTCGACGAGAGCGACGCCGACTTTCGTCGGTGAGTTCTGATCGGGTCCTGTGATGCTCATCAGACCGCCGAGCGCCTGGACGAGGAGGTCGTAACCGGCGAGTTCGCGGCCGGCCCCGGGGCCGAACGCTGAGATGCTGCAGTACACCAATTCGGGGTTGGCCTGGCGGATGGTGGTTTCGTCCAATCCGAACCGCGCCATAGTACCGGGTCGGAAGTTCTCCACGAGCACATCTGCATGCTCGGCGAGGGTCCTGGCGACCTGGAGGTCGTCCGGGTCGCGGAGATCGAGCACGATGCTGCGTTTGTTCCGGTTGACGCCGAGGTAGTAGGTGCTCTGTTCGTCGACGAACGGGGGCCCCCAGGCGCGGGTGTCGTCCCCTTCGGGGCGTTCCACCTTGACGATCTCGGCGCCCAGGTCGCCGAGTGTCATCGTGCAGAACGGGCCCGCGAGGACTCGTGAGAAGTCCGCTACCAGCAGGCGAGAGAGCGGGGGGTTGGTCATGTCGTCTCCTTGGATCGGTCCGCACGCGCTCGCTGTCGGTGGTGACTTCGAGTGGTCATCGGTGACACCATTTGCCGCCCTCTCTTGTCGAGCAGGTTTCTGCTTGCCGACCGTGGTGCGTTGTCGAAGGCAGCGCCACGCCCCTTGCCGACGGTCTGACAGACCGAGGTCGCTGGTCCCGGGGCAGGGTGCGGTGGTGTTTGGAGATGCGGTGGGGTGCCTGGCTGCTGGGCCCCCCACCGCCGGATTTGCTAGACGGAGGAAGTTGTCGCGGTCTGCGTGGCCTTGGCCGGCGTTCCGGTCAACCAGATGTCGAGGGCCTGAGGTGCGACTTCGGCGGCGCGGCCTTCGAGCTGCTCGAGAGTCAGGCTGCTGATCGGGTGGGTGATCACGACGGGCTCGAGGTCCGCCATTCCACGCGCGTCTCGCTGCAGGCGGGCTTCGTGCTCGAACTCGGTGGTCACGATGACCGCCGTGGGCAGTCCGGCCTGTTCGAGACGAACACCGTCGGTAACACACGCGGAGCAGCAGGAGCCGCAGTCGCCGATTGCGGTCAGCGCGATGTCGTTTTCAGCGGCAATCCGGTTGATTACTTCAGCACTTGCATCTGACGAGAAGTGCTCCTTGTCGTAGTACTCGACGGAGGCGAACTTCACGCCCAAATGCTCGAGTGCCCGGACGGTGGCCCGCAGCAGCTTGGCAGCATTCCACTTCGTGTTGCTCAGCACTGCCAGACGAAGGCCATCTGCGCTGTTCGGCCGGGTTGCCAGGGGAGAGGCCTCCACCTCGACAACACCTCGGGGGTCATAAATGCCATCGGTCATCGTTCTTTCCTCGCTGTTTTCAGATCTTGTGTGGTGGGCGAACGGGGAGCTACAGACGGCAGGAGCCGTCGGAGCATTCGAGGCCGCCGGGGTCGCCTGTCGGCACGGTGTCGTCGTTGATGGCTCGCAGCACCGGCGTGGTCGCGGTGCTCCATCCGGGCAGGAAGGCCGAGAATCGACCGGCCGCGCCGCCCGCGATGAACAGATGGATGTCGTCGGGGGTGAACACGATCGGCACCTGTCGGCCGGACTGGCGTGGATACCACTTCGGTAGGTTGCGGTTGTAGGTGGTTCCGCCGGGAGGGGCGTAGCGATTGCCGTAGCTGACCTTGTCCCAGTCGTTGGTTCCGTTGAGCCACAGGTATCGGCGGATGTCGTCGCGGGTCCATCCGAAGGATGCGATCGTGCGTGCGTGTTCGATGCCGAGGACGACGGTGCAGGAGCCGCCGAGCACGGCGTTGTTGTGGCCGATCGTGCTCATTGCCGAGGCGATGGAGTCCAAGATGCCCTGCGGGTCATCGGAGATGTGGTTGGTCACGCTGTGGGGGGCTTCGGCGCCGATGACGAGCACCGTGCTGTCTTCGGGGGCGTAGCCATGTTCGACATGGTAGGGAGCCCAGGGGCTGGCTTCTTCGTTCTCCGCGATGCAGAAGGTGTATTTGCCCGGATGGCCGAGGGTGCTCTTGTCGAGTTCGCCGGGGATGCCCCCGCCGACGCTGAGCATGATCAGTCGAACTGCCCGGCCGATGGTGGCGTTTGCCCGGTTGCCGGAGCCGAAGAGGTTTCCGCCGGAGTTCATGCCGATTTCGCGAGCGATCGGGCCGTTGACGACGATCAGCGGCGAGACGACGTGAGTGGTGGCCTGGATGCCGTTGAGGTTGAAGCGTGTGTCGGCCAGGGCGAGTACTGCGGCACGCACGACGGGTGCGTATTCCGGCTTGCAGCCGGCCATCACCATGTTGACTGCGAGGAGTTCGCGGGTCAGGCTGCCCCATCGCGGCGGGATTCGTGCCTCGAGGGTGTGGGGGTCGCCGCCGAGTGCCTCGACCACGGCAGCGACTCGCTCCGGGGTGGGGGGAACTACGGGCAGGCCGTCGCTCCACGGCTGGTTGAAGTAATGCTCGACCAGGTCGTTGTGGTCGATGCGAGGTTGTACGGCCGTCATTTCGGTTGTCCTCCTTGGTAGATCCGATTTACCTGGGCCAACCGTAAGTCCGCTACACCATCACAGTCCAAGACATGTTTGGTCACCTATTATATTCTGAGGATATGAATGATCCGGAGATGCGATTACTCCGCTATTTCGTCACGGTTGCCGAGGAACGACACTTCGGACGGGCAGCCGAGCGACTGCACATGGCGCAACCGCCGTTGAGTCAGCAGATCCGAAAGCTCGAGCACCAGCTGGGGGTCGAGCTGTTCGATCGTTCGCGGCGGCCGATCGAACTCACCGATGCCGGTCATGCCTTGTTCGAAGAGGCCCGCCTTTCACTCGTGCACGGGGAACGAGCCTTCGCAGCAGCACGTCGGGCCGCCACCGGGCAACTGGGGCATCTGCATATCGGTGCCTTGCAGGCCGCGGTAGACGGGGTGTTGTCGTACGTCATGCGTGCTCACCGCCGTGATTACCCCGATGTCAAACTCGAACTCGCGGAACTGGGTACAGCGGACCAAATCGTCCAGCTCACCGAACATCGACTCGACGTCGGATTCCTACGTGGGCCCGTGGACGAACCCACCCTTACCGTGGAGACGCTGATCGAAGACCCGCTCGCGGCGGTGGTGTGCGACGACGACCCTCTCGCTGACCGCGGAAGAATATCCCCCGGGATATTGGCCGATAAACCCATCATCCTGTGGACGCGGGCCGCAGCGCCGACCACCTTCGCCGATGTGGTCGAGCTGTTCCGGCAACACAAGATCCAGCCCCCGGTCGTCGAAGAATCTCCGCGCATTCAAACCATTCTGGCGCTTGTGGCCTCCGGTGCAGGGGTGGCATTGCTACCTACATCGTTCATCAATCTCAGCCGCCAGGGAGTCCGGTTCGTTCCACTCCATGACCCGCTCCCACACCGCCCGCTGTCCCTGGCCTGGCGCGCCGGCCAACAGTCGCCGCTCGTCGCAGGCTTCGTCGACGTCGCTCGCCGCACTGGACCGCAGTATCTGCAGGATCTGACGCTGCGACACCCCCAGCTCCGACCAGAATCGTGACCGAAGTCTTCGTCGGGGAGAGCGCCCGATGCAGGTCACACGATCGGTGTCCGATCGCATGCCGAACGGAGAGCGGAATAGGTGCATCGAAGTGATCAATGCACCTAGACTTGATGCATGACACACATTGATTGCGGGCGTTGCCTCCATGGAACTGCGTGATCTGGAGGCATTCTCCGCTGCCGCGCGGTTCGGGCACTTCGGACAAGCGGCCGAGAACAGATTCATGTCGCAATCGGCGCTGAGCCGTGCCATCGGACGTCTGGAAGACGAGCTGGGAGTTCCGCTGTTCGACCGCGTCGGACGGACCGTACGACTGAACCGGTACGGCGAGATCTTCCGGGCGCGTGTGGAGGAAGCCTTTAAAGCACTTGATACGGGCTGGTCGGAGATTACCGACGCCGTCGATCCGAATCGCGGGATCGTGACGATGGCGTTCATACCCACCATCGGACCGACACTGGTCCCTCGCCTGCTTCGAGAGTTCCGGCGGACTCATGCGAATGTGCGGTTCCAACTGTCACAGGGCGGGGCCGGGTCCGTGGTCGGGATGCTTCAGGACGGCTCGGTGGACCTCTGTCTGACAGCTCCCGACCCGCAAGTGCCTGGTGTGGAATGGGTACCACTCTGGAAGGAGCCGATGGTTCTGGCTGTTCCCGAAGACCATCAACTGGCATCCTCGGGCACTGTGCAACTGGCCGATCTCGCAGAAGTGCCAGTAGTTACACTGAAGCGCGGCTTCGGAATTCGTCAGATCACCGATGAGCTCTTCGAGAAAGTCGGCGTCACCCCGACGATCGTGTTCGAAGCTGCCGACGTGCCCACCGTCCGCGGCCTGGTGGCAGCCGGACTCGGGGTCGCCATCCTCCCTCCCTCTCCCGACACACATCAGGTCGGGTTGCCGGTAGAGATACCGATCAGCGACGTCGACGCCAGCCGCGTCGTCGGGGTCGCACGAGTCACCAGCCGCTACATGCCAGCCGCTGCGCACGCATTCCTCGAGCACGTCATTTCCATGGCAGAGACCCCGCGGAGCTGAAGCTCCACGGGGTCAGTCTTCAGCAATCAGCCCAGGCCGAGATGCGGAAGCCAGAGCACGACGCCGATAGCGATCAGGATGCAACCGACCAAGTCGAACACTGAGCCGGTACGAAGCATTCGCTTGATCGGAACGAAACCGGAGCCGTACACAATTGCGTTGGGAATCTGGGCGATCGGAAGCATGAATCCGAACGATCCGCCGAAGACGCTGGCAATAGCAGGAATTACCGGATTGATCCCGGCCGCCATCGCGATAGGAACGACGATGGGCACGACGATTGCCACAGCCGCGGTATTGCTCGTCGTCTCGGACAGCAAGATCGCCATCGCGACAGCGAACAGAGTAATCACGAACAGGCTCGGAAAGCCCAGATTCTGGCTGAGGGTCTCGCCGACGAGATCTGCGAGACCGGTCGAGGACAACAGACCGCCGAGCACGATGCCCGCGCCGACCAGGACAATCACCCCCCAGTCGATCCGCACCGCCTGTTCCCAGTTCAAAACCCTGGCACCGGATTTGCTCCCGGGCAGAACGAACAGCAGAGTCGCCGCGATCACTGCCACCGCGCCGTCGTCTAGGTGGCCGGCAACGAAAGTCGCGACTGAGGAGTCGACACCAAACGTTAGCGAGACAACGCTCGGGGTCAACCATGCCGCACACACCAGGCAGAAGGCGAACAGCGTGCTGCGCTCACCTGTTGAAAGTCGGCCGAGTTGAGCACGCTCCTGACGCAGGTAGTCGAGATCGGGCAGCGCGCGACATTCCGGGCGGTTCATCGAGATGATGACCACGCACAAGATAACGAACATGATGGCGACGATGGGGGCTGTTGCCGCCGTCCACTGCAAGAAGCCGATGGAGGTGCCCGTGAGCTTTTCTATGTAACCGATGCCGACGAGGTTGGCTGGGCTTCCGATGGGCGTCAACAGGCCGCCGACCGCCGCTGCATACGCGATCATCAGCATGAGAGCGGTCGCGAAGCGGGTCTGCTTGGGCTCGGTTGAATCGGTATTCCCGGGGGCCATGATGGGGTTGAGCGTGCGGATCAGGCCCAGCCCGATCGGCAGCAGCATTGTCGCCGTTGCCGAGTTCGATACGAATGCGGAGATCACCAAGGCGATAGCCCCGAAGGCCACGATCACGCGGTAGGACGACTTCGCGACCCCGGGCAGGGTAAGTACACGCAGCGCGAACCGGGCGTCGAGGCCATGCACGTTGATCGCCTTGGCGAAAAGGAAACCTCCGATCAGCAGAAAGATGACCGAGGAGGAAAACGAGGAGAAGACGAGATCACTTCCGTTGCCGCCGTCTGGGCTGTCCGCGATTCCGAGTGTTGCAGCGAGTCCGATCGCGAGGAGTGACGTCACCGCGAGCGGAAGTGCCTCGGTGATCCAAAAGGCCACGGCCAGAATCAAGATGGCGGCCAGCCGTTGTTGCGGTCCACTCAACCCCGTTGGGATGACAAGCAGGGCGACGAACCCCAGGCTGCCGATAAGGAGTCCGATGGCTTGTGTCCTTGTACGGCTCCGCGGACGCTCCTGGTCCACGGTAGGACGAACCTCGCTTCTCGATGCGTTCGGTACTCGAGTCGGCACTGTCATTTGGGCCTCCGCTGGACGGCATCCGACGTCATACGTGCGGGTGGGATGCCGAATCGTTCGTGAGTGCTTATGTGGGTTAGATCACGTTAAGCACTGGCAATCATTGCGGTCCAGTGAACGGTTTGCCTATAACTCATGCGTGTGACGCATATAGACGTCTACATGATGTCGGACAGCCCCGGCGGCGCATCGGCACGGACGTAGGGAGAAGCCCTCGGTTCCTGTGGGGTCGAGGCCTTCCCTGGCTCTGGTCTCTGCGGTTAGCTTCAGACTTCTTGGCGTGGAACGTTTCAGGCGGACCAAATTGGTACCGGCTGGGAGCTGTACGAATTGGCGGTAAGTGCGCTGCATCACGGTCGGCGCTCGTGCGGACGATCCGTGTGCGCTCCGGAGTACGTCTAGCTGTGTCGGATGGGGACAGGCCACCGGCGTCCTCCGGCTGTTTGGCGGCTCAGTGCAGTCGTAGTGACTCGCGTTCGTCTGCGCCCGCTGTACCCGCGGTCGATATAGATACGCGACCGCGTACTAGCTGCCGAACACGGATGGCGGTTCAGTGGCTACACCGCGCTTCCTCATGGTCAGTGGGATGTGTGCGTTTTACGGTAGCGGGTGTGGAACTTCGTCACCTCATAGGTTTTGTTGCCGTCGCTGAAGAATTGAATTTCGGACGGGCGGCGGCGCGATTACACATGTCGCAGCCGCCACTGAGTCAACAGATTCGCGCACTCGAACGCGACTTGGGTGTGGTGTTGTTTGAGCGGACCACCCGCACGGTACAGCTCACAGCTGCCGGGGCGGCGTTTCTGGGGCCGGCGAAGGAAGTACTGGGCGCGGCGGGGGTTGCCCGTAAGGCGGCACTGGCTGCGGGCAGGGGGGAGGTTGGCCGGGTCTCGTTGGGTTTCGCTGGAGCGAGTAGTGCGGTGACGCTGCCACTTCTGACCCGGGCCGTGGGGTCCGAGCTACCGGTGGTCCTGACACCGGATCAGGCGACGGTCAAAGCAGTGGGTGGGCGGTAATGGCGGGGTCGGTGACCGTCCGCGGCAGATCGTCGAGATCGCTGACCGCATCCTCGAGGGCGATGCAGTCGCCGAAGGACAATCCGGCTGCCGCCAGTAGGGCTGCGTACAGTCGATCCAGCGTGGTTCCTCAGTTCGTCTTCGTCGTTGGATGGGCCGCGCGCCGGGCACCGCAGGATCGCTGCGACGTCGAGAAGCACTGTCGGGTAAGGGAATCTTCAGTCAAATCGTACTGGCCCGGAGCACGCGCTGGGCTCCGTGCCGGTACTGATGAGGGTGACGTGGCGTGTCGCTTTCGCAGTGCCGGGAAGTGTTCTTGCCGGCGCGACGACGCATGACCGCGGCGCCGATCCCTTCCATGGGCGGGATTGTCGTTGCCAGCGCCCGTGCCAGCCTCACGGCCTCGGGCAGTACTTCATGTGGATGAACGATCCTGTCGATCATTCCGCAACGCAGTGCCGTTTCCGGCTCGAGCCCGTCGCGAAGGAACACCGCCCTGGCCTGGCGTCGGCCGCCGAGTGCCCCCGAGTCGGGATCGCAGTCCGCATATCGTCGCATTTCCCGGGACCCCAGAGAGGCGTGAGAACTGACGATGGCTGCGTCGCACGCCAAGATGAGATCGAGGCCTCCACCGGAGGCAGAGCCGTTGGCGGCTGCAATCAGCGGTGTGTCTATGTCATGTCGGACGAAGCCTGCGAACCCCCATTCCGGGTGTCCGGGTGCGTCGATGCTGTACCCGGCAGTCAGTGCGGCCAGATCCGCACCAGCACAGAAGGTATCTCCTGCACCTGTGATGATGCCGACCCGAAGGTAGGGAGAGGAGGCCAGTGTTTCCATGGCCGCGCCGACCGCGGCGGAGACGTCCGAGTCGACGACGTTGCGGACCTCGGGACGATTGAGCGTTATCACTGCGAGCGGACCGTGCCGCTCCAGGAACGCCGGACCACGAACGGCGTGGCAGAACGGCAACCGGCCGGTGTGGTCGTCGCGCAGGCACGGTGCGTCACCTGCTCGGTCGCGAGGTCTCAGGTGAAATAGCCGATGTCGGACACTGTTTCGATCCCCTTCGATTTGCGTGTGATCCATGACACTATGCGCGGGGAGTGTGCGCTGAAATATTCCGGCGGGCTCGAGTTCGCCGCAGGCTTTGTCTGTGGCGGACAGTGTCCCGTCGGGGATGGAAATAGACGACACCCGGCGGGCTCCAATCTCCGAGGGTGCCGTTTCGGGCCTTCTGTCGAGTCGATCGGTGCGCTGCAAACGCAGATTTGCGCAGCATGACCGCCGAAACCGCTACTCGCGTAAAGTCACGTGCCTCCGATCAGTGAATGACCACCTATGGGGACGCACATATCCGATCGACTTCGCAGCTCGACTGAATGGTGGCCTGCGAATAACGGTCGGAACCTCCCTGGGCAACGACTGTCTGTGCCTAGGCAGCACGGGGCAATGCGCGCGAGAGGGGCATACGGCGCAGGGTCTAACGAAGTGAGTCTGTGCGATCGGACTGGCCGTCCGACAGTCGTCGGAAGTAGTAGCGGGATTGCCACGTGCGACTCAGGTATAGCGGAATTCGCGCGAGATGCGGATCGCGCCGCCGTGCTCACGCGGGCGGGGATGTCATTTCAGGGAGTTCTTCTAACGCGTAGAACTTGGCCGTTCCCGGGCGAACTCCACTGAGGTCGAGGGTGGCGGTCCCCGCGCCCGCTGACACTGAAGCTTCCGTCGTCATCGAACGTGACCAAGTCGCCGTCCTGCAATTCTCGGTGCTGCAACAGGCACTTCAGATACTAAACCGAATTCAGTTTGACAGATCGGAACGGTGGAGTTACGTTCAGTCCCGTGACTCCGCATCGAAGATGGTCGGCGAACACCGCAGTAGTCGGCTTAGGCGTAACGGCCATGGGAAAGATCTATGGGCGAACCACCGCGGACTTCGCCGCCGAGGCGATCGGCCTAGCCCTCGACGACGCGGGACTGCAGAAGACCGACATCGACGGTCTGCTACTCAATGGCAACGGAAACCTGGATATGGATCCGCGCCTGCAGTTCTCGCTCGGATTCGAGGATCTGTCGATCATGAACTCGATGAGGGCATTCGGCTCGACAGTCGGCTCGATGGTCCAGTACGCCAGCCTTGCTCTGGAAGCGGGCTTGGTCAACCATGTGGTCCTGGTATTCGGCGACACCCCACTGAAGCCCGCTGTCGGTGCGGGTGCCGCCTACGCGGCTCGCGGGGTCTGGGACGGGATGAACGTCCTCAAGGCGGCGTGCGGCGAGTTCGGTGGCAATGTCCCCTACGCTCTGGCGGCGCGTCGACATATGGAGCTCTACGGCACCACGAGCGAGCAGCTCGGCGCGATCGCCGTCGCCCAGCGCGAGTGGGCACAGATGAACCCGCACGCGCAGATGCAGAAGCCGATGACGCTCGAGGACCACCAGGCCTCACGCATGGTGGCCGACCCGTTCCACCTCTTCGACTGCTGCCTGGTCTCCAACGGTGCCGTTGCCGTCGTGATGACGACTGCCGAACGCGCGAAGGACCTTCGGCAGCCGCCGATCCACCTGAAGGCTGCGACGCAAGCCGCGCCGGGGGACAACCAGATTTCCGGACGCGACCCGGGGATCATCACGGGCGCGAAGCAGGCCGGAGAGCAGGCCTTCGCGCTTGCGGGGATCACGCGCGACGACGTCGACATCCTCGAGCTCTACGACTGCTACACGTACACGGTTCTGGTGACGCTGGAGGATTACGGCTTCTGCGAAAAGGGTGAGGGCGGTGCGTTCGTCGCGGACGGCAAGCTCGGTCCCGGTGGCTCGCTGCCCACCAACACCGGCGGCGGACAGCTGTCGGGCTACTACATGTGGGGCTTCACCCCGCTATCGGAGGCCATCATGCAAGCACGGGGCCAGGCCGGCGACCGCCAGGTGGCCAAGAACGACATCGTCTTGGCCAGTGGCAACGGTGGCGTCCTCAACTTCCACTCGACCACGATCTGGAGCAAGCATGCCGACTGACGCCCCAGAGCTCACCTACGACGACGCCAGCGCCCCGTTTTTCGAGGGCGCGGCCCGTGGCGAGCTCATGCTGCAGTTCTGCGAGTCGTGCGATGTATACATGTGGCCGGTGAAATACCGCTGCCTCCATTGCTTCGCGCCGGCCGTTGTGTGGCGTGCAGCGAGCGGTGGGGCGACGTTGTACAGCCTGACCGTCGTACACCAGGCTCACCCGAGGTTCGCCAGTCCGTACGTCCTCGCAACGGTCGAAACGCAGGAGGGTGTCCGGTTCAACGCCTCGCTCGTCGGCGAGAACGCCGCGAGCATACCGATTGGGTCGGAGCTCATTGCCGACTTCGACCGCACCGAGAAGCCGTTCACCGTTCCCAGATTCCGGAGAGCCTCATGAGCTATCACTTCATCACCTACGAGAAGCGCGACCGTGTCGCGGTCGTGACGCTCAATCGGCCGGAGTCGATGAACGCCCTGCATCTCGAGGCGCACCGCGAACTCGCGGGGGCGTGGGAAGATTTCCGCGACGATCCTGACGTGTGGGTCGCGATTCTGACCGGAGCAGGTGACCGCGCCTTCTGCGCGGGGAACGACCTCAAGGTCACGGCCGAGCGTACGGCGCAGGGCGGCGACGTCCAGGGCGAGGCCCGCCCCCCGTTCGGGCGCATTACCCGTGACTTCGACTGCCCGAAGCCCATCATTGCGGCGGTCAACGGCGTCGCCGCCGGCGGCGGTCTCGAGCTCATCCTGGCCTGTGACATTGTCGTGGCCTCGGAGCACGCCCGCATGGGACTTCCCGAGCCGAAGGTCGGCCTCTTCGCCGGTGCCGGGGGCGCTCACCGGCTCGCACGTCAGGTCCCCTTCAAGGTGGCCATGGGGATGCTCCTGACCGGCGACCTGATCGATGCGCCCGAGGCCCATCGGATCGGGCTGATCAACGAGGTCGTTCCCCACGACGAGCTGATGACGACGGCGCAGGCGTGGGCCGACCGGATTATCAGGTGCTCGCCGTTGTCCGTGCAGCTCACCAAGGAGGCGGTCTTCGACGCCCAGTTCCTGAGCGTCGACGACGCGTTCCGCAAGGACAACGGCCGACGCGATCGGTTGCTGGCCTCGCACGACTTCGTCGAGGGGCCAAAGGCCTTCGCTGAGAAGAGAGAACCCGAATGGACAGGACGCTGATCGACATGACCGGGACCCACTCCCTGAGCGCGCTGCTCGCGCCCCGCAACGTCGTCATCGTCGGTGCGTCGGAGCGCTCCGCCTGGTCCGCAGGGTCGTTCTCCAACTTCGCCCGGCTGGGGTTCGAGGGTCAGGTGTATCTCGTCAACCGGAAGGGTGGCAGCGTCCACGGACAGTCGGCACACAAGTCGTGCGCCGAGATCGGCGAGCAGGTCGACCTGGCCCTGCTGCTGGTGGCCGCCGAGGCCGTCCCGAACGCGCTGCTCGACATCGCCGCGGCCGGGATTCGCTTTGCTGTGGTGCTAGCTGCCGGCTTCGACGAGATTGGTGCCAACGGTCGTGCCTTGCAGCAGCAGATCACCGAGCTCGCTTTGGAGCTCGGGGTAACCTGCGTGGGACCGAACTGCCTGGGGTTCATCAACCTCGTCGACAAGGTGCCCGCTTGGTCCGGCCGGATGGCCGAGCTCACTACGGGCGGAATGGCGGTCGTGTCGCAGAGCGGCGCGACCGCGCACACTATCTCGGCCTTCGCAGCGCAGCAGAACATTGGCGTCAGCCACGTCGTCTCAACCGGCAACGAGTCGATGGTCGACACGACCACGATGGCGACCATCCTCATCGAGGATGAGCGGGTCCGCTCCGTGGCAATGTTCATCGAGTCGATCCGCGATGCCCGAAGCTTCCGGAGTCTGGCGCGTCGGGCGGCCGAGCTCGGCAAGCCGATCGTGGCGCTCAAGATCGGCTCGAGCGAGCTCGCCGCCGAGATCGCCCAGAGTCACACCGGTGCACTCGTCGGTGACGACCGTCTGGTCGATGCGGCGCTTCGGCAGTTCGGCGTCATCCGGGTCAGGTCTTTGGAGCAGCTGGTGATGACGGCCGGGCTGCTGTCACGTACCGGTCCGCTGGCCGCGGGTGACCTAGGAGTCGTCTCGATGTCCGGCGGCGCCTGCGACCTTGTTGCCGACCGGGCGGATGCATCGGGTGTCAGGCTTCCCGTCCTCGCGGATGTGACGAAGGCGCGGCTCGCCGAGCTGTTGCCGGAGTTCTGCACCCTGCGCAACCCGCTCGACTCGACGGGCGCGGCGTCGGCGAAGCCGGAGCTCTTTCGCGACTCGATCTTCGCACTCGCCGAGGATCCGTCGGTGGCGATCGTCGCTGCGATCCACGTTCATCCGACGGAGGAACGTGGCGAGGCGATCAAGGAGCGGCTGCGGATCGACGCGCCGGCGCTCGCCGGTTCGGCCACGCCGGTGATCCTGCTCGACCAGACGATCGCGACGATAGACCCCGGGACGGTGCGCAATCTCGAGGAGCTCGGCATCCCGCTCGCCATGACGGGTCTTGACCACGTCGTCGAGGCGGCGGGCCATGCGATCTGGTGGTCGCAATGGCTTCGCCAGGATCACAGGCCTATTGCGAGCGCGCCGGACCTGTCCGACCTCGCCGGGACCGGTGGGGTGTGGAGCGAGGCCGAGTCGCTGTCGCTCTTGGTCGAGCATGGCGTCCCGGCGGTTCCGTACGCCCATGTCAGGGGCGAAGAGGCTGCCGTCGAGGCGGCGGGTCGGCTCGGTTTGCCCCTGGTGGTGAAGCTCGTGTCGCCCGATATCGTCCACAAAAGCGACGTCGGTGGAGTCCTCCTCGGCGTGGATTCGCCCGAGGCCGTCCGGCAGGCGTACCGCCAGGTGCAGGCTGCGGTACTCGCGGTGCCGGGCGCGCAGTCCGAAGGTGCCCTGATCTCATCGATGCGATCCGGCGGCGTGGAGATGATCGTCGGGGTTGTGCGCGACCAGCAGTGGGGGCCCACTCTCGCGGTCGGCCTCGGGGGTGTCCTCGTGCACGTCATCGACGACAGTGCCCTGCGGACCCTTCCCGTGAGCGAGACCGACGTGCGTGAGATGCTGTCCGAGTTGCGGGGGAAGGCTCTGCTCGACGGTGTCCGCGGCTCCAAACCCGTCGACCGCGATGCGTTGGTGGCTGCGATCCTGAACGTCGCCAGCCTGGCCGAGCGGCTCGGCGACTCGCTCGAATCCATCGAGATCAACCCGTTCCGCGTGGAGGGCTCGACCGTCGAAGCCCTCGACGCATCGATCGTCTGGGCGCCTTAGCGTCAACATTGCGAGCCCATGCACCCGGCATCATGACCGAGCCACGCACCCAGAGGGATGTTCTGACACTGTCTGTCGATGCGAACCGGTGAGGCTGCGGAGTACTTGGGCATGTCGGTAGTTGGGGTGCGCAAGGCGGCAACGCAGGGCCGGTTGAATCAACATCGGCTCCTCGGCGACGCCGCCGCACGGTTGGCAAGGGGTACCGATCAGCATCTCGGGAGATCGCGGGTCTTCTCGCAACGCGAAAGTGCTCGCCGATCGTGAATTGTGCCCAGCATGACCGAGCCGGGATCGACTGCGCCACGGCTGTTCGCGTGCACCACCCGCGCATACATGGCGGTCGACGACGCGACCGGCGAGCCGATCGGGCGGGCGATCTGATTGCCGGCGCCGGTGGCGAGTTGGTGTCGCAGCTGTGGCAGAACGTATCTCAGGCGCACGCCACACCAGTGGCAGACATCCTGGACGAGATGCGGCAGCGGCTCGCGGCCTGGTTGCGCGAGGGCAAGTTGGGCGAGTAGTCGTCACCTCCACAAAAGTGAACTGGTTTCACTTCAAGGGATCAGGTGATTGACATCACACACAGGGCCATCTAGATTCAAACTGATTTCAGTTCATGACGGAGAAGAGTCATGACGTTCGTTCATTCGGCTGATCTCGTCGGCGGGGCAAGGTGGTTTCTCGAATCGGGCCACCTGGCATTGTGTCGGCTCTCTCGATCGTGTTGCTGCTACTCGAGTCACTCGCGGCATAAGAGTTCCTGCTGCGTGTGATCCTCGCTCCATCCCGAATACGCAGGTTCGCATTCGTCGAACCGATACCGGAAGGGCTTTCATGCCATGAGAAGTATGCCGATAAAGCTGATGGCCGTCGCAGTGGTCGCCGCTTTCGCCTCTGCCGCTTGCGGATCCGGCGGCTCCGGACCCACTGGGCCAGTGACCGGCAGTTGGGACGACGTCGTCGCCGCGGCCAAGGGCGAAGGCAGTGTGCTGCTGTACTCGAGCCAGAAGCCCGCCAATCTCGACGCTCTCAAAGTGGCATTCGAGCAGGAGTATCCCGAGATTTCCCTCGAATACGTTCGGGGGACCGATGCCGACATCAACCCGAAGGTCGAGGTCGAGAATCAGACGAAGCGCGGAACGGCTGACGTGCACATGCTTACCGACGCCGCGTGGATCGAGACTGCCGCCGAGTCGGGCACCTACTCGACCGACCTCGTCGGCCCGGCATTCGATGCACCGGAATACGACCCAAAGACCAGTATCATGTCCGACAGATTCTTCTTGACGAGTGCGGCGGTGTTCTCTCTCGGATGGAACACGACAGCACTTCCGAGCGGTCTGCAGAAGCCGGCAGATATGCTCGACCCGGCGTTGAAGGGCAAGATCGGAATCGTCAACCCGTCCGGTATCGCCTCCTATGTCGACCTCTACCGATTCTTCGAGAAGAACTTCGGCGCCGACTATCTCCAGAAGCTCGCAGAGCTGAAACCGCGAATCTACCCGAGTGCACTGGGGGTCGCTCAAGCATTGACCTCAGGGGAGATCGTCGCAACCCCTATGGTGCAACCCCTGGTGCGAGAAAAGGAATCGGGTGCACCAGTGGACTGGGCATTGCCCGCGCCCTCGTGGGGAACCCCGTGGTTCACGCACGCCCTCTCCGCGGCGCCGCACCCCAATGCGGCGCAGGTGCTGGCGAACTTCATGGTCACTCCCGCCGGCCAGAAGGCGTTGTCCCTCGGCTACGCGAGCGCCCTCCCCGACATCGAAGGAAGCGTCGCACGAGCCCAGGACATCGCGCTGCCCAACGCCTCCGATCTCACGCCCGAATCGCTCACGCAATACCAGTCGGAGTGGGAAAAGAAATTCATCCAGTAGGCCGCGTACCAAGCGGTTTCCATTCTTCCGCGCCCAACTCAATCGCGACATAGCCCTCTCCACACGGCGGGCGTTTCGCATATCAGATCCTGACGAGGGTGATGCGGTGCGCGGCGGCCGCCCGCAGGCTGTCGTCGAGGGACTCTCAAGTTGTCGATATAGCTGGCTTAATCTGTGGTGGCGAGCTATTCGCGGCGGACAGGCGTCCGTCGAAGGTGATCTCGAAGGTCTTCAACGCCGCCTTCCAATGGTTGGACCAGCGTATCCGGGTCTTCCTGGCGGGATCGAGACTCATGATCGCGAGGTAGACGCACTCGAGCGCCGATTGCTCGTCGGGAAGTGACGGCGGGCATCGGCGGCTCGGCGAATCTCGGGTTCAGACTCTCGACCCCGTTCGTCGTGGCGATCAGCGTTCGGATCTCGATGTCGAGCACCAAGAATGGTGTGAAGCTGTCGACTCCGACAGTGGATCGACTTGATTATGTCGCAGAGCGCTGCGGTGCGGCGGATTTGCGAAAGCGCGGTGCCTCTGATCGAGGGTGGCCTTGCGCGGTGTTGCGGTGCTGGATCTGCATCTGGTGGATTCGTTGTTCGCGGCGTCGTGTTGCGTCTGCTGGGTTGCGGAGCTGGTGGAAGGCGCGCATTCGGTCGATTGCGGTGAGTCGCCAGCGGAGGAGTGTCTTCTACGGGTCTGCGGACAATCGTGTGTCATCATGGCTCGGGGCTGACCGGAAGGTGGGCGATAGCTCTTCCGCTACTGTCCAACAATCGGCCCATGTGTTTGACCGTGTGCAGTACCACGGCTCGGTCGGAGATCGTCACACCGAACTCAGCGAGGCGGCCCGTGATGCGCGTCTCCAGGCGATGGACCTCTTCCAACGACTGCAGCCACACGTCGAGGACGAGATTGAAGGGACCGGCTGTCACCGAAGCCATACGTAGTCCTGGTATCGAGTTGAGGGACACCGATACTCGCTCGACTTGGTTTGCTGGTACGGAGCCGAAGTAGATTGCCGAGACGGGGTAGCCGATATCCGTTCGGGCGGCGCCGCACCGGAATTCGAGACGCCCTGCTCGTTCGAGCGCCTGAATACGGCGTTTGACGGTTGCTGCGCTTGTATCAAGTTCTTCAGCAAGGGTTTGGAACGAGGCTCGCCCGTCCCGTTCGAGAGCCGCGAACAACCCCCTGTCGATTGCGTGTGGTCGTATCGGGGTCGACGCACGGTCGAATCTCGTGGAAGGCAGTCGTCTACGCTGAGCCGCATCAAGAACGTTCAGGCTCCACGTGCTGCCGATGGCGAGCGCGTGAGTCACGAGATGCATTCGGATTGATCGACACTGGTCGAGTCCGGCGACACCACCTGCGAAATCTGCAAGCGCATCGAGCCCGTGTGCCACGACGAGTGCCAGGTAGTCACGTACGCCCGAGGTTCGACGAAGGCCGATGACGTCCGGATGGCCGGCGAGCGAGTGTTCGAGCTGGGGCGCTGCCAGGCCTCCGGTGTCGATCTCGACCCACGCCCGGACGACAGGCTCCTCCGGGGACGATCGAATGAATCCGCGCACCCACACGATTCCTGCCGACTCGAGTTCCTCCCATCGTCGCGCCACGGTCACCGGGGACATTCCCAGAACGTCGGCAACAAGGGTCCACGGCGCGCGTGGTGCGAGTTGCAGACACTCGACGAGCTTCAGATCAGGCTCGTTCATTCTGGATCAGTGCTCCTTTGGCGGATGTCTACATTTTGACCGCGACTTCTGGCGGAAAACATCAAGTTTACACAGTCTTGTTTCGATTTAACAATGATCGCCTTCAGTATTGCGCAAGGCTTCTTCAGGGCCTTCGAGATGGATACGGAAGAGATGGAGTGCGAGCATGCAGGCTGTAGACCTAGCTCGACGGGGAATAGGTGCGCGGGCAGCTTCTCGAAGGAAGCAAGCAATAGGTGCCGATGCAGACACTGATTCATGTGGTGAGCACGAGACGAGTATGAGGACCTCGTCGTCTATGACGAGCCGCCACGGCCGAACAATTGCGGCGCTCCATGCCACGCACGCCGGCCATCGCGCTGACGCCCGCAGGGAACTCTCGGGCGTCGTCAGCTGCCGTTGTGTCAATCGCCGAGCACGGGTCTGCCCAGCGAACCACTTCGGTGGGGCCTCGAGGAGCTTCCGAGATAGCCTGCGCGGCAATACCGAGCGGGCAGACGGGTTCGCTCAGTGATCCGCGGCACTATGCGGGAACCAAGGCACAGACCAGACTGCGTTCCCACCACACGTGAACGCGGAGCAAAGGGGCCACGAACATGAGTTCTATCCACGGTTCGGCTGGAGGGATCGGCACGATCTCTCCGCCGGCCAATCCACAGACGGCGGCGGCGAGAACCCCGCTTCGTGTTCCGTCGGTGCTGCTATTCCTTCTCGCGCGTGTTGCTCGCGGCTTCGTCGTGCTCTTCACACTGTCGATACTCGCTTTCGGCGTGGTCCATCTCATTCCCGGCGATCCTGCTGAGACCCTCGCAGGCCCGTACAGCGATGCGGAGACCCGGGCACAGATAACAAGAGATCTCGGTCTCGACGGCTCGCCGGTGTCGCAATACCTCCGGTGGGTCGGCAATGCGCTGCAAGGAGACTTCGGGACTTCGTACATCAACGGGCTACCTGTGAACGAGTTGATCATGTCGAGGATCCCGAACACATTGCAACTCGCTGTGGGAGCTACGTTGGTGTCGGTGATTTGGGGAGTCACGTTCGGCCTCGTTGCCGCGATGAAGAAGGGGCGCCCGTTCGACTGGTTCACTCGCGGAGCCACCTTTCTCGGCATGGCCACACCGGTATTTGCGTTCGGTGTCTCTCTCGTCCTACTGGCTTCTGTGGCAATACCCGCCTGGCCGACTCTTGGCTTCGTCCCGTTCGACGAGAACCCGTCGCAGAACCTGGCCAGTATGGTTCTTCCCTGCCTGGCGATCGGGTTGCCTCTCGGGTCGACGATTTGTCGGTACATGCGTACATCGATGCTGGAGGTATATGACCACGACTTCATGAGGACGGCACTCGCCACCGGAAGTACCCGATGGCAAGCGACGATTCGGCACGGGTTCAGGAATGCCTCGGCTCCGGTGGTCACCATCGCCGGCCTGCAGATCGCCGGAATCGTCGGCGAATCGATTCTCGTGGAGAACGTATTCGCCATTCCAGGGATCGGCCAATTGACCATCACTGCAATCAACAACAACGACTATGCGGTAACTCAGGCGTGCATCCTGCTGCTCGGTGTGGTGTATGTGGTGATGAACCTCGCGGTCGATCTCCTGTACCCATTGATCGATCCGAAGGTAGGGGCGTCCAAATGACCGCCGACAACCTGGGCGCGCGTGCATCCGTCGCCGACAAGAGCAGCAGAACGACAACTCTGGCAGCCATCAAGGCTGCGATAGTCTCCCGGCCCGGGCTTGCGGTCGGAGTCGTGATCCTGCTCGTGCTGCTTGCAATGTCAGCCCTCGTCGGCGTGCTGCGGCCCTTCTCGGCCACCGAGGTTGCCGGAATCCCCTTCACTGGACCGAATTCCGCAAACTGGCTCGGAACCGATGAGCTCGGGCGCGACTACTTCGTCCGAGTGTGTGTCGCAGCGCGCACCTCGTTGACCATCTCGGTATGTGCCGCTTTGCTCGCTCTCTTCATTGGTTCCGCGATCGGTCTGGCTGCGGGTCTCGAAGGCGGCAAGCTCGATTCCCTGCTCATGGGTGCCATCGACTTGCTGGTCTCGTTGCCGTCGATCATCGTGGCGCTCGGCGTTGTGGCGATCTTTTCGCCCACGATGACTACTCTCGTCTCAGTCCTCGCCATCGTATCCGTGCCGAACTTTGCGCGTGTCATACGGTCTCGCGGCCTGGAGTTACGGGAGCGTGAGTTCGTCCTGTCGGCTCGGGTATCGGGAATCTCGTCGTTCCGTATCGCTACCCGACACCTCCTGCCGAACGTACTCACAGTGATGATGGTCCAACTCTCGAACACAGCCGCGATCGTGATCCTCATGGAGTCAGGTCTGAGCTACCTGGGTCTGGGAGTCCAGCCGCCCACTCCCAGCTGGGGCAAGATGATCTCCGAATCTCAGAGTTACATGGTCGAGGCGCCGTGGCTTCCCTTGGTTCCCTTCATCGCGTTGCTGATCACGTCCTCTGCGTGGGGATTGATAGGAGAGGGCTTCGGATCGAAGCGCAAAGCAGCGAACTAGCCTCCCCGCCTTCATTCATGAACTTACTCAGCGCCTATGCGCGACGAAAGGCACTGCCGTGAAAGTATTCAATTCACATTCGAAGGCAACAGTTCTTGCGGCCACCGCTGTGTTGTCGCTCTTCCTCGCAGGCTGTTCGGGTGCGAGCACAACCAGAGCCGGTGCGGCCGCTGAGGCGGGGGATCCTGTACGCGGCAGTACTTTGATCGTGGGTGAGGACACGCAACCGGTCAGCGGCTTCGATCCGATGTTGGCGCAGGCACTTGACGCGAAACGCATTGTCTCCCAGTTCTACGAGGGATTGCTCTCGGTGAGTGCCGATTTCACTGAGGTGCAACCGGCGTTGGCCAGCGAATGGACACAACTCTCCGACACGAAATACAGCTTCACCCTCCGCGCCGGCGCCAAGTTCCACGACGGTTCACTCGTCGAACCGTCCGACGTAGTATTCAGTCTGAATCGGATCGCCGACCCGGCCCAGAACTCCCCGTACAAGCGTCTATACGATCTCAAGTCCGTCACTGCCACCGGCCCCGACACTGTCGAGATCGAGACGAACGCGCCGCAGGCATCGTTGTTGACCCTTCTTGGCCAACCGTGGAGCGGTGGGATCGTCAGCGAGGCCTGGATTACGAGCCACACTGCAGACCAGATCAAGACGACCGAGAACGGAACCGGCCCCTTCTCCTTGGCTGAGTTCCAAGAAGGCGCCGTGATCAAGACGGTGCGATTCGAAGACTACTGGGACGAACAGAAGCCCTACCTGGACGGCGTCGACTATCGACTCATCTCCGCTGAAGCCACCCGCGTACAGGCCCTCAGTTCGGGTTCGGTCGACATGATCGAGGTCCGTGCATCCACCAACGCAGACACACTGAAGGCAAAGGGCATCAACGTCGGCCCGCCATTCAGCATCGGTACTGCGTGGTACGCAATGAACACGCTCTCCGGACCATTGTCCGATATCAAGGTTCGACGGGCTTTGAGCATGGGAATCGACCGAGATCAGCTGATTCAGGTTGCGACGCTTGGCGAAGGCGTTCTCAGCTACACCGTTCCGCCGGCAGACCCATACGGCACCGAGGCATCCGAGGATTCGCCCTACTACAAGCATGATCCGGACGCAGCGAAGTCCTTGCTGGCCGAGGCCGGCCAGCAGAGTCTAGCTCTGTCGATGCTCGTGCGGTCAGACAATCCGAAGGCTGTCTCAACAGCCGAACTGATGAAGCAGCAGCTCAGTGAGATCGGGGTGAATCTCGAGATCCGGACCGTGCCGTTCAACCAAGTGGTCAACGCGGTAACGGGCGGAGAGTGGAACGCTGACATCGTCACATTGAACGCATCGCTCAATGCCGATCCAAGCCAGTATCTCGACCTGTGGTTCGCGCAGGGAGCCCCCGGCACCAAGGTCGACGATCCCACGCTGTGGAAGATGATGGACGAAGCGGACCGGATCACCACAGGCAACGCCGACCGCAGCGCCAAGTACGCGGAGATCGGCAACTACATCGCCGAGAACGCCTACCAACTCGTTCCCTACGCCTCACCGGTCGTGTACGACACCTGGGCGAGGAAGGTGCACGGATTCGAAGCCGACCTCTCAGCCACCCGTCTCCTGCTGAAGAATGCGTGGATCAGCCGATGAACACAATTGCGACGATGACCCTGAACGATTGCGATGACTCGCGACAACCCATCGTGGACATCCGAGGCCTCACCATTGCCTACGGCGATGCCGTTCCGAGCGTCAAAGGCGTGGACCTCGTCGTCCACCCCGGTGAGATCGTCGGATTGATCGGCGAGAGTGGAAGCGGGAAGAGTTCCGTCGCGATGGCGTGTCTCGGGCTCCTCGACGGATCGGCCACTGTTGCAGGCAACCACTTCTCGGTGTGCGGGACGGACATGCTCGAAGCCGAAACATCGGATCTCGTGAAACTTCGCGGCAGCCGCGCCGCCATGGTATTTCAAGACGCAATGGGCGCACTCGATCCGTGTATGAGGGTCGGTGCTCAAGTCGCCGAGGTGGTGAAGCGCCACCGCAGCCTACCCAAGAGCAAATGCCGCACTGCTGTGATCGACCTACTGGAACGGGTTGGAATACCTAACCCCGAGATCCGCGCCAGACAATACCCACACCAGCTCTCCGGCGGACTTCGCCAACGCGCAGCCGTTGCACTGGCACTCGCCGGCGAACCGGACCTGCTGCTAGCCGACGAGCCCACAACTGCTCTCGACGTCACGGTGCAGGCCGGGATATTGGACCTCTTCCGCTCCATTCGCGACGAGTTCGGCGTCGCAATCCTGCTGATCTCCCACGACATCGGCGTTATCGCGCAGACTTCTGACCGGGTCGCGGTGATGCTCGACGGGAAGATCATCGAACAGGGCGACGTCGAGGACGTGTTGCTGGAGCCTCAGACAACCTACACACAGACGTTGTTGAGGGCAGTTCCCACCATCGAACGAAGTGAACGTTCCGCCCCCTCCGCAAGTAGACCGCGGAATGCCGGTGACGCGACGGTTTTCTCGGTGCACGACCTTGGTCGTAGATATCGGACGAGCAGTGGGTTCGTCGACGCGTTGAAGGGCATAACATTGGATGTCCATCGCGGCGAAGTTCTGGGGATCGTTGGCGAGTCGGGCTCGGGAAAGAGCACGCTTGCCAAGATTCTCATCCAATTGGAGAAGGCAACCAGTGGATCGGTCGCCTTCGAGGATGTCGACTACGGTGGAATGCGCAGTGGCCGACTCCGGGAATTCCGCAACGCTGTCCAGATGGTCTTTCAGCATCCATCGGGATCACTCAACCCGCGATTGAAGATCAAGAACTCCATCCGTGAGCCATTGACTGTTTCCAACAAGGGGCACCGACACGCCGAGCGCGTGCGCACCGTGCTCGAAGAAGTCGGACTACCCGCAGACAGTGGGGATCGATTCCCGCATCAGTTCTCCGGCGGACAGAAGCAGCGGATCGCGATCGCTCGTGCGATCGCAGCGTCACCCGAAGTGGTGCTGTTGGACGAACCGACGTCGGCGCTCGATGTGACCGTTCAGGCGCAGGTGCTCGAACTGCTCGCTCGGATTCAGCGTGATCGCGGCCTGACATACATTCTGATCTCGCACAATCTGGCCGTCGTACGCGCAATCAGTGATCGTGTGATCGTGATGAAATCCGGCGAGATCGTCGAAAGCGGAACGCCCGAGGAAGTGTTCGATGCACCGTCGCATCCCTACACGCAGGCGCTGGTTGCGGCGATACCGTCGGTCGACCCTCGTGAACGGCAACGTCTGTCGAGCCAGGCCAAGTCGGCATGACATCGATCTGCCCGCACGGTCGCGCGCCGCGGATCTCACGAAAGGAAGCATCATAGACACGCAATGGCTCGACGCCACGACGCAGGCGGAGCTGGTACGCACTGGGGAGGTCGCGCCACGCGAGCTCGTGCAGGATGCGATCGAGAGAATCGATCGTCTCGACCCGGTTCTCAACGCAGTGAACCACAGACGGTTCGGGGCAGCGCTGGCGGAATCGGAGACGGTCGACGCTTCGGCTCCGTTCGCAGGAGTACCCACTCTGATCAAGGGCTTGACAGCAATGGAAGGCGACCCCAATGACCGGGGAACGCTGGTGCTCAAAGATTTCGGGTCGACTGCCAAGTCCGACGCGGTCATTGCCCGTCGATTCCGGGAAGCGGGTTTCATCGTTGTCGGTCGATCTGCAGCGCCGGAACTCGGCATCGTATCTACGACGGAGAGCAAGGCACACGGAATTACCAGAAATCCGTGGCGACTCGATCTCACATCAGGTGGGTCCTCTGGAGGAGCAGCGACAGCCGTCGCTGCGGGAATGGTGCCAGCAGCACACGGCGGCGACGGGGGCGGTTCGATCCGCATGCCCGCGGCCTTCTGCCATCTCGTCGGGCTCAAGCCTAGCCGGGGCCTGATCAGCACCGGACCTGCGACGGCAGATCGATGGGGCCACAGTGTGCCCGGCGTCCTCACCCGAACCGTCCGCGACACAGCGGGGATCGTCGACGCGGTGTCGGGCGGCGAGCCTGGCGACCAGGGACGGCCAGCCCTCATTGAGGGTGGCCTGCTCGGGGCGCTGAAGCGAGCGCCGACGCGGCTCAGAATCGGATTCGTCACATGCCCAGCCGGGCTCTCGGCGCCGGTGGATGCTGAGGTGAGTGATGCGGTTCTCGATGCCGCACGACTACTCGAGAGCTTGGGACACACCGTCGACAGTTCCTATCCCGACACGATGTTCGACCCTCGGAACATCCGTGCCTTCTTCGACTCACTCAGCGTCACGGTGGCTCAATCGATCGACGCGATCGAGGTGGAGGTCGGCCGCGCGCTCGCATTCGACGAACTCGACGTGATCTCGCGTCATTGGGAGCGCCGAGGGCGGGAGATGTCGGGTGTGGATCTCGCCGATTCGCTGAACTGGCTGGGCGGGTTACGTTCCCGCATGGGGAATTGGTGGGCGTCGGGATTCGACCTGCTTCTCAGTCCGGTCTTCGCTACGACGCCGCCGAAGCTGAGCTGGCCGTGGTCCGAACCCGGCGGGGTCGAGAAGACCATCGACGTTCTGACCTTCACCGCTCCGATCAACTCGACGGGCCAGCCGGCGATCTCCGTCCCCTATGGGTTCACGTCCGCAGGTGAACCGTTGGCCGTGCAGTTGGTTGCCGCCTTCGGTCGTGACGATCTCTTGATATCCACTGCGGCACAAATTGAATCGGCGAGGCCCTGGGTACACATGACCCCCGCCGTTGCAGACAGGGCGAACTTCGATGCAGAAGGTGCAGGCGCGTAATGGGCACAATGAACGATCAGGGTGTCGACGTCGGGCTGCGATTGGAGACCGAACGCGCTATTCGCGACAGTGTCGAGCACTATGCCGCGGGTCTCCTGGACGTCAGTCACAGGATTCACCGCCAACCGGAACTGCGCTTCGAGGAACGCTTCGCGTCTGCTCTTCTAACGGAGACGTTGCAGAAGGAGGGGTTTCGAGTCGAGATCGGAGTCGCGGATCTTCCGACTGCATTCATCGCGGATTTCGGATCCGAAGCCGACGGGCCGACCGTTGCGTTCGTCCTCGAGTACGACGCACTCGAGACGATCGGACACGGATGCGGCCACAATGTCATTGCGTCGATGGGCCTGGGTGCTGCACTCGGTACGAAGCGTTGGATGGAGCAAGAGGACCGACATTTCGGGCGGATCCTCGTCGTCGGAAGCCCAGGTGAAGAGGGTGGGGGTGGGAAGAACCATCTCATCGCCGCAGGACTTCTCGATGGCATCGATGCAGCACTGATGATGCATCCATCCGGTGAGAATCTCTCTGTAATGCGGACATTGGGTAGGGTCGCTGTCGACTTCGAGTTCAGCGGGCGGGCCGCCCACGCCGCAGTGAGTCCTCATCTGGGGATCAATGCGCTCGATGCTGCCGTGCTCACACTCAACGCGATAGGCCTTTTACGGCAGCAGTTGTCGACCGATAGTCGGGTTCATGCGGTTATTCTCGATGGCGGCGAGGCACCGAACATCATTCCCGAACGCAGTCTCGTTCGGGCGTACATTCGGGCGGAAGACACCCGCACGCTGGTGGATGAGTTGCAGCCCAAGGTAGAGAATTGCGCGCGTGGTGCTGCACTCGCCACCGGAGCAACGGTCAGTATCACAAATCAGTCGCCCACCTATGCAGCGCTCGCGCCGAATGCAACTCTCGGGGCCCTGATCGAGAAGAACTTCGAGCGGGTCGGCCGCATCACAGAACCGGCCCGTGCCGAGGTTTTTCCAGGGTCCACGGACATGGGCAATGTGAGTCAGATCGTTCCGGCGATTCATCCCAACATCGAGTTCGTACCCGGACTCGGAATGCATACCCGAGAAGCTGCGGCCCTCGCGGCCGGCAAACCCGGTGACGAGGCCGTTCTCGATGGCGCGCTGATCATGGCAATGACCGCGGCCCAACTGTTCACCACACCCGAGTTGATGGATCAGGTGCGCGAGTCGTTCACCGAGGGCGTCCGGATTGCGCTGTGAGTGCGATGGCGCGGTCGGCGACAGGGTGGATAGGGCCATGATGTTCCGGGTCGAGGGACTGCTCGATGACGGCACAGTTGAAGCGATCGTCGCGGCGTGCGTCGCCGGCCTCCACACCGGTGGGTGATCGGGGTGGAGGTGGCGGTGTCGTTTCGCGTTTGATTGGCGATCCCGGAAGTTTGCCCCGACGTGCTGGACGGCCTGTCATGTGGACGCAATGAAGCTCGGCGACCCGGCGGAGGTGACGGCGTGCTCTCCTTCGTCGAAGGGCAACTGGTCGATACGGCGGGTGGAGGGTAGTGCACCTTGAAATCAGGCGATCGCGGCGCAGAATCCGTCGAGGTTATCGTTCATCATGATGTGACCGGCGTCGGCGACGACTCTGATGTCGCATCCCATTGTGGAGAGTTCGGCGGTGTCCAGTCGAGACGTCGACCCGGTGACGAACACGGGTATGTGAAACGCAGCGAGCTGAGCCCGAAATGTCGGCTCACGATTGCCGATCAGCGAGACCGCTGTGCGGTGCCGACCGGCGGGGGACCATCGCGCCACAGTGCGCGCGAAGTCTGCTGAGTTGGTTTGTCCCTCAACATCCTCCGTCTGCAGTGAGGCGATCAGGGCGGCGTGTCCATGCGCTATGAATTGGCCTTCGTCCCATGATGCGATTTTTGCCGATAGTGCCCCCATTCCGGGGTCGAGGTTTCCTTCGCAGACCATCAGGTGTCCGGTCAGGTCCGGCCGTGACGTGGACAGTGCGATGGCAATGGAGCCGCCCAAGCTGTGGCCGACAAGGCTTACCAATTCGAGTCCGATGGAATCGAGGACCGACGCGACGGATGCGGCATGGTCCTCGACGGAGTAGGTGAAGTCGTCGGGATGGTCACTCCAGCCGCTACCGAAAAGGTCGACCGTTATCGACCGCCCCTGGGTTGCGGGATGAGCGACAACGGACGCAAACGCAACGCTGCTGGCTGATCCGAGACCGCCGAGGTAGACAGTGGTCGTTGCGTTTGCACGATGGCGATCTCCGGAATCGAAGAAGGCGAGACTGCCGGAGATGCCCGAGGGCGAATGGACGTGCATGTTTGTCTTTCGGGTGTCAGGAGACCACATGGGTATTGCGGACCAAGAAGAGCAGACAGAAGGCCAAGACTGCCGCTCCTGTCATCACCGATGAAACGGCAAGACTGTCGGTGCCCAGGACTCCGACGAGCGGCGCGGCAGCTGCGGCTGCTGCGAACTGAGTGAATCCCAACAACGCAGATGCACCGCCGGCAGCCTCTCCGTGACGCGACAGGGCCAGGGCAGGAACGTTGGGCGTTACCAGGCCGATCGACCCGAGAACAATCAGCAGGGGTATCTCGAATCCCCCCAGGCCTCCGGCGTTCGTGGCGGCCATGAGGACAAACGCCGCACCTGCGAGAACAGCCGCGAGGAGTGACCACCGAGTGACCTGCAGCGGCGACCAACGTACGAGCAACAGGACGTTCAACTGTGACGCCACGGTGATTACGACAGCACCGGCGGCGAAGAGTAAACCATAAGCGCCGACGCTCAATCCGAACTGGTCCTGAATAACGAACGACGATCCAGCGATATAGCCCCACTGGGCAATTCGGACGACCCCGCCGATGAGCACGAACAGGGAGAATGGGCGGTCCCGGGCAAGCATCGCGTACGTGCACAGTATGCCTCGCACTCCTGGCGACCTCCGCGATTGTGGGGGAAGGGTCTCGGGCATTGCCCGCACGGCGATCGACAACGCGGCGACTCCGAGTACTGCGAGGAACAGGAATACGCCGCGCCAGGGCATGAAGCTGAGCAGTAGGCCGCCGACCGAGGGGGCGATGATCGGAGCAACTCCGATGACAAGAATGACGCGGGAGAGCATCACAGCGGCAGAGTGGCCGACGTACAAGTCTCTGACGACGGCCATAGCCACGACACCGGCAGCAGCGGCGCCGAACCCCTGCAACACCCGCAGTGCCGACAGCATCGGTATCGATGTTGCGAAGAAGCACAACACAGAAGCGGAGACATGTATTGCGGTGCCCGCGATGATGGGACGGCGTCTGCCGTAGATGTCGGAACAGGGTCCGATGACCACCTGGCCCAAAGCGAGTCCCGCCAGTGTGCCGGTCAACGTCAGCTGCACCATGGTCGCGGACGCGCCGAATTCGGAGGTGATCGTCGGAAGAGCTGGAATATAAAGCGAAACCGTCAGCGGCCCCAGTGCCGTCAGCGCACCGAGTATTATGACCAGGGATACCGTGCGCAAGCCGGTGGTATTCCCGTTGGTCAATGGTCGATCTACCCTGTGTGGCGACTGTGCCTCGGTCAAATGCCGACCCTGACGCCTTCGGTGAACGATTCCTTGATCCGGGCAGTCAGGTCGGGGGAAAGGAATACTCGGACAGCTGTCATCGCAAGGACGAATGCACCGTCGAGAACCGCACTATCTCCGTGGGGGCCGCGGGCGGCGGTGGCAGCCTCACGTGTGTGCATTCCCAATCCGGGCACCAATTCGATGCATGGGTGAATGGACGGGATGATCTGACTGACGTTGCCCATATCCGTCGAACCTGGGAATGCGTCCGGTCGTGTCGGACTCGTGGTGCGCCCGACGATGGCAAAGCCGTCTTCGACGAGTTGAGCCAGAACCGGATTGGGAGCCATTGCCGCATACGTTGGCGATTGCTTCGAGATACTGAGTGTGGCACCTGTCGCCAACGCCGCACCCCGTGCGCAGTTTTCGATTCTGGGCTGTAGCTCGTCGATAAGGTAGCGAGAATCCGGAGCGCGGACATACACACGGACGGAACTGTGCTCGGGGATGATGTTGGGGACCTCGCCACCGTCGGTCATGATTGCGTGGACACGAACGTCGGAGGGCAATTGCTGTCGGAGCAGCCCGATCGCGTTCAGCGTGAGGACCGACGCGTCGAGTGCGTTGACCCCCTTCTCCGGGCTGACAGCCGCGTGTGCCGCGCGCCCCGAGAAGTCGAAATCCAGCGCTATTCTTCCCAGTGTGGCCATCGCCGACAGATTTTCTCCCTCGGGATGCATCATCATTGCTATGTCGATGTCGTCGAGTCGACCACTGTCGATGAGGTGGTTCTTTCCTCCGCCACCTTCTTCTCCAGGGCTTCCGATAACCAACAGCCTGCCGACGTTCAGCTTGCTGGACTCCATCCAACGCTTGACGCTCAGCGCAGCGCCGAGTCCGATCGAGGCAATGACGTTGTGTCCGCATCCGTGCCCGATGGTCTCCAACGCATCGTATTCGAGAAAGATTGCCACGGTTGGTCCGTTCTCGGCGGATCCGTAGCTTGCCACGAAGGCGGTACGAAGACCGGCGATCCCGGCTTCGGTGTCGAAGCCCTCGCGCCTCAGGATGTCGCCGAGCAATCCTGATGCGAAGTGCTCCGCGAACCGAAGTTCCGGTTGAGCGTGAATACGATGACTGACCGCGAGAAGGTCATCGCTTCGCTCCCGCACATCGGTGCGCAAGAACTCGATGATCTCCTTCGGCAATGCGGAACCGGGAGAGCTTTCGCGACTATTCAACAGTTACCTTCCTTCCACCGTGCACCAGACTCGATAACTCTCCACGCCGGCGGCGGCTCGAGGCAACGATTGCGGTCCGGTCACTGGGATCCGGCGCTAACGATTGCTGTAGATCGAACCCGCGGAGCGGAGCGGGTCATCACGACGGATGGGCGAGTAGCTCACGATGGGTGACGGATCTCCGGCCGCGTAACGCATTGGCCTCTCCGCCTTCGGCAGCTCGCAGGCGAAGGAGAGCAGAGATGGGCATCGCCACGGGGAATCGGAGCGAAGGTTCGGTCTGGACCCCGGGTCACGATCCTCCTTGCGGGTATTGATCAGGGTACGAGAACGGCGCGGCCGGTCAGCTTCCCCTCCTGCATCAGTTGCAGACCAGAGGCGATGTCGTCGAGTGCAAACTCTTGAATCGCAAGCGTCAGTTCACCGGCAGCGAGACGGCGGATCATCTCCGGCGCAAGCTCGGCTTGACGGGCGGTCTTCCGCATCATATTGAGGGGCAGCAGCTGTACGTCGCTGAGGAGCCAGTTGGGTAGATCCAGAGTCAGTGTTCTGCCGAGGGTATATCCGATGAGCACGGCCCGGCCGCCGGGCGTGACTCTCTGCAGTAGTTGCGGTAGAACGTCGCCGCCCAGTGTATCGATGAGCACCTCGGCGACCGGTTCGGTGCCGAGGGCAGCTGCCACATCGTCACCGCGGCCGACAACCGGACGGACCCCGTCCGGAAGCAAAGCAGTCTGGTCTGCTCGCGGGACGACTCCGATCACTTCGGCGGCACGGGCGAGGAGCGCGAACTGCGCCGCCATCGATCCCACTGCGCCGGAAGCGCCGGACACGATGACTCGTTCACCCTGTACGACCCCGGCGATGTCGTGGACGGCGACGTAGCCGGTGGCGGTCGGCAGGGAGAAGGTGGCTGCCACCGCCGGCGATAAATTGGGATCGTACGGAGTGAGTGCCTTGTCGGATGTGACGAGGTACTCCGCCCAGCATCCGTTTCTGAACAGTCCGACCCCGTCGCCGCGAACCAACACACGGGTACCGGGAGCGATAGTGTCCGAATCGACAACGGTGGCCGAACCGTGGGTTCCGCCGGTGTGTGGTAGCTGCGGTCTTATATCGAAAGTTCCGCTGGCGATGGTGATGTCGAGGTGTCCCAGGGCAGCAGCGTCGATCTTGATCAGAGACTGCCCCGGTTCTCTGCTGGGAATGTCGATCTCGTCGATCACAGGTGATTGCCCGAACTGGTGCAGTCGTGCGGCGCGCATTTTGAACTCCTCGAGTAGTGGCTGGCGGGGGTGGTCAGGAAGGTGTTGTCAGGACACAATCGTGCGAACGGTGCGAACTCGGATGCCGGCGGAGGTTCCGTCGTCTGGCCGCACCCAGGTTCGAAGGTTGCCATGGGGCGCAGTGGACCGACCGGACGACTGGCCTGGCTGATCATTCGAGCCTAGGTAGCCGTCACGGCCACCCTGACGTTTGGGGTCTGTTGACCGGACCGTGGTAGACAGGTCGGTCCTGCCGGAAAATCATGTGCGGTCCGGTCAGCAAAACCTAGGGCGGTCGACTCAGTGGACCAAAGGTATGGACGACGAAACCCCACTGCGACATCTTCGATTCCACGGGAGGGCCCATGGAATGGTTTGAGCACCTACACGGAAGTCGGGCGAGTTGACATGGCTATTACGTTGAATTCCACCGTCGCATGACCGGGATCGAGGTAGGGATTCGTCTCCCACCGTGCGTATCGGCGCAAGAAGTGGCCCGAGCGGCCGGCGAGGCTGAGCAACTGGGTTTCGATCAGGTCTGGATTCCGGACTCGCAACTACTGTGGAGAGATCCGTTTGCTGTTCTCACTGCTTGTGCGATCGCGACGTCGAGTATCCAGTTGGGTACCGCGGTGACCAACGTGGTGACAAGGCATCCCAGTGTCATTGCGTCTGCTACACGCACGGTCACGGAACTGGCACCGGGTCGCTTCACCCTCGGAATCGGCACCGGTAACAGCTCTGTACAACCGATCGGAATGCGACCGAGTAGGCAATCCGAACTGGCAACCGCCATTTCCGCACTTCGCACGCTTCTCGACGGTGAGGAACACGAATTCAATGGTGTCCGAGGGCGTTTACGTGACCCTGGGCCCGAGGTGCCACTGTTCATGGCAGCCAGTGGCCCCAAGAATCTTCGACTCGCCGGCGAGCTGGCCGACGGCGCTATCCTGCTGAGCGGCGTCTCTCCCGCAACACTCTCCAGAAGTTGTGCGTTGGTGAATGCCGGAGTGCTCGCTGCGGGGCGGCGACCGGACTCTGTGTCCATCACAGTGTCTGCGCACTGCCACGTCACCGATGACCTGGGTCGTGATGCCCGGATACTGAAACCGATATGTGCGGGCATTGCACAGCACGGAGGTGCGAGCGCGCTTGCACTCGCTGGAATCGACGTTGTCGTGCCGTCCAGAATCGATGGGATCTATCCGGATGTGATTCATGCCGAAGATTGGGACCTGGCTGTCGAGCGGTGCTCGGAATGGATCAGCGACGATGACGCGGTCAAGTTCGCGCAGACTTTCTGCCTGTTCGGTACCCCGACCGAGATCGCCGCGGGCATCGAGCGGGCACGGCGCGCGGGTGCTTCCAAGATACTGTTGCAGCATGTCGGTTCGTACGATCTGCCGTACGAGTTGATGAACTCGTACGCTGATCTGGTCATGCCGCTGATCTAGATCGATCTTCCTGATGGTGCACGCGAGATGTGCACCATCAGGCGAGACGGTGGAGTCCTACGGAGAACTTCGTGAACTACTGGGCAGCAAGGGAGTCCAAGAACCGGAGCACTTCCTTTGCGAACTGGTCTGGCTTGTGATCGACGGACGGTACGCCGGTACCGGGCAGTATACTTTGGCGAGAATCGCGAAGGTGCGCGACCAAGCGGGGCACGTCGGGCAGTGAGAATGTGTCCAGTTCGCCGCAAAGGATCAACGTCGGGGCGTAGACGCTCTCAATCCTGTCTTCCATGCGATAGTTGTTGACTGCTTGATGGCCTTCCTCGACTCGCGCCCCGACCTTGAGCGCGTCGACGAGGAGGCGATCGAGCAAGTCCGGACGATCGAGTGGGTAGAAGGGGGCGCGTTTCTGCCGCAACTGCTTCAGATGCGACCCATCCGTCGACAGCGGTACCCCGTCGATCGTCGGACCGAGCGCGACCTTGCGGCGTCGCTCGGCATCGACATAGGGGACGCCGGACAGCACCAGGCTCCGGACGCGTTGTGGATTTGATGCGGCAACTTCAATGCCAACGACGCCTCCTGTGTGATGACCCACGATGTCGAATTGTTGGATATTCAGGCTGTCGGCCAAGGCGAGGACGCCGGCCGCGAACAGCTCGATGGTCCAGGGCTCGTCCGGTGAATCGGAGGCGCCGAAGCCCAGTGTGTCCATTGCGATAACGTGATGGTTGTCGCTGACCAGGGGGATCACGTCTCGGTACTCGTCGCTCGACCGTGGCGTTTGATGCAGCAGGAACAGCGGGTCACCCGTGCCTGAGGCTATGTAGTGAATCTGACCGTGTGGGGTGTCCGCATAGTGCTTCCGCAAGGGAGTGAGCTCCTTCGATGTCGACGCGAGTGCATGGTGCGCGTCTGCCTATTGCATCCAGGTGCGAATGCGGGAATATTCGTCAAATAGACTGAGATACAATCATATTCAGTGTAGTCGTACTGCCGCGCCCGGGCCTAGAGGTAGATTCAGGAAGTAGAAGATGGCCAGAACAAGTGTCCAGGCGACGATGAACGGAATCACGAAGAGGCTCGTACGAGAAATCAGTGTCCCGAATCGCGTTTTCGGCTCGTACTTCTGCATCATTGCCAGTATGAGGAAGAGGTAGACGTTCATCGGTGTTACCAGCGCAGTGGTCGAGTCTCCGATTCTGAATGCCGCCAAAGTGACTGCGGGTGAGAGTCCGAGCAGCATGAACGTGGGAATAAACACCGGGGCTACTAAAGACCACATCGCTGATCCGGAGAGAATGAACAGATTCAGGATGCAGATCAACAGAATGAAGAGGGTGATCCCGGCGAATCCGTCGAGTCCCATTGCTTCCAGGGCCGTCGCCAGCTTTACGGAGAGCAGGATGCCCACGTTGGACCAAGTAAACGTTGCGATCATCTGGGCGACGAAGAACATCAGCACGATGTAGCCGCTCATCGCTTTCAGCGACTCACCCATGGCATTCGGCACGTCTTCCGTACGAGTGAAGGATCCAACCAGGAATCCGTAGACGATCGCGGGTATCAGGAAGACCACGAACAGCATTGGCGGAATGCTGGAGAGAAACGGTGAAGCAATGAGAGCGCCGTTCGCGCCGCGCAGTGGGCTTCCCGGTACCAGCCACGTGGCCAGAGCAGCGACGACGAGGATGGAACCGACGGCTGCGGCGATGACGAGTGCCTGTATCTCCCGGCCGGTGAGGGGGCTTTCGGCCTCGTGATCGATATACCCTTCAGGTCTCGGCAGTCGAGGCTCGAGTACTCGCACGATGATGAATCCGCCGACCATCGCAAGAATCAAGGATGAGGTGGCCGTGAAGAAGTAGTTGATGAGGATGTGAGTTGCCACGGTGTCGTACCCAGGGAGTATCGCGGCCGCCTTGACAGTGATTCCGGCATACAGCGCATCGAGGGTTCCGACAGTGAATCCGGATGCATACCCCGCAGACACACAGGCGAAAGACCCGATGAGCCCGGCGACCGGGTTGCGGCCCGCGTTACGAAAAACTGCCGCAGCCAATGGCGGAACGACCAGGAACACGACATCCCCCATGAAATGACCCTGGAGCGACACGAAGGCTACGGCGTAGGGTATGACGGACCGCGGTGCTCGTCCGATCGTGCTCTGGACCGTCGCTCGAAGTAATCCGCTTCGCTCGGCGGTGCCGACTGCCATCACCATCAGAAGTACGGTGCCGAGCGGTGGAAATCCAGTGAAGTTCGTGACGGCATTGGTCAGTAACCATCGCAGGCCCTCACCGGTGAACAACCCGTGTACGAGGACGACCTCATCGCTTCCGGGAATGGTGACCGATGCACCGCCGAGCGCGAGTGCGGTCGAGCCCACCCCGACGAGCACGAGCAATCCGGCGAAGAGTAGAACCGGGTGAGGAAGTTTGTTCCCGGCCCGTTCGACGACTCGTAGAAGGCGACCTTGACGTGGCTCCGCGCCCTCGGGTTTCATGGCGGTCATTGATGTGAGCATGAACCGGCCTAGCCCCAATACCGTTTACTTAGAATCACACGGCTGTTATTCTCGAGCCCGTGCCACGTGTGGGATGGGTGAAGCCGAGCAGTGATCAGCGGTT
>NZ_JBHWUE010000088.1:0-40132 GCF_042738615.1 Rhodococcus sp. NPDC059968
CTACACAAATCCACCCAATCCTCACGACGCCATGAGCACGGCCCCCCGCGTACCCAAGCTCAGGTAATCACCGCTCCGCGAAAATCGGCGCTAACTGCCCGACCCGCAGCGACGCGGCGTCACCCAGTTCTACCGGAGCCGGGACGTCGCCCCGAGCACGCAGCACAGCCAGATCGGACAATGGGTCGCGCCCCACCACATCAGTGCGCACAACGGTCCCGTCGGTGAACGCCGCCTCGGCCCCGCTCGCTCCGGCAACCACGTGCGCACTCGTCAGCAACAGCCGGTCATCGGTGATCACACTCGCACTGCCCGAACCGCTCCCCCGTGATGTCCGCACAACCAAGCTGGCCACACTCGGCAACACGGCATCGGCGACCGAGATCACCGTCCTCGAGTATCCGTCCAACTCATCCAGTTCGCCCATACCCACTACCAGCGCCGGCACACCACCGCCTATGCCCCTGTTCGCTCCCAGCTGACCACCGAATCACTACCCGCCGGTATCGGCGCGAAACCCTCCGCGTGTTTCGTCCACAAGCGCTAGCATCGCCGATCGTGACAACACTGCGCGGCGTGCCGATGACACTATTGCGTATCAATTACCAATTACTCCGTATGCCTTTGCAATTCGTGGAGCACATCGCGGTCGCGCAACTCGACGAACAGGCACCCGCGCGCCTCGCCTACGAACAGCTGCTCATTCAGTGCGATCGGGCGGCCGGCTATCTTCTCAACGACGAGAACGCCGTCGGCCGTGCGGCAGAACTGCGCCGACATACGACTGCCGTTCGGGTCGGAATCGCCCGCCGACATGAGCGAGTAGATGCCGAGAGCGCGAAACTCCTGGATCTCCAGCGTGCACGGTTCCACCGGCGCCGCCAACCCCGCAGAAACACCGACCCGGCGTGAACCTACCCGCAAACGGACCGGGCGGCGGGTACGAGGCCGACCACTCACCGGCAGAGGGTGCGTTCGGCGGTGGCGACCAGGGTGCGAGAGACGTCGTCGACGGGAAGATTCCGCCCGGTGTAGAGCTGGTCGAAGCTGTCGAAGCTCGCCAACAGCCAGAGCAGGTCGGCGGCTTCGTCGACGGTAACGTCCGGCCGCAGAACCTCCTGCTCGGCCAGTCGCTGGGCGAGGTGGACCATCCCGCCGGCCCGGTTCTCCTCGATCCGCGCAACAGCCCCACCTACTGCATCCGCGTCGAGTTGGGCCATCGAGAACAGTGCCCGGAAGACGTCGCGGTGGGCTGCGAACACCCGGACGCCGGAGTCGATTCCGCCGCGCAGGTGCTCGCGCGCGTCCGGGTGCTCCGCCGCGTCCACCACCGCCTGGAACCCTGCCCGGTGCCACCACAGGTCGGTGGTGAGTGCGTCGAACAGTCCGGATCGTGAACCGAAGACCAGGTAGACGGTGGAGCGGGAGACACCCGCGGTCCGGGCCACCTGCTCGACACTCACCGGCGTGGACGGTGCTCGGCGCAGCCGCTCATAAACCGCGTCGAGGATGTTGCGGCGCGTTTCCTCGGCCGCCTCCGCGCGCAGGCGCTGCTCGTACTTCCTGGTGGCCACAGCCGTCACTCTAACATTTTCACTTGACATGTCGTCTCGTGAAGTTCACGCTATTAATCGAAAGACATATTGTCCGGCGAAATTGCGAAGAGCCAGCCGCCCTCCCCTGACGTCGAGACAACCAGCCTTCCGACGAAGGAGCTGACGTCATGAACAGCCTGACCGCACCCACCCGTCCGCCGATTCCCCCGGCGTCCACGCCTGTACTCGTGGTCGGAGCGGGTCCGGCGGGACTGACCACGGCAATCACGCTGGCTCGCCACGGGATCGAGGTCATGGTCGTGGAGCGGCGGCCCGCCCTATCGGGGCTGCCGCGGGCGGCCTCGGCCAGTACCCGCACGATGGAGCTGTTGCGGTCCTGGGGGCTGGAGCAGGAGATCCGGGCAGGCGGAGTCGAGGTCGAATGGAAGCAATGGGTCGGTCCTACGCTCACCGCGGCCGGCGACACCCACCTGACCAGCTTCCCGACCCGGGAGCAGAGCGCGGTCCTCAGCCCGACCGCCCCTGCCTCGGTTCCGCAGGATCACCTCGAGCCCGTGCTGCTGGACCACCTGCGCTCGTTCGGCACCGCGCGGGTGGAGATGGGCACCGAGGTGGTCGGCCTCGACTACCGGAGCGATGACGTCCAGGTGACGCTGCGCGACGCCGAAACCCGCCAAACCCGAATCGTTTACGCCCGCTACCTCGTCGCGGCGGACGGCGCGCGCAGCACGGTGCGCGCCACCCTCGGGATCGTGATGCGGGGGCCGGGGCGTCTGTCCCAGGCAATCGGGACCGAGTTCCACGCCCCACTGTGGGAACTGCTCGGCGACCGCCGCTACTACATCTACGCCGTCACCCACCCAGAAGCCGCGGGGGTCTTCGTCCCGGCCGGCCGCGGTGACCGATGGGTCTACGGCGTGGAACACGAACTCGCGCAGGATCCCTCGCCAATTCTGACGAAGGAACAGTCCGCCCGCCTCATCCGGCTCGGCAGCGGACTAGCCGATCTGGAGCCGAGGATCGAACGCATCGGAACGTTCACCTTCGCCGCGCAGCTCGCGGACCGCTGGCGGGACGGCGCCGTGTTTCTCGTCGGCGACGCCGCACACCAGATCACTCCGCGCGGGGGCACCGGCATGAACACCGCCATCCAGAGTGCCTACGACCTCGGGTGGAAACTCGCCTGGGTGCTGCGCGGCTGGACCGGACCGCAGCTACTGGACACCTACGAGGCCGAGCGGCGACCGGTGGCCGCGCACAACGTGGCCCGATCGGCCGACCCGCACGGCGGAGCCCGACTCGCCGCGCACGAACTACCCGCGGACCTCGGCGGCCGAATCCCGCACGTCTGGTTGCGCTCCCGAGGCGACGCCGTGTCCACCCTCGACTTACTCGGACCCGGACTGACATTGTTCACGAACGGCCCGAGCGCGTCCTGGCAGCGCGCCGCGAGCTCCATCCCCGGGCCTCCGCTCGCAATCCACGACCTCGACGCCATCACCGCCCGCGGAATGGGCATCCCCCACGGCGGGGCACTCCTGGCGCGCCCGGACGGGGCGCCGGCCGGATGGTGGCCGTCAGGCACCGAACCGGGCGCGGCAGTCCGCGACGCGATCCGGGCCCTGCTGACGCCAACGGAGACTGCGGATCGGCTTTCGGAGGCCCGGGGCCCGCTGAGCGGAGCAGGAAGCGTCGGTGGAGGCACGCGCGTGCGGCGACGAAACGCACATCCGTACGACAAGGCCGGGTGATGAGGTGTCGATTTGCCGCGGATCGCGGAAGTGTCGAAACGCGCTTGCCCCCGGAAGGTTTGGCACTGCACGGACAGACGCTCCGTTTTCGGACAAGTATCACTGTCAACGCTGCCTCGGCCCGCTGACCTGCCCGCGCGAACTACGTTGTTCTGGACTTGCGAGTCCTTTCCAGGAGATCACGCGACGGACATCAACCGTGCAGGCTTGCGCCGCACGGCACACCGTTTCCGATGTCCGCTATTGACGAAAGCACCAGGTCCAGGTGATGATTTAGGTATCCCACCTCGAGGTGGGGAGAGGGTCCGCCCCTCTGTTGGAGATCACTCATCGGGCAGCACCAGAACGGTCGCTGTCGTCGTGTGTCCACAACAGAAAGGGGTCCACATGGTCGAGCCCGCAGTCCTGATCGCCCTGCTGATCGCCGCCTGCTTCATTTTCTTCGTGACCGCCTGCTTGGTCACGGTCATCGTCATCGTCATCGTCACCGGCAGCACTGCCGGCCTCCGTGACTTCGCGAAGGTGCTCGCTGCATTCGGGCGCGTAATTCGCCTCCGGTTCCGGTTCGGCAACTGACCGAAGCGCGAGACCCTCGAACGTAAGGGAGTCCCCGGCATCGGTCCGGGGACTCCCCCCGGGGCCTGTGTCATCAATCTTTTCCGCGCTTCCGCGCAACATCCGTTCGCTTGGCGGCGCCGCGGCTGTCTGGTGCCGAATCGTGGAAACCCGCGCAGCGGCTTCGGCACGACGATGCTGGTCGCCACTACCTCACCTCGGGTTGCCCGACCGTACCGATCGGATGGCGTGAGAAGAAATCCTTCAGGCCCTGGGCCACTGCCGTCGGGTCTTGCACCATCAGGAGGTGCCCGGCCTCCGGCACGGAGAGGCGCTCGGCCCGGGGGAACCAGGACTGTACGAGCTCGCTCCCTTCAACGAATCGCGGTGCGCTCTCGGCGCCGAGCACATTGAGCACCGGCCGCGTGATGCGTCCGGCCGCCCCTGCCCCGAAACTACATCGCTGCACGGCGGGCATCTCAGCTTGGAAGAACATGTCGGCCTCGTCGAGCGCCTCGTCGAAAGCAGTTGGAATCACTCGGTCCAGCGCGGCACGGTAGCCATCGCCGCACACATGTCGCAGGAAACCGTCCACCGCGGCGGCCTTGTCGCCTGATTCGTAGGCGGCGATGACGGGCTGCAGCGCGGCAGTGACCTGCTCTGAGCTGGAGATTCCACGGACGGCGGGTTCGAGCAGCGCCACCGAGCCGACGCGCTCGGGCTTCTCCGTCGCCAACTGGAGCGCGACGAGCGCACCGTAGGAGTGACCCACGATGTGGGCAGTGTCCCAGCCGACGTGATCCATCAGCCTGACGCAGATTGCGGCATCTTCGGCGACCGTGAGTGCCCGGTATCCCCCGCTGTCTGATTCTCGGAGTCGACGCCGGTACCGCAAGATCGAATACTGCGTCAGCTGCTCGACCAGTGGGTCGTACCACGAGACGAAGGCACTGGCGTGTACGAGCACGACGCGCTCCCCGCCCTCGCGCAGCTGATAGGCCAGTTCGACGTCACCGAGCCGCAAGCTATCCACGGCATCCCTTACGGATCCGCTCCATGGAGTCAGTTGTAGTGGAATGGCTCACGAAGTCAAGGGTCTCCACGGCAGGACTCCCGGTGGGCTCTCCCGCGGAGCCACCCACCGGGTTTCTGCCTTCGAACGCCGCATCGCACGTGTAGCGCGACACGACTCTAGCGAAGTGGGAACCCGAGACGGATGAGCGATTCCTTCAGCCGATCCCGCCCGTTCAGTCGCGCCGCGGACGCGAGTCGGTCCAGAACCCTTTCAATCCAGGAATGTTCGAGCTGCTGCGCCGAGTAGAAGGCTGCGATCCGCCCCTCGTAGGCGTCGACGTGGTCGCGCTGGGCGGGCAGGTCGTACTTCTCGTGGTGCAACACCGCCGCTCGGGGCAGGCGCGGTTTGATCTGGGCGTCGGCGTCCTGATGCGGATGTCCGACGACGAGCCCGAACACCGCGAACACGTGGGGCGGCAGGCCGAGTTCCACCGCGACCTCCTCGGGCTTGTTGCGCAGTGCCCCGATGAACACCGTTCCCAGCCCGAGCGACTCGGCCGCGGTCACGGCGTTCTGCGCCGCCAGGGCTGCATCGATGAACCCGATGTAGCTGCTCTCGAGGTAGTCGGCTCCCGCGATCGGCGCGTCGCGGTCGCCGGCGAGCTGGCGGACACGGGCGAAGTCGGCGAGCCAGACCAGCAGGACGGGGGCCTCGACGATGTGGGCCTGGTCGCCCGCGAGCGCGGCCAGTCGAGCCTTGCTGTCGGGGTCGCGGACCGCGACGACACTCCACGCCTGCAGGTTCGACGACGTGGCGGCCGACTGCGCAGCCGAGACGAGGACATCGAGCGTCTCGTCGGTCAGCGGATCGGGTAGGTATCGGCGGACCGACCTGTGCGAGTGCAGGGCTTCCAGAACCGGATTCCACTGCGCGGGTTCGGTGAGGGCGGCGTCCCAGTAGCGCTGCTGCAGCGCCGTGCGAGGTGCGATGTCTGCGATGGTCACCCGGACAGGAAAGCCGACCGCCGTCCCCCATTCCAGTGTTAGGCGCACCGTGATTCCGGAGATAGCCACAGCGCAGCCACCGATCGGCGACAATTCGGGGGCTGCCGACATCTGTTCGGGAACTACGTGACGCAAGCGAATAGGGAGTGGACGTGACGGAACGGGTCATCGTGGTGACGGGTGCCGGCTCGGGAATCGGTCGGTCCATGGCGACCGGACTGCTCGATGCCGGACATCACGTGGTGCTGACAGGCCGGGCGCGGGAAAAGCTGGACGAGACAGCGAACGGTCACGAACACGCGCTCGTGGTGCCGGCCGACGTCTCGTCGCCGCAGTCGGTGCACAGTCTCTTCGCCGCCGTGGCCGAACGATTCGGCCGCCTGGACGTACTCGTCAACAATGCGGGCACATTCGGCCCCTCCGGCGCTGTGGACGAGATCGAACCGGAAGACTGGGACCGGACCGTCGCCACAAATTTGACGGGGGTCTTCCTCTGCTCCCGAGAGGCCGTGCGAATGATGAAGGCGCAGACACCTCGCGGCGGACGCATCATCAACAACGGCTCGCTGTCCGCGCACACGCCACGACCCGCGAGCGTCGCCTACACGGCAACCAAACACGGGGTGTCGGGGCTGACCAAGTCGATCGCGCTCGACGGACGCGACCACGACATCTGCTGCACTCAGATCGACATCGGGAACGCCGCAACCGCCATGACGGCGGGCATCGGCCAATCCGCCCGCCAACCGGACGGATCATTGCGTGCGGAACCCACCTTCGATCCGCGGTACGTCGCGGACGCGGTGTCCCGACTGGTCGAACTCCCCTTGGACGTCACCGTGCCGACGATGACGATCATGGCCGCCGGGATGCCGTATATCGGCCGCGGCTGACCGAGCCGACCGTCAGACGCGCTGCAGTGGAAGCGGCTGCCCCCTTACACACCCGGGATGTCGGAGATCCGCACGTCGTCGGTGTTCAGGTCGCGCAGCACCTCGCTGCGTACCGAATCGAGGTAGCCGATGTGAGTCGCAAATGCGTCGCGGGCCTTTACCGGGTCGCCGGTGGCGATCGCCTGATACATGCCTTCGTGCTGTTCCATCACCAGGCGTCGATCCAGTCGATCGACGAAGACACGGTTGGTCACCGGGCGGATCAGGTGCACCGAGGTCATCGCCAACTCCAGGATCGGGTTGTGCGCCGCCCGGGTGATCGCGGTGTGAAATTCCAGGTCGAGGCCGAGCCACTCCTCGATATCCATCTCGAAATCTCGCGACGCCAGGACCGGCCTCCGGATGGCCTCGAGGTCTTCTTCGGTGTGACGCTGCGCCGCCATCGCGACACTGAATTCCTCCAGTACCCGGCGCGCTTCGTCCACGTCGTGCACGGTGACGTCGCCGGCGCGGAACCAGAGGCGGATGGCGTCGCCGAGCAACTCGGCGATGTCGTCCGAGTCCGGGACCGCCACATACGTGCCGCCTCCTACGCCGCCGCGAACCGACGTGAGCAGTCCCGTCGCGGTCAGCAGTTTGAGGGCCTCGCGGGCGGTGTTGCGTGACACATCGAACGTGTCCGCGAGATCGAGTTCGGTGGGCAGCCGCTCCCCCGGGACCCAGACGCCGTCGGCGATCGCCGATCTGAGCTGCCTGGCGATCTGCCCCGAGGCGTCCTTTCGGGTCAGCGCCGTCGGCCTGAACGCTCGATCCATTGCGGGACACCTCTCCGTTGCCTGATGTTGTGCTCTGCATTACAGTAACGCCCAACGTTCAATGTCCAACATTGAACGTTGACCAAACCTCCAGCACACAAACCGACAGAAACAACCCAACCGCCACCCCGGCCTGCCCGCCGGCCACCACGGAAGTGACCACAGATGAGCCTCGACTGGGATATCCAAGAAGCCACCATCGACAGCGTTCAGCACGCCTATCGCGACGGCACCGCAACGGCGCGCGACGTCGTGCAGGCATACCTCGACCGCATCGCGGGTCTCGACCAGGACGGGCCTCGACTGAACTCGGTCATCACCGTGTCCGACACCGCCCTCGACGACGCCGACGCGCTCGACCGCTCCCTCGGTCTGACCGGGGAGCTGGCAGGACCGCTGCACGGGGTGCCCGTCCTGGTGAAGGATCAGGCCGCGACGGCGGGGATACGCACCACCTTCGGCAACAAGAACGCCGCGAACTATGTGCCCACCGAGGATGCAACCGCGATCAAGAAGCTCAAGGCCGCCGGCGCGATCATCCTCGGCAAGACGACGATGCCCGACTTCGCCACCTCATGGTTCTCGACCTCCTCGGTCTCCGGGGTCACCAAGAACCCCTACGACCTGACCCGGGACCCGGGCGGATCCAGCAGCGGTTCCGGAGCCGCCATCGCCGCAAATCTCGCCCTCGTCGGCATCGGTGAGGACACCGGCGGTTCGATCCGCCTCCCCGCCTCGTTCTGCAACCTCGTCGGCTTCCGCGTCACACCCGGCATGATCAGCCGCAACGGCATGTCTCCCCTGGTGGTACCGCAAGACACTGCCGGCCCGATGACCCGAACCGTGACCGACGCCGCCATACTCCTCGACGTCCTGGTCGGCTACGACCCCACCGACGATTTCACCACGGTGGCTCGCCATCACCGCCACTCCGGTTCCTTCGCCGAGAACATCAAAGGTGCCACTGTGGTCGACAAGCGGATCGGCGTCCTGCGCAGCGCATTCGGCGACGCGAACGATTCCGCCGGAGCAGCCGTCAACGATGTCATCGACAACGCACTCGCGGAGCTGGGTGCCGCCGGAGCCGAACTCGTCGACATCGAGATCCCAAAACTCGACCACTACGTCTCGTTCACCTCGCTCTACTTCACCCGCTCCCGCAACGACATGAACCGCTTCTTCGCCGAAAACCCCGATATCGGGATCGCCGGCGTCGACGAGGTTCGCCGAAGCGGCACGTACGACCCACACCTCGATCTGTTCGAAGGCATCACCGACGGCCCCGCGGACCCCAAGTCCGATCCCGACTACCTCGACCGCGTCCTCGCACGCGAAGAGTTCGCGAGGATCGTCACAGCACTGTTCGTCGAACGCGCCCTCGACGCCATCGTCTTTCCCGACGTGAAACTCCCCGCACCCACGCACGACGACGTGCTCGGCGGCCGCTGGACCTGCCTCACCTATCCGACCAACACCGTCATCGCGTCCCAACTGCACTTCCCCGCAGTCTCGGTCCCGGCGGGATTCACCGCAGACGGACTCCCGGTCGGCCTGGAGATCATGTCCACCCGCTTCGAAGAAACGACGCTGCTCCAGGTCGCCCGCGGGGTCGAACGGGTTCTCGGCGCGCGCAGGGCCCCCTCCCTGGATGCTCCCACCGGAACGGGCGCCTGATGTCCGTCACCCTCAACTCGGACATGGGCGAAGCCTTCGGCATTCACACTTTCGGCAACGACACCGCCCTGCTCGACTACGTCGACACGATCAACGTCGCCTGCGGGATGCACTCCGGGGACCCCAGCACCATGGCGCACACGGTCACAGCCGCACTCGATGCGAACGTCACGATCGGCGCTCACCCGGGGCTACCCGACCCGGTGGGTTTCGGGCGTCGAGAAATGAAGCTGACCGCGAACGAGATCCGGGATCTGATCCGCTACCAAGTCGGTGCCCTGACTGCATTTCTCGACGCCGTGGGCGCCCCGCTTCATCACATCAAACCGCACGGTGCCCTCTACGGGATGCTTTCGCGCAGCGAAGAGTTGATGGAATCCGCCTGTGATGTCGCCGAACAGTACGGCGTCCCGATCCTCGGCCTCCCCCACACCGCGCACCAGCGGGTGGCCGACCGCCGCGGTGTGGAATTCGTCGCCGAGTTCTACGTCGATCTCGACTACAACGACGACGGCACCATCATCGTCAACCGGACCGCCGCCCCCCACGACCTCGCCGACATCGAAGCCAAAGCACACCGGGCGCTTGTCGATGGCAAGACGACATCGATCCACGGCACCGAAATCGACGTCACCGTCGAATCACTCTGTATCCACTCCGACCTGCGCAACGCACCGGACGTAGCGGCGCGACTTCGCACGATGCTCGACCAGCACGCAGGCAATACCTGAGCGCTTCCTTCGGCGGAAGTCGCCGTGCGCGCGGCATCGGTTTCACGCGAGCTTCACCCCGCCGCCCAGTCGACCCGCGCGGCCAGGGAACGATTCCTGCTCGCGTTGGATTCCCCGACCCAGGCAATGCGGCCGTAGACGTACTCGCGAAAATGCGGTCTGCCGTCCCGATTCTGCGAATCAGGTCCGTAGCGAGCGCAATTGAAGAGCAGGGCTCTGAGGTTGTCGTACTCGGCTCGCGCCGCCTGCGGACGAGTGTTGACCACCAACCCCGCCAGGTGCTGGCGTCGGTGCGCCCGCATGATCCGGGTCTTACCGGGGTGCACGGAGAAGCCTTCGTCCGCCACGATCCGGCCGACGGCGTGGATCAGTCGGTCCACCGCCAGTTCCGTGCCGGAGAACGCGAGGTCGTCGGCATACCTCGTGTAGCCGGCGCGATGAGTTCTCGCGAGTCCGGTCAATCTGCGGTCGAGCCGGTATGCGACGAGATTGGCGAGCGCCGGCGAGGTCGGTGCGCCCTGCGGTAGGTGCGCACCCCTGAGCCGACTCGCCGCATCGAAGGGAAGCTGCGCGAGGACACCTGGCGGGGTGGACGTCGTGCAGAGCCCGGCGAGCACACGTGACACCGGGGTCGGGTAGCCGAGGGCATCGAAGACCGCCCTCACCCGCGTCTGGGAGACGGAGGGAAAGAAGGCACGGAGGTCGATGCGCACCACGACGTCGTGTCCCGCATGGGGAGCGGCGAACGTGTGGACGCTGCGACCTCGGACGAATCCGTGCGCCGCGGCGTGGGGCGGGACGCGGTCGAGTACAGACCGCAGAATCCGGCGCTGCACCTCTCGAAGGCGTTCCTTGGGCGCCTCGAGCAGGCGGTTGTCCGATCGGATCCGATAGCGGTAGTGCTGCAGCGGAGTCGCTTTCGTGCGCAGCCATCCGCCGGGGTCTGCGAACCAGTCGAGGTCGGCGGGGGTGAGACCGACCGCCTCGGCGACCCCCGCCGTGCGCGACCACCGCGGGACGTCGAACTTCCAGTGACTGCCAGGCAACTCGACGACCGTCTCCGGTCGCTCGATTTGCGGGAGATCCGACAGCAGCCGATAGACGCTGTCGGCGCCGTCGATCGGCGGCGTGGGCATGAGGTCGTAGAGCCGTGTCGCGATCCGGCCGGCATCGGGCGCACCGGTTTCCTCGAAGCGGAGCATGAGGCCGGCCCTGGTCCAGGCTCCGGTGGTCGCCAGCGCCGCGAGGCGACGAGCGATCTCCGGCTGCAGGGCCCGGCCGGCTGTCATGTGTGCGACGGTGCGAGGTGACCGATATCTGTCGTCTGCGGCGCGCCGAAGCACGCGGAGCATACGGTCGCGCGTCGGACGGTGTCTCCGATGAACACTGTCGAGCCAGGGGTTGCCCCTGGCGTGGTCGCGGCCGGCGCACCGGCCTCACCACTCTCACCTCTGCACCGTCGCACCTCGTGAGAATGCCACATGACCTCTGCCGTGCGGGGCCCTATCGGTCTTGATTTCGAATCGAGCGACTCCGCCAGTCGGAGTGCGCAATCGATCCAGTCAGCGGCGGCACAGGGCGACGACGTCGATTTCGACCAGGAAGTCACCGAGATGCGATCCGACGGTGGTCCGCGCCGGGTACGGATGCGAGACGAACTTCTGATACGTCTCGTTGAAACCCGTGAAGTCTCGCGCTGGATTCTGCAGGTGGACGGTGGCTTTGACCACGTGTGAGAAGTCCGAGCCGCACGATTCGAGTACGGCTGCGAGGTTGCACATCGCCTGTTCCGTTTGTTCCTCGATGGTGGTGCCGACGAGTTCCCACGTGTTCGGGTGGTGGGGCGTCTGGCCTGCTGTGTAGAGGACCCCATCGGCAATGATCGCTTGGGAGTAGTGCCCGGCAGGGCGGGGTGCGTGTTCAGTGCTGACTTGTTGCCTGTTCATGTGTTTCCTCGGTCTCGCGTGTTCGTTGTTCTCGATATCGGGCGGGCGGGTGAGGTGTTCAGAGCACCTTCGAGAGGAACGCGCGGGTTCGTTCCTGGTGCGGGTTCCCCAGAACCTCGGACGGCGGGCCTGCCTCGACGACGACACCCTGGTCCATGAAGACGATCTGATCGCTGACCTCGCGGGCAAACCCCAGCTCGTGGGTGACCACGACCATGGTCATTCCGGCTTCCGCAAGGGACTTCATCACGTCCAGTACCTCACCGACGAGTTCCGGGTCGAGGGCTGAGGTCGGTTCGTCGAAGAGCAGCAACTTGGGCTTCATCGCCAGTGCGCGGGCAATCGCGATCCGCTGTTGCTGTCCCCCGGAGAGCTCCCGCGGGTATGCCTGAGCTCGGTTCCCCAGTCCGACACGATCGAGCAGCACGTGCGCCTCCGCAGTCACCTCGTCACGGGGTCTGCCGAGAACGTGAATCGGGGCTTCGACGATGTTCTCGAGCACCGTCATATGCGGAAACAGGTTGAAGCGCTGAAACACCATGCCGGCATTCAGTCGGGACCGCGCCGTCTGCCGCGGCTTCATCTCGTGAAGCCGGCCGTTACGTTCCGAGTAGCCGATCAATTGTCGATCCACGTAGAGGCGGCCCGCATCAACTTTCTCGAGGTGATTGATGCAGCGCAGGAAGGTTGTCTTCCCGGAACCGGACGGTCCGATGAGGCATGTCACCGAGCCGCGCTCGACGCTGAGGTCGATGCCCTTGAGGATCTCGGTAGCACCGAATCGCTTCCGTACTCCCTCTGCTTTCACCATGACGGTGTTCATTTCGCCCTTCCCAGTGCAAATCGACGGCGTGTGGGGGCTACCGACGCGGTGAAACCGCGCGCGTAATGTTTCTCGAGCTTGTCCTGGAATAAGCTCAGGATGGTGGTCATCAGGAGATACCACAGGCTCGCGACGATGAGCAGCGGAATCGTCTGGTAGTTCAACGAATAGATGATCTGCGCGGAGTACAGCAGATCGGAGATCGCCAGAACGCTGACGAGGGTTGTCCCTTTCAGCATCGAGATCACCTGGTTCCCCGTCGGGGGGAGCACCACGCGCATGGCCTGGGGAAGAATGACCCGGCGCATCAGCTGAGCCTTGTTCATTCCCAGCGCCTGAGCCGCGTCGTACTGGCCGTTGTCCACCGATCCGATGCCGCCGCGGATGATCTCTGCCATGTAGGCCGCTTCGTTCAGAGACAGCCCGAGGAGAGCGGCCCCGAGTGGCGTGATCAGCGCGTTGACGGAACCGGCCATGAATTCGGGTCCCCCGAAAGGGATTCCGATCGAGATGGTGGGATACAGGGCAGCGATGTTGTACCAGAAGATCAATTGGACGAGGAGCGGAGTTCCCCGGAAGAACCATATATACCCCCGGCTGATCGAACTGACGATCGGGTTCTCCGACAGCCGCATGACGGCAAGGAGCGTTCCGAGCGAGATACCAGCGGTCATCGAGACGATCGTCAAGATGATCGTCAGAACTACGCCTCGAAGTATCTCCGGGGCAAAGAGATAGGACGACACGACATTCCAATGGAACCGGTCGTTCGTTGCGACGTTCCAGGTCACCGCCACGGCGACGATGAGCAGTGCCAGCCCGAATGTCTGTCGCACAGGATGTTTGAGTGGCACAACAGGGATGGAAGTGTCCGGGGACGCCGATAGCGCGGACGGAGGAGGGAAGGCGTCTCGCGAGGCCAATTGGTGCATCGTAGGTCTCCTTATTGAGCCGCGTTGACGCGAGCATGGGTGATCATCGCGGACTCCGAACCGTATTTTCCGAGCACTTCCCTGTACGCATCGCTGGCGATGACAGAGTCGAGTGCAGCGGACACGGCGTCGACGAGTGCGGGTTCCTTGGTCACGCCGACGGCGACGGGGGTGTCGTCGAATGTGTCCGACAACTCGAGGGCGGGATTATTCGCCGTGGCGTACGCGAGGATCGGGGAATCTGCCAGGACGGCGTCTTGCCGGCCACTGGTCAGCGCAGAAATCGCTTGCCGCGTGTCCTGGAACTGGCCGATCTGGATCGGCGGCTTACCGTCGGTCGCGCACTCTTGCTCATAGGCCGGAATGTTGACGGTGAGCTGATACGAGCCCGTCAGGACGCCGACCTTCTTGCCGCAGAGAGTGTCCTTCGTGACTGGCTCCCCTCCCTTCGCGACAACGATGGCGTTTCCCACCTGCATGTAGTCGACGAAATCCATTGCCGCCATCCGCTTGGTGGTGGGCGTCATCGAGGACACCGTCGTGTCGTAGCGTCCGGCCGCGATCCCCGGAATGATGGAGTCGAAATTGACGACTTTGATGTCGACGTCCAGGTTCAGAGCCTTTCCGATGAGTCTCGCGATGTCGGGGTTCGTTCCCGTCATGTACCGGGTGCCCTCCGAATAGAACTGGGTGGGCGGTTCATTCGTCGGGATCGCCACCCGCAGTGTGTGCCGTGCTGCCACCGAGTCGGGCAGCAGTGCGACGGCCGATTCGTTCACCGCGAGTGACGGCGTCTCGTCACCCTCGACAGGAGCCGAGGCCGGCGGGTCCGAAAATTCTTCGAGCCGACCGCAACCGACCGAGGAGAAGAGGAGGGCGGCGAGTGCGCCGGCACACACGAGTCGGTGAGAGTTGCGTCCGCGGTGTCCGGTCATGACGAGGACTTCTGCTTCGGCGTGACCGTCTGCGGTCCGGTGGACGCGTTCGTCGAGCGGGCGAAGGCGGCGTGCCGGTTCCGAACGAGGGACGGCCCGTTGTCCTGCAGTTCCTTGATGCTCGAGACCCCCAGCAGCATCATCGTCCGGGTCATCTCCTCCGCGAAGATCCGCAGCACGTGCGAGACACCCTCCTGGCCCGCCGCCGCGAGACCGTAGAGGTACGGGCGGCCGATCGCACACGCATTCGCCCCCAGCGCCAGGGCCTTGATCGCGTCGGAGCCGCGGCGGATGCCACCGTCGACGATGATCTCGACCCGTCCGTTCACCCGTTCGACGATCTCCGGCAGGACGTCCAGCGGGGAGGCCATGTGATCGAGTTGCCGGCCGCCGTGGTTGCTGACCTGGATGGCGTCGATCCCGATGTCAGCGGCGATCGCCGCGTCGTCGGCGCTGACGCACCCCTTGAGGACGATCGGACCGCTCCATCGCGAGCGTAGGTCGCAGAGGGTGTCCCAGTCGGTGGGCTCGTAGGAGCCCGACAGCAGGGTTCGCCACATATCCGGTGTGCTCGCCATCGGCCCTTCCGCGATGGTCCCATCGAGATTGGGGAAGGCGATCGCGTCGTTGCGCAGAAACCCCCACGCCCACACGGGATGTAGGGCCCCTTCGATGACCGTCCGCGGTTTCAGGGACGGGGGTGCCGTGAAGCCGTTGCGGTAGTCGCGTTCGCGATGACCGATCGCTCGGCAATCGACGTTGACCAGCACGGCCTCGTATCCCGCGTTCGCTGTCCGGTCGAGCATCGCCTGGAGCATGCCCTTGTCCGCCATCGGTTCGATGTTGAACCAGCGACGAAGGCCCGGGGTCTGCGCGCTGACCAGTTCCATCGGAGTGGTACTCAGGTGCGCCAGACCGTACGGGACATCCGCGGCGAGAGCAGCACGCGCCGCACCGAGTTCGCCCTCCGGGTGAAAGAGTCGTGTTCCCCCGGTGGGAGAGAGCATCAACGGCATCGCGACCGGCTTGCCCAGGAGAGTCGACGCCAAGTCGAGGTTCTCCACGGCGCCCCACCGTGGCACGAAGGACCAGTCGTCGAACGAGGAACGATTGCGGCGGACTGACGCTTCGTCTTCCCCGCCGCCCTCGATGTAGTCGAAGATGCTCAGCGGGAGACGTGCGGCGGCCATCTTTCGTACGTCTTCGATGCTGTGGCATCGCCATGCAAGCCGTTGTGACACGGACCGAGCGGGGCCCTCGACGTTCACTAACGACCTGATATCTCTGAGCTTCATCGGGACTCCTCGAAATGGTTCTGAACACCACCCGGTGCGTGGGGTGAACCAATAGTGATCCACACCTCACTTGGTTGATATGGAGAAGTTTCCAAGCCCAGAAATGTTTGTTGTAAGATCTTCCAAATGAATCCATCGGTGGAATTGTCGCGGCGCGGCGACACGACGCCTGTGCTTATCGCGCTGTCGGCCTGGACCGATCTCGTGCAAGAAGATCTACTGCACGCGAATCCGACGGCAGAGAACCTCCGCCGCCCCGTCGCCGACGTGCAGCTCTACGACGCACTCGACGACCATGCGAACGTCCGGAACACAGTCGTCCTTGCGATGGGGGTGTCCTGCGGGTCGGCCGGATTCGAGCGAGTACTCGTTCACGCCGCCGACGGCGAGGCCGCCGCCGTGATCGTCAAAGCACGAGGAACGCCGATCGAGGATCTGCGGGCCGCGTCCAGTCGTCACGACGTTCCCGTGCTCGTCGTCGGAGACGGCGCGGACTGGACACGGCTGATTGCGATGGCCCGAACAGCGGTCGCGGGTGCTGCGGTCGATTCGGTATCGGGCGTGCGTTTGGGCGATCTGTTCGCCTTCGCCAATGCCGTGGCCTCGATAGCCAATGGAGCCGCCAGCATCGTCGACCCCTCGGGCCGCATCCTCGGATACTCCACAGTGCCGGGCCAGCCGATCGACGACCTACGGCGAGAAACGACTCTGACCCTTCAGGAGCGGACACCCCCAGCCCTCGACGCCGATTTCAAGGTCGTCCACTCCTCTACCGCCGCACTGTTCGTGCAGTCGCCCAGCGGGATCGCGCACCGGCTGGCACTTGCGGTCCGGGCGGGCGGGGAACTGCTCGGATCGATCTGGATCATCGATCCCGGAGGTGAACGCCGCCAACCGGCTCTCGATGCACTCGACAGGCTGGCGCCACTGGCCGGCCTCCACATGCTTCACGCCCGGTCCGCATCCGACTTCACCGAGCGCCGCAACGCCGACCTCATGCGGACGTTGATGGATGATCCGGCACAAGCCTCGTTCGCTGCCGCGCAACTCGGACTCGAGTTCACCGATGGATTCGCCATTGCGGCGTTCGCCCTCGCCCACCCGAACGCCGGCAGCCTCGACGCCATGCGCGAGCAACATCGACTACTTCAACTCGTGACCGTCACGTGCAACGTCCAGTTCCGCAGTGCGTACAGCGCCCTGATCGACTCGGTCGTGTATGCGCTGTTGCCCTGCGCGGGCGAGTCTCCCCGTGCAGCCCACCGTCGTGTCATTCGTGACATCGGCTCCTACGCGACGACGATCAGCGCGCATCCCGTGGTCGCCGCAGTCGGCGGCATCGCCGAGCAGATCAGCGAGCTACCCCGATCCCGGACCGAGGCGATGCGTACATTGCAATACCTGATGCACCAACAGTCGGTCACGAGAGAGAATCCGACTCCACAACCCCCGGCAGCGGCCGTGTTCGAAGACTATTGGACCGAGCTCAACCTGCTGGAGATCGGTAAGTACATAGCCGAGAAGCGTCTCGACAAGTTCGACGTCATCGATGCGATCCGGGCGTACGACGCCACCCATCACACCGACTTTTTGATCACGCTGCGTGCGTACTTCGATTCGAACGCGAACGTGTCCAAAGCGGCGGACCGAATCCATGTCCACGGCAATACCATTCGGTACAGGATCACCCGCCTCACCGATGAGTTCCATATCGACTTCGACAATCCGACCACGCGCCTATGGCTGTGGCTCCGACTCGTTTCGACAGACCTCATGTGAGTGGACGCATCCGGGGTGGGTCCACCCCCCCCGCTGTACAGACTCTGGGACGTGATCGTTGCGGCCTGCACGCCGGGCGCAGGGAACGCGAGAATCGTCAGCGCCATGGCGCCGATGACGAGGCCGGCGAGACATGCCGCGCCGCCTACGCTCGCGCGAATCGCGTGAAGTGGTTGAAATCTTCGGCCTCTGCGTTGACTCACCATGACGATCTCCGTGTGCTCTTGCCCGTGCCGCTACGCCGGCGACGTGAAAGCCAGCATCGCCGCTACTCATCGTGACCGCATCGGCCGAAGTACGCGTGCGCATACCTGCTTCTCGATCACCACGGCTCATTCGACCGTAGGCCGCTGACGAAACCGGACGGCCAGTACCGCGGCGGCGAGTGCTGCCGCGAGAACGATGCTCGAAGCGACGAGCAATGCCAGGTGGTAACCATCGGACAGCAGTGGCGTGACGACGAGCGGGCCCGCGATCTGACCGAGACTGTATCCGGTCGTCAAGATCGCGACCGCGCGTGGGAACTGGAGGTGAGCGCCGATCGTCAGCGACATCTGACTGATCCCGAGGAATGTTCCCCCGAACAGGAAGGCGGAGATCAGGGCCGGCCAGATAGCGTCTGCCACCGCGGGCAGCGCGATGCCGGCAGCCTGAACGACGAGGGCGATCACCAGCAGGATCGGGCGGGACCATCGCCGGCTGAGCAACGCCCAGAGTGGACCGGACGGTAGCGCCGCCAGCCCGACGAGCACCCAGGCGCCACTGCCGGCGACGCTGCCTGCGGTGTGGTCGATCGCTGCGACGAGAAAGGTGCCGGCGATGATGTATCCGACGCCTTCGAGGGAATAGCTGATGAAGAGCACACTGAACCAGCTGTACCCCCTTTTGTGTGACCTTCTGCGCTGGGCCGCCGGCGCCGTCGGAGCGCGTTCCGGTGTGAGAGTCCACGCGGCGAGGGTGCAGATCAGGGTCAGCAATGCAGCCGCCCACCACACGGAGCCCCACGTGCCCATCGACCGCAAGATGAGGACGACGAGCCCGGACAGGGCAATACCTGCTCCGATTCCGCCGAACGCCCAACCCGACAGGTGTGCCGCGTGCCCACTCAGAGTGGAGTGCATGGCGCTGACAGCGATGACGAAGACCAACGCACTGGTAACACCCGCAACACATCGCATTACGGCCCAGACAGTTTCGTTCGATGTCACCGGCATGAGCGCCAGCGTGGCGGTCAGGATCAGCAGCGAGACACGCATGGCTGCCGTCGAGCGCACCAATCCGGGTAGGACGATTCCGGCGAGCGCCCCGATGAGGTATCCGAGATAGTTTGCCGTCGCCAGAGCGGCGCCCGCCGACGGTGTCAATCCTGCCTGGGCCTCCATCAGCGGAAGTACAGGTGTGTAGACGAACCGTCCGATGCCCATACTCGCCGCCAATGCGGCCCCGACCTGGCCGACCGTGACCCACGGCGAAGTGGGCGTGCGGAACGCGACCAGGTCTTCGGCGCTGTCCACTGCGTTCATGCGTTCTCTTTCGGAAACATTCGGTCGGCAGGCGCGCAGACCGCTCTAGCGAGCCACAGATTTCAGGGAGGCCGGGCGGCTGGACTCGTGGGTGTGGAACAGGAAGCGCGACATGGCAGGGGTCAGGGTGGCGTCCTTGCGGCGGATGAACAGGGTTTCCGCGCGCGAGTCGGTCGGCGCCAGGTGGTGCACCTTCAAGGCCGCCGCCAACGGCGAAGTGGTCACCACGCCCAGCGGCAGCAGGGTCACGCCCATCCCCGCGGCCGCACACCCGAGGATGCCCTCGAGAGTTCCGAACTCGAGGACGTCCGGGCTCGGCACTCCGTACTGCTCGAAGAGCCTCTCGAGGCGGGCCCGATAGGCGCAGCCGGCCCGGAGGACGAGAACCTTGTGCCGCCGGCCGTCGGCCAGTAATGAGTCCAGATCTGCCACGCGAACGCCGCTCACCAATACAAGTTGCTCGATGAAGACCTGCTCGGAGATCAGGTCCGGATGCCGCACCGGGCCGCAGACGAAGGCACCGTCGAGTCGATGCTCGATCACCTGGGTGGTCAGCGCGTCGGTGGTGTCGGTCGCCAAGGTGAAGTCGACTCGTGGGCACTCTTCGCTGAAGGCAGCCAGCACCCCGGGGAGCCGCAATCCCGCGGTGGTCTCCATCGAGCCGATCGCCAGTCGTCCACCCGGATCTCGATCGTCGCTGACGACCTGCGTCACTTCCCGTACGAGCTGAGTGATCTGTTCGGCATAGGGCAGCAGACGTTCGCCGGAGTTCGTCAGGGTCACCCCACGGGCATGGCGGCGGAACAGTTCGACTCCGAGTTCGTCTTCGAGCGCGCGGATCCGTGAGCTGATGTTCGACTGAACCGTCAGAAGTTCCTTCGATGCCCGGGAAATTCCGCCGGCGCGGGCCACGGCCAGGAAGAAGTTCAGATCGCCGATGTCCATGACAACTATCGTGTTTCACTCCACAGGTCCCGAACGATCTCCCCTGCGGGGGCCGAGCGAGCACTGCGATAGCCGATGCCGGCCCAGAGGGCGAGCCCGTGCGGGTCGCCGGCGGCGCCGGCTGCGGCTCGCAGCCCACTGGTCAGCAGGTGTACCTGCGGATATGCCGCCACCGCGTCAGCATCGAAGTCGGTGATGAAGTCGTTGACCAGGCCACGCGCGGGACGACCGGAGAACGCGCGAGTTACGACGGTGTCGGTGAAGCGGGCGTCGTGCAACGCGGCCCGGTGCGCGGGTTTGGTCCCTGCCTCGTCGGCGTCGAGGAGAGCGGTACCGATCTGGACGGCTATAGCACCGGCCGCGAGTGTCGCCACGACGTCTGCTCCGGTCGCTATCCCTCCCGCCGCAATGATGGGAAGGTCGACTGCCGAGCGGGCCGCCTCGACCAAATCCCTCGTCGAACGTGGGTCCGGCTCGGCGTCGGGGTCGAGCGTCGCTCGGTGCCCGCCCGCGTCGACTCCTTGTAGACATATCGCGTCGACGCCCACCCGAGCGGCCGAGAGCGCCTCGCCGACATCCGAGACCGTGGCCACCACGACGCTGCCGGCGTCGTGCAACCGATCGACCATCTCCCGAGGCGGCAGGCCGAAGGTGAACGACACCACGGGAACGGCAAGCTCGACCGCGAGGTCGACCTTGGCGTCGAACGCGTCGTCGTCGAAGTCGACGACCTCCGGCAGCGACACCTGCCGGCGTTCGGCGAGCGGCAGCAACCGCTCCCGGTAGGCCTCCACCGCTGCACGGTCGGCCAGGGGGCGGCCGGGGACGAAAATATTGAGTCCGAACGGCGCGCTCGTCAGCGCGCGGACCGCCTCGACCTCACGCCGAACCGCGTCGACGGTCTTGTACCCGGCCGCAAGGAAGCCGAGGCCACCCGCGGACGAGACCGCGGCGACGAGCTCGGGCGTGCTCGGCCCTCCTGCCATCGGCGCCCCGACGATGGGAATTCGGAGGCCGTCCTCGAAGTCGAACACCTGGATCCTTTCGTTCGATGCATGCGTGGCGGACCAGATTCCCGTCCGCCTCACGCTTTCCTTCCTGATCCTGCACCGCTGCACTGCGGAGCGGAAATGCCTATTCGGCTGGATCTATGCTTGGGAGTTATGTCCATCGAACTGCGGCATCTGCGGGCGGCCGTTGCGATCGCCGAGGCAGGCTCGTTCACCGCCGCGGCAAACGCGCTCCACATCACCCAGCCCGCGCTCACGCGAACGGTGCAGCAGCTCGAGACCTCGCTCGGCGTTCGATTGTTCGACCGGACCTCGCGTGCACTCGCCCTCACCGAGGACGGCGCCGGATTCGTCGAGAAGGTGCGCGTCATTCTCGGCGATCTCGATTCCGCAGTTGCGCTGTACACCAACCGATCCCTCGTTCTCGGCTTCAGTTGGCTCCTGCCTGATCCGTGGGCGCAGCAGGTGATCGACGACGTCGAGAAGAACTCCCGCGCCACCGTCGTCCCGCGTCGCTACGACGACCCCGTCGCCGCACTGAACAACGCCACCGTGGACGCCGCCGTCGTCCGCCGGGATGTTCCCGGCGACGAGTTCGTGCAGCACCCGCTGTTCGAGGAGCAGCGGATTGCGGCGGTCTCGACCGCGTCGCCTCTGGCGACCCGAGAATCGATCGACTGGGCCGAGTTCGGAACACTTCCCCTGGTGATCAATACCCTCAGCGGCACCACATCCGAAGATCTGTGGCCGAACCACGACGGTCCGGTGGTGACGTGCTCGAACTTCGACGACTGGCTCGAGTTGATCGCCGCCGATCGGGGTGTCGGCACGGTTCCCGAAGTTGCCCGCAGGCGGGTAACCCATCGGAACGTCCAGTTCATCCCGCTGGTCGGTGCGCCGCCCGCTGTCGTGAGGTTCGTGTACCGCCGCAACCGGGTGACGCCGCTGCTCCGGGTGCTGCGGGACGCCGCGATCCGGCACTCTCCGCCACCCGGCGGAGCCGACGTCGGTCACCACGGCTGATTGTCATCCTCGGTGCGCAGGCGAAGCCGGGCGATTTCGCGCTCCAGTTCTGCAGTGCGGGATCGCAGGAGTTCGATTTCTTCTTGTAGACCCTTGCGGGCCAACGTGAGCGACTCCCGCATCCGTGCCTCGCCGTACTTCGGGGGAATGTTCTTCGTGCAGTTCCGGTCGAGGGCCTCGACGTGGATGACGAACGCGCGATCGCATCCGGGCTTTCCGACCCCCTCCGGTGCGGTGAGGAGACGTGCGATGAGATCCGGATCGTCGGCGCGCTCGACGACCTCGGCTCGTCCGTAGACCTTGACTCTGGTGCGGGTCGGGTAGTCGATGAAGAAGAGGGCCACTCGGTCGTTCTCGTCGAGGTTGCCGACCGTGACGAACTGCTGATTTCCCGAGTAGTCCGCCAGCGCAATCGTCGTCGGGTTCGGCACGTGCACGAAGCCGGGCGGGCCGCCACGGTGTTGGATATAGGGCCATCCGGAGGGCGTCACGGTCGCGATGAAGAACGAATCGGTGGCTCGGATCAGTGCAGTGACGGGGGTGTCCAGTTCGTCGGGCAGGCCTGGGTCGTCCTCCTGCGCCCGCGTGCGCCCATACCAGTTGATGCTCCCCGTCGCCTTCTGCCGCTCGGCCACTGGAGCAGTGAACGCGATCGCGCCGTACCGGGTCGGGTGTCTCATGACGAGTACTCGGAATCGATTTGCTTCCACGCCCGCCGGACTACCGGGCTGTCGACTCCCCGCCGCAACGTCAGCACGAACACCACTGCTGTGACCGTGGTTACCGCGATGGGATAGATCAGCCCGGCGAAGACGTTCCCGGTGGCGGAGTTGAGCGACAGCGCCACCAGAGGAGTGAAACCACCGAATACGCCGGTTCCGATGTGGTACGCCAGCGACAGTCCCGTGTAGCGGATCTGTGGCGGGAACAGCTCGGACAGGAATGCCGCTGTGGGCCCGTAGACCATGGTGACGAAGATGACCTGAATCGTCAGTGGCACGACCATCTGGATGTGGTGGCCGTGGACCGCGGCATCGCGGATCCAGAGGAACAGCGGGAGGTAGCCGACCGCCGAAAGAACCAAGCCGCACAGGATGATCCGAGTCCGTCCATATTTATCGGACATCCTGCCGAAGAGGACGAAGAACGGTGTCGCGATGACCAGGGCGATTCCGACGGAGACATTCGCGGTGAGGAAGTCGATCTTCAAGATCGTCTGCAGGAAGTAGAGCGTGTAGAACTGGCTGGTGTACCAGGCGACTCCCAGCCCGGCCGTGACTCCGAAGAGCACGACGAGCAGCAACGCGAAGGCCGGCTTGTGCGCCACCGCATCCTTGATCGGTGAACGCGAGAGGTGACCGCTCCGTCGCATCTCCTCGAACACCGGCGATTCGTGCATCCTCATGCGGATCTTGAGCGAGAACAGCACCAGGACCGCGGACAGAAGGAACGGAATCCGCCAGCCCCACGAATCGAATGCGTCCTCGCCCAACCCGACCCGGCAGAGCACGATGACGCCGATCGACAGGAGGAGGCCACCGGTCGCGGTGGTCTGGAGAACACTGGTGAGGGCTCCGCGTTTCTTCGCCGGTGAATTCTCCGCGATGTAGACGACGGCACCCCCGTACTCTCCGCCGATCGCGAGACCCTGCAGCAGCCGCAACGTCACCAGCAGTATCGGCGCCAGAATCCCGATGTGGTCGTAGGTGGGCATCAGTCCGAGCATCGTGGTGGCGCCGCCCATGATGAGCAAGGTCGTCATGAACGTCTTCTTCCGTCCGACCCGATCCCCCATTCTGCCGAACACCATGGCGCCGATCGGGCGTACGACAAAGCCCGTTCCGAAGGCGGCAATCGTGACGAGAAGTGCTGCGGTTCCGTCCCCCTCGGGAAAGAACATCCCGGAGAACACGACTGCGAGACTGCCGTAGATGTAGAAGTCGTACCATTCGATCAACGTTCCGACGCTCGACGCGGTGATGATCTTGCGAAGACTGCTCTTCGCTACACCGCTCGCGAGAGCGGGTGGTGAAACGGACTGGCTGGTGGTCATGGAAGGAATCCTTCTCCGGGACGCGCGGGTGAGGGTTGGCGAGGTCGCACCGATGGGCGCTAGGAGCCGATCGCTGCCAGGTCGTGGGAAGTGCGGCCCAGAATGGCGGCGGCGGTGTCGACCATGTCATCGATGATCGACGCGACGGTGTCGACACGATCGATCTGTCCGACGACCTCACCGACGATCAGATTCGCGACGGCGTAGTCCTCGGCCTTCACTGCTGCCCGGAACTGCTCCTGCTTCTCCGGAAGCACGCCCCGGAGGCCGGACTCGTCGCCGTGCCAACGGCGGATGAAGTCGTTGTGCAGGACTCGGCCCGTGTATCGAGTCGGCCAGGGCTTCTCACGCACGATGTCGAAGGCGCTTTGCCTGATCGTGTCGTCCCCACTCGCCCGCAGGGCGCGGTGCTGGGCCGCACGGGGAATCGCCGCCTCCTCCGCCGCCCAGAACCTGGTCCCGACGAGGGCACCGTCCGCTCCGAGCGCGAGCACGGCCGCCAGGCCACGGCCGTCGCCGATTCCACCGGCCGCCAGCAGCATCACATCCGGCGCCTCCCGCCGGAGAAAGTCGGCGATCTCCGGCACCAGAGTGAACGTCGATCGGGTTCCTGTTCCATGGCCACCCGCCTCACCTCCTTGAGCAGCGATGACGCTCGCACCTACCTCCACCGCGCGGCGCGCTTGTTCGAGATTGTGCACCTGGCAGATCAGCGGGATTCCCGCGGCACGAATCGCAGGCGCATGCGGTGCCGGGTCGCTGAACGAGAGGAAGATGGCCGCCGGCCGGTAGCCGATCGTCTTCTCGAGGAGTTGCGGTTGCTGTGCCATCGACCAGGTGATGAAGCCACAGCCGACCGCGTCGGTCGTCACGCGGTCGAACTGATCGCGGAGCCAGGACTCGTCGCCGTATCCTCCGCCGATCAATCCCAGTCCGCCTGCCTCGGCCACGGCAGAAGCCAATCTCCAATCGGAGACGTAATCCATCGGTGCAAGGACGATGGGGTGTTCGATTCCGAATTTCTCGGTCAATCGGTTCTGCAAGCGCATGCTGGGCTCCTCCACAAATTTCCGACGTGTCGCACGTGTGTGCCACGTGCTGCACGTCACACCGGATGGCTTTGCGACAACGCTAGAACCCGGCCGAACAGGGGTCCAACAGTTTGTATCGATACCTGCGTTCTCCAGAACAGAACGCTCGCGCGACGAGCCGAACTTGTGAAATCCACTGTCCTGCAGTGCACTAGCCCAATGGGATTACGCCCGGCGGTGACGCCTCACGCCACATGTGCGTCGCGTAGGTTCGCGGCTTCCTCGAGCACGTCGGGGTCCGCGGTCCGTTCGTGGACTGGGCCGAGTTCGGCGAGGACGGCGGCCCGGACCTGTTCGAGGGTGACGTTCGGGTTCATGTCAGTCAGGGACGCAGCCGTGCCGGGGTCGAACTCCAGCTCGAGGGCGGCATTCACATCGGTGAGCACCGCCCGCACCGGGGCAGAATCGGAAACCACCAGTTCGAAGCCGAAGAGCCACGCCCCGGAGACTATTCGCTGCGCGGTTCCTGCGAGCTTGACGCGGCCTGCGCCGTTCACCGTCCAATCACCGGGGCAATACTCACCGGGCACCGGTCCGATGCGAGCGTCGATCCCGAGCTTCCTCAGCACGTTGACGAGCCTCGGGGTGATGCGCTGGAAGCGGGGGCGGGCCCCGACCATGCCCTCGGTGTCCCGGGAGAACATCTCCACGACGAGGGTCTGCTCGTGGTAGGCCGCCGCCCGACCGCCGGCTCCTCGGACGACGGGAGTGAACCCGTGTCGCCGCGCCGCCGCGGCGGCGGCCGGGAACTGCGGTCGAACAGCGTCCAGCCGCCCGAACGACAGCGTCCGCGCGGGACTGTAGATGCGGACCAGCGCAGGGGCATCCGGCTCTCGCGCGGTGCGACGCAGAAGTGCCGTGGCGAGCGCCGCGTCCAACACGGGATCGTCCGGGAAGTGCGTGGTCAGCAACTGCTCGATCGTCATATTCTTCCCGTCACTCCGCTCCGGCAACCACACGGCCACACTGCGACGTCACCGCTCGCACCTCGGGCACACCATTACAGTGTCGCCGAGGCCGAGGTAGTCCACACGAGATCGGGTTTCGCGGATATCCCCGCGGCCGCTCCCTCCGGAGCCCTACCCTGGACACGCCGAAATGCACTCCCCCTGGATGCCTGCGCACAGTGCGCAGGACCAGCGCGCCGAGAGGTCGTCACGATGCTCCTCAGATCGAGTGTGGTCGTCTTGTCCGGTGCCGTAGCTGCGGTACTGTCCGCTTCACCCGCCCAGGCCACGCCGTCTTCGGGTGTCACCGCGCAGGTTCTGTTCGAGACGACGGTTCCGGCGGTCGCCGGTAGCTCGGCGGGCACGGATCTCACGCTGCGGCGCATCGAGATCGCCCCCGGCGGCACGACGGGATGGCATTACCACGACGGTCCGGTGTATGCGTTCGTCGAGTCCGGTGTGCTGTCCCGCACTCTGCAGGACTGCACGAAAGCGGTGACGACAGCCGGTGAGGCGATCACCGAGGACCACGGAAGCGATCACGTCCACGAGGGCTCGAATCTGGGCACCGAACCACTGGTGCTGCTCGCGTTCTATACCGAACCGGAGGGCAAGCCCCTGTCCGAGGACGCGGCGGCGCCGGCCTGCTGACACGTCACCACGCCCCCCTTCCTCATCGCGTGACCGAGTCGATCCACTCGACTGCTCCCGCAACGTCGTCCACCGTTGCCGTCGCCGACGGCAACGCTGGCCTGCGGACCATCAGCACCGGCACACCCAGTGCGCGTGCGGCGTCGAGTTTCGCGTCGGTCTGCGCGCCGCCGCTGTTCTTGGTGACCAGGACATCGATGCGGTGCTGACGCATCAGCGCGATCTCGTCGGTTGCCGCGAACGGCCCGCGGGCGAGGAGCAGTGTCGACTGCGGCGGCATTGCCACGTCGGGTGGATCGATCGCGCGGATGAGAAACCACTGTGCGTGCAGGCCGGCGAACGCGTCGACACCCTGCCTGCCGATGGTGAGGAAGACTCTCGTTCCCAGGTCGGGCAGCAGTGCGGCCGCGTCGGCGAGGTCGGCGGCGCGGTGCCACCGATCGCCGGGACGCGGAGACCATTCGGGGCGCCGCAGCACGACGAGCGGTATCCCGCGACGGTGGGCGGCGTCGGCGGCGTTGCTCGTGATCTGCGCCGCGAACGGGTGTGTCGCGTCCACGATCGCGTCGACGGGATGTGCGCGCAGCCACCCGTCGAGTCCGTCCGCTCCCCCGAACCCGCCGATCCGCACGTCACCGACGGGCAGGCGCGGATCGCGGACCCGGCCGGCGAGGGAGGACACGGTGTCGACACCCGGAACGTCCGCGAGTGCGGCGGCGAGGGCTCGGGCCTCCCCGGTGCCGCCGAGGATCAGGATCCGTGCCACGTTCAGTGGGTGGAGCGCTCGCGGGTGGCGGAATACAGGTAACTGTCCGGAAATCCCTCGGCAGCAAGCACTTTCCCGACGATCACCACAGCGGTCTTCGTGACGCCCGCCGCCTTCACCTGATCGGCGATCGTCGCCAGGGTGCCGCGGAGCACGATCTCGTCGGGACGCGACGCGAACGCGACAACGGCGGCGGGACAGTCTCGGCCGTAGTTCTCGGTGAGTTCCAGGGCGATCTGATCGATCCGGTGCGCACCCAGGTGCACCACCATCGTGGCACCACTGCGGCCGAGGGAACGCAGGTCCTCACCCTCCGGCATCGCGGTGGACAGCGTGGACACCCGGGTCAGCACGATCGACTGCGAGACACCGGGAACGGTCAGTTCCCGCCCCAGCGACGCCGCCGCGGCGGTGAACGCGGGCACCCCGGGCACCACGGTGTACGCGACGCCGGCGGCCTCGAGCCGGCGCACCTGTTCGGCGACGGCACTGAAGATCGACGGGTCACCCGAATGCAGGCGGGCGACGTCCTGACCGGCCGCGTCCGCCTCGATCAGCAGGGCGACGATCTCGTCGAGACTCAGTCGTGCCGTGTCGATCACCCGCGCACCCTCGGGGCATTCGGCCAGGAGTTCCTGCGGAACGAGGCTGCCCGCATACAGGCAGACGGGACTCGCCGCGATGATCCGCTGCGCGCGGACCGTGACCAGGTCGGCCGCGCCGGGACCTGCCCCGATGAAGTACACCGTCATGCCGCATCACCTTTCGACTGCTTCGTCACCGACCACTGCGCCACCGGCAGTTGCGGCCGCCACGCGGTGAACCCGCCGAGCGGCTCACCGCGATACACCTGAAACTTGCGGAGCTGCCCGCCGCATTTCGAGAACCACTGCAGCAGAAGTACTTCCGATTCCACCGTCACCGCGTTGGCCACCATCCGGCCACCGACCCGGAGCCGGGACCAGCACTCGTCGAGCAGACCGTCCTGCGTGACGCCACCGCCGACGAAGATCGCATCCGGTGCGGACAGTTGGGGTGGTACGTCCTCGAACGCTGCGGGTGCGTCACCGAACACGGCGAGGGACGGCACCCCGAGCCCGGCCGCGTTCGACTCGATCTGGTCGACGCGTGCTGCGCTGCGCTCGAAAGTCACTGCCCGGCAGAGGGGGTGGGTACGCATCCACTCGATCGCGATCGTGCCGGACCCGCCTCCCACGTCCCACAGCAACTCCCCCGCCGCGGGGGCGAGGGCGCACAGCGTCAGGGCGCGGATCTCGTGTTTGGTCATCTGCCCGTCGCCCGTGAACGCGGCGTCGGGCAGTCCGGGCATCCGGGTCAGCCGGAGGGTGCCGGAGTCTTCCCGGCAGTCGACCGCGATCACGTTCAGCCGGGCCCCCGGCTCGTGCGACCATGCCGACGCCGTTCCGTCGAGCCTCGACTCGTCGGGTCCGCCCAGTTCGCCGAGCACGCTGAGCGTCGACAGTCCGAACCCGTGTGTCGTCAGGAGTTCGGCCACGGCGGCAGGGGTGTACTCGTCGCGGCTCAGCACGAGCAGTCGCGCGTGGGCGCCGAGTGCAGGCAAGAGCGTGTCCACGGGCCGGTTCACGAGAGTGACCACGGGCGTCTCGTGCGCCGCCCAGCCCAGCCGGGCGCAGGCCAGGGTGGCCGAGGACGGATGCGAGATCACCTGCACCCGCTCCGCGCCGAGCAGGTCTACGACGGTGACGCCGATACCGTGGAACATCGGGTCTCCGCTGGCCAGGACGCACACCCGCCGGCCGTGGTGCTGTTCGAACAGACCCGGCAGCGCGGGGACAAGCGGCGACGGCCAGGCCACCCGCAGTGCCGGCGACTCGGGAATCAGGGCGAGCTGACGCCCGGAACCCATCACGACGTCGGCGCCCTCGATCGCGCGTCGCGCGGACGGCGACAGACCGTCCCACCCGTCGGCACCGATACCGACGACGACGATCGGGTCGGTCATCGCGGCATCCGGCGCCAGACCGCCTGCGGCAGCAACCTCATGACGAAGAACACCGGGCGCAACCGTCCCGGCACCCACACTCGGCTGGCACCGCGGTGCAGACCCCGCACAACCGCGTCCGCGACCTGTGCCGGTGTGCTCGACATCGGCGCCGGCGACATCCCCTCGGTCATCCGGCCGATCACGAAACCGGACCGGACGAGCAGGAGGGAGACACCGCTGCCGTGGAGGGCGTCACCGAGACCGGAGGCGAACCCGTCCAGGCCCGCTTTCGCCGACCCGTACACGTAGTTGGCGCGGCGCACGCGCACACCCGCCACGGACGAGAACACCACGATGCGCCCCGACCGCTGTTCCCGGAGCAGGGTGGCGAGATGGGTGAGCACCCCGACCTGCGCGACGTAGTCGGTGTGGACCACGGCGACGGCGTGCCGTGCGTCCCGCTCAGCGCGCGCCTGATCGCCGAGAATGCCGAACGCCAGCACCGCCACCGACAGCGGGCCGTGCGCCTCCACCACCGACCGCAGCAGCTTCTCGTGGCTGTCGAGGTCGTCGGCGTCGAATTCCACGCAGTCCACCGCGGACGCGCCCGCGTCGAGCAGCGCCTGCCGTTCAGCGGCGAGTTCGGTGCTACGGCGGGCCGCGAGGACGATCGTGCGGCCGGGCGCGAGCCGGGAGGCGATCTCGAGGCCGATCTCGCTGCGACCACCGAGGAGGAGTACCACCCCGTCGTCGCCGGGCTTGCCGTTGTTCTTCTTCGATCCCAGGCTCACCCGTCCAGTGTCCTGGATTACCGTCGGGGCATGGACCGCACCCCCTCCACCCCGATCCGCCTGACCGACGCGGCACTCACCTTCCTCGGCGAATACCACCTGGGAACGCTCACCACGCTCCGCAAGAACGGCACCCCGCACGTCGTCGCCGTCGGCTTCACCTGGGATCAGGAGCACGGGCTGGCGCGGGTCATCACCAACGGCTCCTCACAGAAGGCCCTCAACGCCGAACACGGAGGATACGGCGCGGTGAGCCAGGTGGACGGAGCGCGCTGGATGACTCTCGAGGGCCCAACCCGGGTCCTGACCGACCCCGAGTCCGTCGCCGACGCCGTGGCCCGCTACGCCGCCAGGTACCGCCAGCCCCGGGTGAACCCGACCCGGGTGGTCGTGGAGATCGCCGTCAGCCGCGTACTCGGCTCGGCTGCGCTGCGTCACCACTGAACCGCAGCTTCCACGGGACCAGCGCGGACTCGATCTGCACGGCGAGGCTCATCTTGGACACGCCGTCGGTGCGCTCCTCGAACCGGATCGGGACCTCGGCGATGGTCAGGCCGCGCTGCACCGTGCGGTAGTTCATCTCCACCTGGAACGCGTACCCGTTGCTCTGCACACCGTCGACGTCGATGGCCCGCAGGGTGTCCGCGTGCCACGCCTTGAACCCGGCGGTGGCGTCCTTGACGCGCAGCCGCAGGATCGCGTTGACGTAGAAGTTCGCCCACGCCGACAGCGCCTTGCGATGCCAGGGCCAGTCGCTGGCGACCGCGCCACCGGCCACGTAGCGGGAGCCGAGCACGACGGCCGCGTCCGTCGTCGCCAGCGTCTCCACCATCCGCGGAATCGCCTCGGTGGGGTGCGACAGGTCGGCGTCCATCTGGATCACGATGTCCGCGCCCTCGTCCAGCGCCCGGGTCATCCCGGCAACGTAGGCCCGCCCGAGGCCGTCCTTCACGGTCCGGTGCAGGACTCCGACCGGGATCGGACCGCTCTGCGCGAGCGTGTCGGCGACCTCACCGGTGCCGTCCGGCGAGTTGTCGTCGACGACCAGCACATGCAGGTTCGGAACATCCGACGCCGCGAGAAGCTCGACGATCTTGGGCAGGTTGTCGCGTTCGTTGTAGGTCGGTACGACGACGGTTACCTTCGGGGCGACGCTTTCCATGACACCTTCGCGTGATCTGTGATCCCGACTCTCCGCAGACGTGCAGCGGCGAGTGCGGTCGTGAACAAATGGGAGATGTTACTACCCGCGCCGCACCGCCCCCGCACGCTCCCAGTGCTCAGCCGGGAAGAACCGTCAGCCCGTGGGGCCGGGTGTTGACCGGCTCACAGCCGTCGGCGGTCACGATGACGATGTCCTCGATCCGTGCACCCCACTCCCCGCGGAAGTAGATGCCGGGCTCCACGCTGAACGCCATCCCCTCGGCCAGTTCGATCGCGTTACCCGACACGATGTACGGCTCCTCGTGCACCGACAACCCGATTCCGTGCCCGGTCCGGTGCACGAACACCTCGGCCAGCCCCTGCGCGGCCAGCAGGTCGCGGGCGGCCGCGTCGACCGCTTCGGCGGTGACGCCGGGACGCACCAGGTCGACGGCCGCCGCCTGCGCCTCCTCCAGTACCGCGAACTTGGCGGCCACACCCGGATCGGGCTCACCCATGCTGTACGTGCGGGTGGAGTCCGAGTTGTAGCCGGGTTCGACGGGTCCGCCGATGTCGATGACCACGACGTCACCCGATTCGACGACCCGCTCGGACACCTCGTGGTGCGGGTCGGCGCCGTGCGGACCCGAACCGACGATGACGAACGCCGCCTCGGTGTGTCCCTCCGCCAGGATCGCGGCGGTGATGTCCGCCGCCACCTCGGCCTCGGTGCGGCCGACCTTCAGGAACTCCCCCATGCGGGCGTGGACCCGGTCGATGGCCTGACCGGCCCGGCGCAACGCGTCGATCTCTGCATCGTCCTTGACCATCCGCAGCTCCCGCAGCACCCCGGTGGCCAGGACCGGCAGCGCACCGAGCGCCTCCGACAGCGGAATCAGGTGCAACGCAGGCATCGCATCGGTGACGGCGGTCCGGGCGGGCGACGGCAGCAGTCCAGACACCAACGCGTACGGGTCGACCCCGTCGACCCAGTCACGGATCGTCAACCCGAGTTCGGACGCGGCCGATTCGGTGAGCGACGCCAGTTCGAGCCGCGGCACCACCACGGACGCGGTGTCGCCGTTCGCGGGGATCACCAGGCAGGTGAGCCGTTCGAACGACTCCGCGCGCGAACCCAGCAGATACCGCAGGTCGGGTCCGGGGGTGATGAGGAGGCCGTCGAGTCCGGCGTCGCGGGCCAGTGCGCCTGCGCGAGCGATCCGGTCGGCATAGATGGTGGTCGGGAAGCGTGAAGTCGATGCGCCGAGGGAACTCATGGCTTCAGGCTAAACCGGTTTGGCAGGATGAGGGTCATGACAGGGCCTCTGCTTCTCCTCGACGGTGCCAGCCTGTGGTTTCGCGCGTACTACGCGCTACCCGACTCGATCACCTCACCCGACGGTCGATCCGTCAACGCGGTACGCGGGTTCACCGACATGGTGGCCGCACTGATCACCAAGCACCAGCCGTCCCGGCTCGCGGTGTGCCTCGACCTGGACTGGCGGCCCGCGTTCCGCGTCGAGGCGGTGCCCACCTACAAGGCGCACCGGGTCGCCGAGGACACCGGTGGAGCGGAGGAAGAGGTCCCCGACACCCTGTCGCCGCAGGTCCCGATGATCCTGGATGTCCTGGCCGCCACCGGAATCGCGACCGCCGGTGCGGAAGGCCTCGAAGCCGACGACGTTCTCGGCACCCTGGCCGCCACCGAGACCCGCGACACCACCATCGTCGTCACCGGCGACCGCGACCTCCTGCAGGTCGTCACGGACGAGCCGGTGCCGGTGCGGGTGCTGTACGTGGTGCGCGGCCTCGCGAAGGCCGAACTGCTCGGGCCGGAAGAGGTCGCAGCCAAGTACGGGGTGCCCGCCGACCGGGCCGGTGAGGCCTACGCCGAACTCGCCCTGCTGCGCGGCGACTCGTCCGACGGGCTGCCCGGAGTGAAGGGAATCGGTGAGAAGACCGCGTCGAGTCTGATCATGCAGTACGGATCGCTCGCCGCTCTGCGGGCCGCCGCAGTCGATCCCGAATCCGACATGGCGAAGGGTGCGCGCGCGAAGTTCGCCGCCGCAGCCGACTATCTCGACGCGGCACTGCCGGTGGTGCGGGTGGTGCGCGACGCGGATGTCGAACTGTCCCGCGAAGACACGCTGCCTGCCGAACCGGTCGATGCGGACCGGCTCGGCAGGCTGGCGGAGGAACTCGGAATCGAGAACTCCGTCGGCCGCCTCACGGCGGCGATGAAAAAGGTGGCCGCCGCACGGGTTCCGTGACGGCCGAGGGCGTGTCTCCCAATCCCTCTCGGATGCACCTGGCGATTGGGCGCCAGGAGCGCCGAAACGGGGATTGGGAGACATGCCCTACTAACTCGGGCGGCTCACCTCGTACGTGCCCTTGTCGTCAGTGAAGGTGAGAGTGACCTGCTTCTTCTCACCGTCCACGGTGAGACTGCACGTGAAGCTGTTGCCCTTCTTCACTTCCTGATCCGCGGGGCACGTGACACCGGACACGTTCTCGGCGCCGTACGAATCGGTGACGATGCGCTCGACACCGTCCTCGGCCGCCTTCTGGTCGAGTGTGTCCGTGCCGAACACCGTGAACGCGAGCACCAGGGCGATACCCACGATCACCAGCAGTGCCACGACACCGCCGATGATCAACGGCAGCTTCGACTTCCCCGACGACGGCGGCTGACCCCACTGCTGCTGGCCGGGGGTCGGGCCCCACTGCTGCGGCTGACCCGGTTGCTGACCCCACTGCGGCTGCCCGGGCTGCTGACCCCACTGTCCCGGACCCGGCTGTCCGAGCTGACCGGGTTGCGGCTGCTGACCCCACTGCGGCTGTCCGGGCTGCTGGGGGTGCTGACCCCACTGCGGCTGACCGGGCTGCTGAGGCTGACCCGGTGCCGGCTGTCCCCACGGCTGGGCGGGCGGCTGCTGACCGTACTGCGGCGCCCCGTACTGGCCGCCGGTCTGGTCAGGGTTGCCCTGGCCCGGTTGCTGTCCCTGGGCCCATTGCCCGTTCGGGTCGTTCGGTCCGTAAGGGCCGCTCATCGTCGCCTCCCGCTCACGTGTCAAGTTTTGTACCTACCGTAACGCCCCACCATCGGATTCGGGCCCTCGGACGGCGTGCGAATCCAACCACACGGCGTCGGGTCACGCAGCATCCACGGCGACGACGCCGCGGCGGATCGCCGCGACCGCGCGACCTGCGGCCTTGCCGACCTGCGGATCGGGGGACGTCGACCGCACCTGTTCGAGCAGGTCTATCACCTGCCTGCACCACCGCACGAAGTCGCCGGCAGACAGTGCACGCCCCTGATCTCCCGCCGCGATCAGCGCCTCGACGAGCGAATTGTCGCTCGCCCAGTGGAAGATCGCGGCAGCGAAGCCGAGGTCCGGCTCACGGGTGGGCGGCAATTTGTGCCGAATTTCGTCCGCCCGCAGCTCCCGCCACACCCGCACGGTCTCGTCGAGGGCGTGCCGCAGCGCTCCCGGACCGCCGCTTTCGCCGGTGTCCCCTTCACGGCGCGATTCGAAGATCACGGCGGACACGACGGCGGCGAGCTCCGCGGGCCCGAGACCCTTCCACACACCCTGCCGGAGGCACTCGGCCACCAAGAGGTCGCTCTCGCAATAGATTCGGCTCAACCGTGTGCCGTGTTCGGTGGCGTCGGGGTGTTCGCCCGCCGAGATGTAGTCGCGCTCGGCGAGCAGCGACAGGATGCGATCGAACGTGCGCGCCAACGAGTTCGTCGTGGCAGCGACCTTCTGCCGCATCGTCTCGGTCTCGCGGGCCAGCCGGTTGTAGCGCTCACCGATCCGGCTCAGCTGTTCCCGGTCAGGCCAGCTGTGGCACGGGTGCTGCCGGATGGCGCGCCGCAGCCGCGCGATCTCGGCGTCATCGGCGGCGGCACCCGACTTCTTGTGCTTCCGGCGTCCCGGCGCAACGATTCCGGTGCTGCGCAACGCCGATGCCAGATCGCGGCGCACCCTGGCGGTGTGGTGATCGAAGCGCCGCGGCAACCGCATCGATCCCAAAGACCGTGCGGGCTCCGGGAAGTCGCCGGCCGACACCCGGCCCGCCCATTTCGTCTCGGTGAGGATCAACGGCTTCGGATCCGTGGGGTCCCGGTCCGGTTCCAGCACCACGGCCAGACCGGAGTGCCGTCCCACGGGGATCGCGATTACGTCGCCGCGCCGCAGTGCGACGAGCGAGGCGACGGCGGCGTCCCGGCGTTCGGTCCGGCCTTCCCGTTCGAGTGACCGTTCCCGGCTGTTCAGTTCCTCCCGCAGGCGCGCGTACTCGAAGTACTCGCCGTCCTCGCCGCCCAGCCGTTCGCGGAGCGGGGTGAGCGCGGCCTCGTTGCGTTCGATGCCGCGCGTCAGGCCGACCACCGACCGGTCGGCCTGAAACTGGGCGAACGACCGCTCGAGCAGGGCCCGTGATTCCGCCGCGCCCATGCGATCGACCAGGTTGATGGTCATGTTGTAGCCGGGACGGAAGGAGCTGCGGAGCGGGAACGTGCGGGTGGAGGCCAGCCCGGCGACATCCACGGGTTCCACCCCGGGCTGCCACAGGACCACCGCGTGACCCTCGATGTCGATGCCGCGACGTCCGGCCCGGCCCGTGAGCTGCGTGTACTCCCCCGGGGTGAGTTCGGCGTGGGCCTCGCCGTTGTATTTGACGAGGCGTTCGAGGACGACCGTGCGGGCGGGCATGTTGATGCCGAGCGCCAGCGTCTCGGTGGCGAACACGGCCCGGACCAGTCCCTTGACGAACAACTCCTCGACCGTCTGCCGGAACGCGGGCAGCATCCCCGCGTGGTGCGCGGCGAGGCCCCGCTCGAGCGCTTTGCGCCATTCCCAGTACCCGAGGACCTCCAGATCGGCCTTCGGCAATTCGGCGGTGTGGGCGTCGATGATGGTCCGGATCTCGGCGACCTGCTCAGGAGTCGTCAGATCGAGGCGGGACCGCAGGCACTGTGCCAGCGCGGCGTCGCAGCCGGCGCGGCTGAAGATGAACGTGATCGCCGGGAGGAGTCCCTCGCCGTCGAGGCGGGAGATCACTTCCGGTCGGGGCAGCGGCCGGAAGTCGCTGGAGAACCCGCGGCCGCCGCCGCGGCGTCCCCTACCCCGCGACTCCCACGAGTCGGCGCGATCGAGGGCCTGCCGCTGTTTGACGTGCCGGACCAGATCCTGGTCGACCACCAGATCCTGGCGGGCATCCCCGCTGCGTGCCCTCGTGTCGAAGAGGTCGAACAGCCGCTTCCCGACCATGATGTGCTGCCACAGCGGGATCGGGCGGTTCTCGTCGACGACCACGGTGGTGTCGCCGCGCACCGTTTCCATCCACGCGCCGAACTCCTCGGCGTTGCTGACGGTCGCCGACAGGCTGACGAGGCGGACGTCCTCGGAAAGGTGCAGAATCACCTCTTCCCACACGGCCCCCCGGAACCGGTCCGCCAGGAAGTGCACCTCGTCCATGACGACGTGGGACAACCCGCGTAGCGCCGGGGAGTCGGCGTACAGCATGTTCCGCAGCACCTCGGTGGTCATGACGACCACCGGGGCGGCCGAGTTGATGCTCGAATCGCCGGTCAGCAGCCCGACGGTGTCCTTGCCGTACCGCCGCACCAGTTCCGCGTACTTCTGATTGCTCAGCGCCTTGATGGGTGTCGTGTAGAAGCACTTGCGCCCGGACGTGAGCGCCAGGTGCACGGCGAATTCGCCGACCACGGTCTTTCCCGCACCGGTCGGGGCGCAGACGAGGACGCCGTGGCCGCCCTCGAGCGCGCGGCAGGCGTTGATCTGGAAGGGGTCGAGCACGAAGCCGAGCTGCGCCGAGAACACATCGAGTTCGGTACCGCCGGTCGTGTCACCTGTTGTCACTGCCACCCCGTCAGATTGTCACAGGGTGTCGGAGAAGTCCTGACCCGGTGTGTTGCTGCCGGTCGTGCTCGCCTCGTCGTTCTTGGTCGCACCACCGGACTTCCCGGACTTGCGTGACCGCCGGAACCAACCCGCCGGCTCGGGGACCGGTGTGCCGGCGACGTCGAACGCCTCGTTCAGGTCCGACGGCGCGGCGATCGTCGACGCCTCGTCGTCGTCGAGGGCACCCCACTCCTGCTCCGTGCGACGGGCCTTGCGGCGGTCGTTGATGCGGGCGATCTGCACGGCGACTTCGAACAGGAGGGTCAACGCGAACGCGAGCGCGAGCATCGAGAAGGGGTCCTGCCCGGGGGTGGCGATCGCGGCGAACACGAACAGAGCGAAGATCAGGCCGCGTCGCCACGCCTTGAGCTTCGCGTAGGGCAGGATGCCGACGAAGTTCAGCGCGACGATGATGAGCGGGATCTCGAAGCTGACACCGAAGATGATCAGCAGGTTGATGATGAACCCGAAGTATTCCGCGCCGCCGAGTGCGGTGATCTGGACGTTGTCGCCGATCGTCAGCAGAAAGTGCAGTGCCTTCGCGACGACCACATAGGCGAGGACGGCGCCGGCGATGAACAGCGCGGCGCCGGACACCACGAAGCCGATCGCGTAGCGGCGCTCCTTCGAGTAGAGGCCGGGCGTGATGAACGCCCACAGCTGGTACAGCCAGATGGGGCAGGCGAGGACGATGCCCGCCGTCAGCGCGACCTTGAAGCGGAGCATGAACTGCTCGAACGGTCCGGTCGCGAGGAGGCGGCACGACCCGTCGTGGCTCAGGTCGGCGCGACTCGACGCCGGCAGCGAACAGTACGGCCCGCGCAGGAGCTCACCGAGACTCTCGATCCCGAGAATCTGGTGGGAGTACCAGAAGAAGCCCACCGCCGTGGTGACCACGATGGCCAGCACCGACAGAAGCAATCGCGTGCGCAGCTCGTAGAGGTGATCGACCAACGACATGGTGCCGTCGGGATTGGTCCTCCGCTTGCTGTGGCGCGGATCGAACGGAATTCGCACTGTTGTTCGCCCTAGTCTTGGTCAGCAGGCAACCGGGGTGAAGAGTCACCCCGGTTGTCAGGCGGCTCGGGCTACGCCGACTTGGGCTCGGTGTGCTGCGGCTGCACCGGCGCCGGAGGGGTGACCGGCGCGGTGGTGGTGTCCGCCACGGGCAGCTCGGCGGGCGCGCTCTGCTGCGCGGTGGGCGCCGGCGTGCTGTTGTCGTTCTGCATCTCCTTGACTTCGCTCTTGAAGATGCGGAGCGAACGGCCGAGTCCACGAGCCGCGTCGGGCAGCTTCTTGGAACCGAACAGGATGATGACGACCAGCGCGACGATGGCCCAGTGCCAGGGGCTCATGGCTCCCATGATGAAACCTCCAAAAGATCAGGTGACACCGATGCTACCGGACATACACGGCACCGGTTCGGTCGAAACCGGCTAGTTGCGCTGCCGTTTACCTGTCGGTTTCCGGTGTGCTCGCTGTGAGCGCAAATCGGCGAGCAGGGCATCTCCGGACCAGTGCCGGTTCCCGCCCGCCTCGGCCTCGCGGATCAGTTCGACCAGCCTCGCGTTCACCGGCGCGGCCGTGCCCGACGCCGCGGCCAGGCGCACGATCTCCCCGCTGATCCAGTCCACTTCGGTGCGCCGGCCCGCTTCGAGGTCGTCCCACATCGAGGATCGCGCGTGCGGGTCGATGGCCAGCATCCGGCTACCCGCCACCCGGAACACCCCGTCCGGGACGGTCAGCAACCGGGGAATCCACTGCGGCGGCAGCGGTGTGAGCTTGGCGACAGCGATGCCGCGGGCGGTCAGGAGAGTCAGCGCTTCCCGCTGTGCCAGGGCAACAGCACGCCGGAACGACCGCTGCGACAACTCCTCGCGGAGCGGCAGGCCGGACAGGGCGTTCACCGCGTTGTTCAGGTTGAGCAGCAGCTTCGCCCACTGCACCGAGCGGAAGTCCTCACGTGCACGCAGCGGCAACCCGGCGTCGTCGAAGACCGGCTCGAATGCGCGCACCGCCGGATGCTGCTCGATCTCGAGGTCGCCCTCGGAGCCCTGGTGGAAATGCCCGTCGCCGCGGTGCACCACGTTGAACGGCACCATCGCCGCGAGGACGACCTGCTCCGGCAGTGCTGCACGCAGGGTGTCCGCGTTGCCCAAACCGTTCTGCGCACTGATCACGACCGTGTCGGGACCGATCGCCGACGCCAGCATGGCACCGGCCTCCGGTGTCCCCGCCGACTTCACCGAGACGACGACGAGATCTGCCGTGGCCGCCGACTCCGGGCCGGTGGCGAACGCGATGCCGGAGGCGTCGACCCGGATGTCCGCTCCGTGCAGGTCCGTCAGCCGCAACCCGTGTTCGCGGATTTCTACCCCGACCCGCTCCCGGCCGATCAGGGTCACCTCGGCGCCGGCCGCGGCGAGCCGGCCCCCGACATAGCATCCGATGCTGCCCGCACCGAAGACGCTGATCCGCAGCGGACGTCCGCCGACGCTCACTGGTGCACCATCCTTGTGTCGGTGGTTTCAGATGGACTGCCGATGCACCCGAGGTGCCGCCGGGTCACTGCCCTGCTCGCTTGACACG
>NZ_JBHWUE010000089.1:0-39946 GCF_042738615.1 Rhodococcus sp. NPDC059968
GGTCGCGTACGACCGGCACCGGCGCTGATTCCGGTGGGAGGCTCTGGTCAGCTGGCGTAGGAGCGCAGCCGCTCGGCGCGGTCGCCCTGCCGCAGCTTGCCCATCACTTCGCGCTCGATCTGACGGACACGCTCGCGGGAGAGCCCGAAGAGCTTGCCGATCTGGTCGAGAGTGCGCGGCTGACCGTCGTCGAGACCGTAGCGCAGGCGGATGACCTGCTGCTCACGTTCGTCGAGGGTGGCCAGCACGGTGCGCACGTCGCTGTGCAAGAGACCGGCGATCACGGCGTTCTCCGCCGACGTGGCCTCGGAATCCTCGATGAAGTCGCCCAGCGGAGCTTCCTCGTCGTTGCCGACCGGCATGTCGAGGCTCACCGGGTCGCGGCTGTGGTCGAGGAGATCCGCGATCTTGTGCGCCGGGATTCCCGACTCCTCGGCCAGCTCGTCGTCGGTCGCCTCACGCCCGAGCTGCTGATGCAGCTCACGCTTGATGCGGGCCAGCTTGTTGACCTGCTCGACGAGGTGCACTGGGAGCCGGATCGTCCGGCTCTGGTCGGCCATGCCGCGGGTGATCGCCTGACGAATCCACCAGGTGGCATACGTCGAGAACTTGAACCCCTTCGCGTAGTCGAACTTCTCCATCGCGCGGATCAGGCCCAGGTTGCCCTCCTGGATGAGGTCCAGGAGGGGCATGCCGCGTCCGGTGTACCGCTTCGCGAGCGAGACGACGAGCCGCAGGTTGGCCTCGAGGAGGTGTGCGCGGGCGGACTGTCCTTCACGGACGACCGTCGCGAGGTCGCGCTTCTTGGCGGGGGAGAGTCGCTTCCCGGTCTCCAGGATGTGCGCGGCGTACAGCCCAGCCTCGATTCGCTTGGACAGTTCTACCTCGTCTGCGGCCGTCAGCAGAGCTGTGCGGCCGATTCCGTTCAGGTAGACGCGGACCAGGTCGGCAGCGGGGCTCTGGGCGTCCAGATCGGCAGCGCTGGGACGAATGCGAGTAGTGGTGCTGGGGCTTGTCATGACTTGCCTCCTCATCGGTGGTGTCTCATATGGATCAACGCACCGAAGGCCTGGGAAAGTTCCCGGCCGGTAATTTGCGAAGAGGCTGTGACCTGCGGGTTCCTCGATTCGGTCCTGAGAAGTTGCTGAGAACACGTATAAGGGGGACGGATCGGGAACCCGGCGGCTACGCGGGAAGCACGAGTCCGTGCCGGACGAGGGCGTGCACGAGCGGCACGGCCGACTGTGCGAGTTCCTCGGCGTCGACGCCGTGGGCGGCGGCGAGAAGCTCGATCAGTTCGCCCAGCACGAGGCCGTCGCCGCGCATGCCTGCGACGAGCGAGGCGACGAGATCGTCGACCTCGTGCTGCCAGGCCGGGCCGTTCCCACGGTGCAACCGGGCGACCACCTGGGTCCATCCCTCGTCGCCGGGCAGGAACACGCGCTCCAGGGCGGTGCTCTCCTCCACGCGGAAACGCGCGGCCAGCACGTCGTGGTCGCGCAGCCACGCCACCCGCTCGAAGTACGCGAGCGCCTCCGCGCCCAAGGGGTCGCTGAAGCCGTGGGTGAGATCTTCCGCCATCAGGTCGGTGGGTGCGTCGGTCCGGCGCAGGTAGACGAACCCGAAGCCGACCCCCTCGACGTTCGCGCTCGCGAGGTGATCGAGCCAGTCCTCGGCGATCGTCGCGGTGGCCGGGTCCCGGGTGTCGAGGCCGCCGTCCCGCATCCAGGTGCCGACGTACAGGGCCGGGTCGGCGACGTCCCGCTGCACCACCCACGCGTCGATCCCGTGGGCGGGAAGCCAGGAGGCGACCCGGGCGCGCCAGTCCTCGCCCTCGACGTGGATCCAGGACGCCAGCAGCGCCGCCGTGCCGCCGGGCGCGAGGTAGTCGGCCACGCGGGAGATCATCAGTTCACTTGCGCCGTCGAGGTCGAGTCCGGAGTCGCGGTAGGTGTGACCCACCCGGGCGCGGCTGACGACGAACGGCGGATTGGCCACGACCTGATCGAACGTGCGGCCCTCGACCGGCTCGAACCACGACCCGGCGAGCAGTTCCACCTCTTCCTCGTTGAGCGCCGCCGTGACGGCCGCCAGATCGACGGCCCGGACGTTCAGGTCCGTGGCCGTGACCGTGTCGGCGTAGGACGCGCCGTGCAGGGCCTGGATGCCGCAACCGGTCCCGACGTCGAGCAGCGTCCCGACCGGCGCCGTCGGGGTGGCCTGCAGCAGCGACAGCGACGCGTGCCCGACGCCGATGACGTGGTCGACGGGGGTCTCGCGGGGGCGGAGGGAGCCATCGAGGTCGGAGAACACCCAGCGGTTGCCCCCGCCGATGTCCATCGGACGGAGGTCGAGGGCTGCCCGGACGACGTCACCGTCGGATTCGAGAAGGCCGGCCGCGACGGCGTTCTCGACCGGGAGCGGGGACAGCGCCACGGCCACCTCGCCGACGGGACAGTCGTCGGTGAGAAGGAACAGGCGGATCAGGGTGCCGAGTTCGCCGCAGCCGGCGCTGGCCCGGCGCACCGGCACCGGCTCGTTGCGGCTCAACGCCGCATGTACCTCGGGGCCCAGCGCCTCGAGCAGGGTGTCCGTGTCGTACCGGTTGCGGCGGAGGGCTTCACGCAGAGAGGGGCAGATCGACAGCAGTTCGTCACGGTTCACCCGTGCATTGTTGCAGCACGCCCGACCGCGTCAGCCCTCGATCGTGTGGTGCGGCGGCGCAGGCAGGGCGGTGGACGGCGACTCGCGGTGGTCGTACCGACTGGGTTCGTCCTTGGTGCGTGGCGGCCGGTCGTTGGCGATGAGGACCGCGATCCACGGCAGCGGGATCGACACGCCGATGATCGCCATCGAGATCCACGGGTTCTCCCAGATGCCGTACGCCACCGCCGCGAAGATCAGCGCGGGGAACCGGAAGGACATGATGAGCAGGTACTTGCGGACACGGGCGCGATGTTGATCCTCGATGGATCGCGCTGCCTCGGTGATGAGAACCGGATTGCTCGGTGAGCCGGCATCGTGGGACCCACCGAACCCTGCACTTCGTGCCATGTCTCCACTGTTCCACTGTCGGGCGGCAAATGCACACAGGGGGTGGGATCGTCGGCCGGTTGCGGCATTATTGAGGGGTGAGCACTCAAACCAAGGAACGGCCCGACGTCACCACCGACGAGTCGACCGATGACGACACTCCCAAGTTCTTCCACTACGTCAAGAAGAACAAGATCGCGGAGAGTGCCGTCATGGGCACTCACGTCGTCGCGTTGTGCGGCGAAGTGTTTCCGGTGACGAAGTCCGCGAAGCCGGGATCGCCGGTCTGCCCCGACTGCAAGAAGATCTACGAAGGATTGCGCAAGGGCGACTGAGGCTTCGCCGGCGCTCGTCGCACACCCGGTGGCTCGGGAGATTCTCGTACCGGGCCGTCGGGCTCGTCGACGTTCCCGGACTCCGGCTCGGCCGCATCCGGGCGGGCACGGTCGCCGACGACCTTGATCGGACCGGTGGCGATGCGGCGTGTGAGGCTGGTCACCGGACCCGTCGACGGCGAACTCTCGGCCTGCGCGGCGATCCAATCCCGCATCTGGTCGATTCGGGTCGCACGGGCGGGCCAGAACTCCTGGACGGTGGCGTTGAACTCGGCACCGAGCACCACCGCGAAACCCAGGAAGAACGTGAACAGCAGGAACGCGATCGGCGTTGCCAGTGCCCCGTACGTGTACCCGGTTCCGGCCACCCAGGAGAGGTAGCGGCGCAGGCAGGTGCTCGCGCCGAGGAAGAAGACCCCCGCGACGAGCGCGCCGCCGAGCAACCGGTGCCAGGGCAGCGACCGGGGGAGCGCCACCTTGTACAGCGTCGTCAGGCCGACGATGAGCAGCAGTCCGACGCCGGGGTAGTAGAACGTGTCGACGATCTCCGTCCCGATCGTGCGCCACGCCTCCGGGAGCACCCTGCCGACGAGTGTCGGCCCCAGCGCGACCAGCGGCAGGGTGAACACGGCGAGGATCAGGAACATCACGTAGAGCAGCAACGCGAACACGCGCTGCCACACCGGGTGCCGCGCCTCCTGCTGCCCGTGGGCCTCGACGATCGAGTCCACGAACGTGGAAATGGCGGACGAGCCGGCCCACAGGGACAGCAGAAAGCTCAGCGACACGATCTCGGGACGACCGCGTTCGAGTACGTCGCCGACCGTCGGGCGGATGATCTGTTCGACGACGCTGTCGCTGAACACCGTCCCACTGAAGTTGATGATCTTCGACTGGATGATGTCGACGGTGTCGGGCCCGAACCATCCGCCGACGTAGCCGAGCATTCCGAGGAGCCCCAGCAGGAGAGGGGGCAGCGACAGCGTCTGCCAGAACGCCGCCGTGGCCGCCTTTCCGAAGATCGAATCATCCCAGGCCTTGCTCGCTGTGCGACCGATCACGCTCAGTGTGCGACGTAGCGGATGCCACCCGGACCGGGGTGCGTCACCGCCACTCTGCGGCGTTGTCGGGGGTGTTTCGGTCATGATGTTTCCAGCATCCCTGACGACACGCCCGGTTGCCCACCGCTGCTGTCCTCGTGTCGCGACAAATCTGTCACTATCGGAACTCGCGAATGCGGTTCGCGTCGGATCCGGGCGCTAGGCTCCTTGACGGACAGCGCCTTCGGGTCTGGACCCGGACATGTCGATCGAATACCGAGGAGTGCGAGCAAACAGTGCCATGCCAGCGGAGGGCAGCCCGTGAGTGCTGAGACAGTGGGCTCCCAGTCGGCGCCGAGAATGGAAACCGAGGCCGCGCAGATCGTGGGCACCGAGGCCTACCTCGCACAGACCGAACCGGCCAGACCCGCAGGATCACTGCGCGCCTGGCAGCGTCGTGCGCTGACGAAGTATCTGTCCACCGGACCACGGGACTTCCTCGCGGTCGCGACGCCGGGCGCCGGTAAGACCACGTTCGCGCTGCGGGTCGCGTCGGAGTTGCTGCGCGACCGCACCGTCGATCAGGTGACCGTGGTCGCGCCGACCGAGCACCTCAAGCACCAGTGGGCCGGGTCCGCCGCGCGCAACGGCATCGCGCTGGACTCGTACTTCTCGAACTCGACCGGGCAGACGTCCAGCGACTACCAGGGTGTCGTGGTGACGTACGCGCAGGTCGCCTCCCACCCGTTCAAGCACCGGGTCCGCACCGAGAGCCGGCGCACGCTGGTCATCCTCGACGAGATCCACCACGGTGGCGACGCGAAGAGCTGGGGTGACGCCATCCGGGAGGCGTTCGGTGACGCCACCCGCCGCCTCGCCCTGACCGGTACACCGTTCCGCAGCGACGACAGTGCGATCCCGTTCGTGACGTACGAACCCGACCGCGAGGGTCTGATGCGCTCGAAGGCGGATCACTCCTACGGGTACTCGGACGCCCTCGCGGACGGCGTCGTCCGGCCCGTCGTGTTCCTCGCGTACTCCGGCGAGGCGCGCTGGCGGAACAACGCGGGCGAGGAGTTCTCCGCGCGACTCGGCGAGCCGCTCAGCGCGGAACAGACGGCCCGGGCGTGGCGAACGGCCCTGGACCCGTCGGGCGACTGGATCCCCGCGGTCCTGCACGCCGCCGACACCCGGCTCGGCCAACTGCGCACGGGCGGCATGCCCGACGCCGGAGGTCTGGTGATCGCCACCGACCAGACCGTGGCCCGTGCGTACGCGCAGACGCTGAAGGCGGTCACCGGGGAAGACCCGGTCGTGGTGCTATCCGACGACCCGACGGCGTCCAAGCGGATCGGCGAGTTCGGGGCGAGCACCCAGAAGTGGATGGTCGCCGTCCGCATGGTGTCGGAAGGCGTCGACGTTCCCCGTCTGGCAGTCGGTGTGTACGCCACCAGTGCGTCCACCCCGCTCTATTTCGCGCAGGCGATCGGGCGTTTCGTGCGGTCCCGCCGCAAGGGTGAGACCGCGAGCGTGTTCCTCCCGTCGGTTCCGGTGCTGCTCGACCTGGCCAGCCAGCTCGAGGCGCAGCGCGACCACGTGCTCGGCAAGCCGCATCGGGAGAAGGACGGCTTCGACGACGACCTCCTCGCCGACGCGAACAAGCAGAAGGACGAGCTCGGCGAGGAGGAGAAGGCGTTCACTTCGCTCGGCGCGGATGCCGAGCTCGATCAGGTGATCTACGACGGTTCGTCCTTCGGGACGGCCACGTTCTCTGGCTCCGACGAGGAGGCCGACTACCTGGGTCTGCCCGGACTGCTCGACGCCGATCAGATGCGCGCGCTGCTGCGTCAGCGTCAGTCGGAACAGCTGGACAAACAGGAGCCTGCGCCCGCGCCCGTGCACACACCCGTACCCCAGGTCGCGGACCGGGTGGCCGCCGCCGGACAGCTCGCGCAGCTGCGCCGGGAACTGAACAGTCTCGTCGCGATGCACCATCACAGGACGGGCAAGCCCCACGGCACCATCCACGGCGAACTGCGTCGTGTCTGCGGGGGACCGCCCACGGCGATCGCCACCGTCGAGCAGCTCACCGAGCGGATCTCCACCCTGCGACAGTGGTGATCGGCGTCACCTGGTGACTCGAACAGAAGAGACCGGCGAGTGCAGTGCACTCGCCGGTCTCTTTGCTGAAGAGGTGAGCCTGGGACGGGTCACCCGGGCTGACGTATCAGATTGCAGCTTCGGCTTCGGACACGATCGTGGCGTTCATCTCGCGAAGGCGGTCTGCGTGCTCGTTGGCGTGGTGACCGCAGAAGAGCAACTCTCCTCCGGTCGGAAGAACCGCGCGAACGCGGGCTCCCGCACCGCACCGGTCGCACCGGTCGGCTGCGGTCAACGGGGGGCTGGTCAGTGTTCCGGGCATGACTCCTCCGTACTGGCTTCGACTGAATGCCGAGTGCCTGGGGCCTTGGTCCGCCGCGTCGGGGGTGGCGCGGTGGATCTACTCTGTCAGACGTTTGGGGTTTACGCGTTGTTCCCGACGGCGTTTCTCAGTGTTGCATCACACACGAAACACGCCGGAAACGCGCAGTCAGGGGCGTGACGAGCGCCGATGTGAACAGACCGCGCGGTCCGAGTTCGCTGACAGCTGATTCGTTTTCGGGCGTGACGTTAGTCTCGCTGTGTGAAATCCGAAGACCAGTTGGTCCACATGTGCAGCCGCGAGGAATGGCGCACCGCGGAACGCGAAGGCAGCCGAGTACCCGCCACGTTCGCGGCGGACGGTTTCGTGCACCTCTCGACGCCCGCCCAGGTGCATCTGCCCGCCAATAGGTTGTTCGCCGGGCGTACGGACCTCGTCCTGCTGAAGCTCGACCCCGCCGCGCTCGGTGCGCCGGTGAAGTGGGAGCCGGGCGTGCCGGCCGATCCCGAGTCGATGCTGTTCCCACACCTGTACGGGCCGCTGCCCGTCACGGCGGTCACCGCGGTCGAGGAGTACCGCCCCGACGCCGACGGAACGTTCCCGGCCCGGCGCTGACGCGAGCCTTCCGCGGTTGGTCACACCGATCGGACTACCGTGGAGGCATGAACGTTGAAGTGACGCCACTACCGGGTATCGGGGTGCGTAAGGACTTCGAACTCGCCGCCGGTCGCCGCATCGGTGTCATCACCCACCGTGACGGTCGCACCGATCTGATCGTCTCGAAGGCCGACGATCCCGATGCGTGTGCTGCGTCCGTGCCGCTCACCACGGAGGAGGCGGCAGTCCTCAGCAATCTGCTGGGGGCACCGCAACTGGTGGCGCAGCTGGAGGAGGAACACCGGGACCTGCCCGGAATCCGCACCAAGCAGCTGTACATCAAGGAGGACTCCCGGTTCGACGGCCGGCCGCTCGGCGACACGGCGATGCGCACGCGCACCGGGGTCTCGATCGTCGCGGTCATGCGGGCCGGTCAGGTGTACCCGTCACCGAAGCCCGACTTCCTGCTCACCTCGGGCGACCTCCTGGTCGCCGTCGGAACCACAGACGGACTGGACGCGTCAGCCAAGCTCCTGGCCAACGGCTGACCGTCCCGTGAACACCACCACGCTCGCGCTCATCGAACTGGGCGCGGTGTTCTTCGCGCTCGGATTGCTGGGCCGTCTGGCAGCTCAGTTCGGCATGTCGCCGATCCCGTTCTATCTCCTCGGCGGACTCTGCTTCGGCAGCGGCGGATTCGTCAACCTCGGCGACATCAGCGAGTTCAGCCACTTGGCAAGCGAGATCGGGGTGGTCCTCCTCCTGCTTCTGCTGGGGCTGGAGTACACCGCGTCGGAACTCGTCACCGGGCTGCGACGGTCGTGGATGGCCGGTGTCGTGGACGCCGTCCTCAACGCGGCGCCCGGGGCGGTCGTGGCGCTGATGCTGGGGTGGGGGACCACCGGCGCGGTCGTGATGGCCGGCGTCACCTACATCTCGTCGTCGGGCATCATCGCGAAGGTGCTGAGCGACCTGGGTCGGCTCGGTAACCGCGAAACGCCGGTCGTGCTCTCGATCCTGGTGTTCGAGGACCTCGCGATGGCCGTGTACCTGCCGATTCTGACGGCCCTGCTCGCCGGCGTCAGTTTCGCCGGCGGACTCGAGGCGGTGGGCATCTCCCTCGTCGTGATCTCGGTCGTCCTCGTGATCGCACTGCGGTACGGCCGCTACGTGTCCGCCCTGCTGGACAGCCCGGACAGCGAGACCCTGCTCCTGAAGCTGCTCGGTGCCGCGCTCCTCGTGGCGGGGATCAGCTCGGCGATGCAGGTCTCGGCCGCCGTCGGGGCGTTCCTCCTGGGGATCGCGATCTCCGGTACGACCGCCCACAATGCGAGCCGCGTCCTCGAACCGCTCCGCGATCTGTTCGCCGCGATGTTCTTCGTGGTGTTCGGGCTCAACACCGATCCCCGGGCGATTCCGCCGGTCCTCGGCTGGGCCGTCCTCCTCGCGGTCGTCACCGCGCTGACGAAGATGGTCACCGGTGCGTGGGCAGCGAAACAACAGGGCGTTGCGCGTCTGGGCCGGGCCCGGGCCGGGGTCGCGTTGATCGCGCGCGGCGAGTTCTCGATCGTCATCGCCGGCCTGGCGTTGTCGGCCGGAGCCGTGGAGAGCGAACTGGTGGCACTCGCCACCGCGTACGTCCTCCTGATGGCCGTCATCGGTCCGGTGGCGGCACGGGTGGTCGAACCGGTGGCAGGCGCCTGGATCCGGGTTCGCACCAGCGCGTAGCGCGCCACAGACGACAATGCCCCCGGACTCGCTCGGAGTCCGGGGGCATCGTCGTGTGTTCGTCAGTCCAGGTAGTCGCGCAGCACCTGGGACCGGGACGGGTGGCGCAGCTTCGACATGGTCTTGGACTCGATCTGACGGATGCGCTCACGCGTGACTCCGTAGACCTGTCCGATCTCGTCGAGGGTGCGGGGCTGTCCGTCGGTCAGGCCGAAGCGCAGGCGCACGACGCCCGCTTCACGTTCGGAGAGCGTCTCGAGCACCGACTGCAGCTGATCCTGCAGCAGGGTGAACGACACGGCGTCGACGGCTACGACGGCCTCGGAGTCCTCGATGAAGTCGCCGAGCTGGCTGTCGCCCTCGTCGCCGATCGTCTGGTCGAGCGAGATGGGCTCACGAGCGTACTGCTGGATCTCCAGCACCTTCTCGGGCGTGATGTCCATTTCCTTGGCGAGCTCTTCGGGAGTGGGCTCACGGCCCAAATCCTGCAAGAGTTCGCGCTGGATGCGGCCGAGCTTGTTGATGACCTCCACCATGTGCACCGGGATGCGGATGGTGCGGGCCTGGTCGGCCATCGCGCGGGTGATGGCCTGACGGATCCACCACGTGGCGTAGGTCGAGAACTTGTAGCCCTTGGTGTAGTCGAACTTCTCGACGGCACGGATGAGGCCCAGGTTGCCTTCCTGGATGAGGTCGAGGAACGCCATGCCTCGGCCGGTGTAGCGCTTGGCCAGCGACACGACGAGGCGGAGGTTCGCCTCGAGGAGGTGGTTCTTGGCGCGGTTTCCGTCGCGGCAGATCCAGCTCATGTCCCGGCGCTGGGCGGCGGGGAGCTTCTCGCCGGAATCGGACAGTTCCTGCATGATCTGGGTCGCGTAGAGCCCGGCCTCGATCCGCTTGGCGAGCTCGACCTCCTCTTCGGCGTTGAGGAGGGCGACCTTGCCGATCTGCTTGAGGTAGGCGCGGACCGAGTCGGCGGACGCGGTCAGTTCGGCGTCCTTGCGGGCCTGGCGGAGCGCTTCGGACTCCTCCTCGTCCCACACGAAGTCGCCGGAGGCCTTGTCCTTGTCGGACGGCTCCTCGGTCTCCTCGTCTTCGCCGACTGCGACGACCTCGACGACATCGGTCTCGGCCTCGGCGAGGTCGCCCTCGGTGATGTCGATGTCCTCCATGTCGGCGGAGTCTTCGTCGAGGTCCTCGCCGTCCGCACCCTTACCGGCCGTGGCCTTCTTGCCGCCCGCCTTCTTGGCTGCCGCCTTCTTGGCGGGAGCCTTCTTCGCTGCTGCCTTCTTGGCGGGAGCCTTCTTGGCCGCCGGCTTCTTCGCGGGAGCTTCCTCGGCTGCCGGAGCAGTGCCGGTGGCTGCCGCTCCGACTGGTGCTTCCGGTCCTGACTCCGAAGTCGAATCAGCAGTCTGACGTGTATCGGTGGCTGCCACGTACGCCCTTTCGTGACGGTGTCGTGCGGCGTCACGCCAGAGTGGTCATCCGGCGGAGAGGTCTACTGGTTTCGCCGGCGCGCAGCCGGGCTCTTCCATTGTAACGACCCATCCGAATTAGTTACGGGGCGATGCCCGTTTCCACTGCGAGCGCAGCACCGACGATGCCCGCCGTATTCAGCAGCGCAGCAGGTACGACGGGTGTCCTGTTGGTCAGATGCGGGATCCACTTCTCGTTCTTCCGGCTGATTCCGCCACCGGCGATGAACAGATCCGGCCACAGGAGGTTCTCGAACCGGGTGAGGACACGGCTCACCTCGCCGGCCCATTCCTTGTACGACAGATCCTTCTTCTCCTTGACCGAGGACGCCGCCCGGTGCTCGGCTTCCTTGCCGTCCACCTCCATGTGCCCGAACTCGGTATTGGGGAGCAGGACGCCGTCGTGGAGGATCGCCGAGCCGATGCCGGTGCCGAAGGTGAGGAGGATGACGACCCCCTTCGCGTCCTTGCCCGCGCCGAGCGCGTCCTCCGCGATCCCGGCCGCATCCGCGTCGTTGAGGACGGTGACGAGCCGGCCGCCGAGTGCGTCGGCGAACAGCGCGCGGGCGTCCGTCCCGATCCACTTCTTGTCGATGTTGGCGGCGGATCGCGCCACGCCGCCGGTGACGACGCTCGGCAGGGTGATACCGACCGGTCCGTCCCATTCTGCCTGGCGGATGATCTCGGCGACGGTCTCCGCGACCGCCTCCGGAGTGGACGGCTGGGGGGTGAGGAGCTTGATGCGGTCCCCGACGAGCTGGCCCGTCTCGAGATCCACGACGCCACCCTTGACGCCACTGCCTCCGACGTCGACACCGAACCCCGTTTTGGTCATGGCGTGTGCTCCTTCGTGTCGACGACGACGTGTTCTCCGGCGCTCTTCTGCTGCCCGTCACACTAGTGTGTCGACGCGCGTTCGGTGGGCGATGGCACCAGCCGCGCGAAACGTCAGCGGTGGTGTGAGGCAGCGAAAGTGTGTTCCGATGGGTGGGTGCATGCACCCCAGAGTTCAGAGTCCGCGCCAGGCCACGTCGGCACCGATCCCACGCGACTGCTCGAGGTCGCCGTGGCGGTGGCCGAGGAAGCGGCTGCCCACGTCCGGGCGCGACGGCCCGAGGTCTTCGGAATCGTCGGGAAGCGAGCGGGATCCGGCGATTCCGTCGCGTCGAAAAGCACTCCGACCGACCCGGTCACGGTGGTCGACACTGAGAGCGAGCAGGTCATCCGCGACCGTCTCGCACAGCTTCGTCCCGACGACGCGATCCTCGGCGAAGAAGGTGGGGGAGAGGAGGATTCCGTCGCCGAGGTGCGGTGGATCGTGGATCCGATCGACGGCACCGTGAACTTTCTGTACGGCGTCCCCGCGTACGCAGTCTCCGTGGCCGCCCAGATCGACGGGGTGTCCGTCGCCGGGGCCGTGGTCGACGTGGCGGCCCGATCGACCTACGCGGCGGCGCGTGGCGGCGGGGCAACCCTCACCGACGCGGACGGGCGGGTCAGCGACCTCCGGTGCAACCCGGTCACCGACGTGTCGATGGCGTTGCTCGCCACCGGTTTCGGGTACGGCGCGGCGCGGCGCAAGGCGCAGGGCGCCCTCATCGCGGACATCCTGCCGAGGGTGCGGGACATCCGCCGGATCGGCTCGGCGGCCCTCGATCTGTGCATGGTCGCGGCCGGCCGTGTCGACGCTCATTTCGAACACGGGCTGAGCCCGTGGGACTGGGCCGCGGGGTCGCTGATCGCCACTGAGGCGGGGGCCCGCGTGCGAATCCCCTCGCCGCAGACGTCGAGTGCGGACGGCGACGTGGTGGTGGCCGCGGCCCCCGGCATCGCCGACGCGCTGGACGCGCTGTTCGCCGAGATCGGGGTGGACGCCCCGATCCCGGAAGGGTGACCGCCGGTCAACAGCGGGCGGTGCGCGCCGCCTTCAGGAGGTCGATGTCGAGGGGCGCGGGCTGGGTTCCGGGCGGCGGATCCTTCAGGGACCGCAGCACCTCTTCGGCGTCGGTGTTCGGCGAGATCTTGCGGAAGTAGGTGCCGAGGGCGAGGTCGACCGTGTCGTCGGTGCGGGCGTCCTGAATGAGTTCGGTGCACGGGGCCACCAGCCAGAGCGCGCTCGCGGCGGCGGCGCCGTTGGGACCGAACCGCAGCTGCCCCTGGCACTGCATGTTCTGGTCGACGTAGATCGGGTCGTTGCCCGCCTGGACGTCGGGTGCGCTCGCGAACCCGTAGTCGCTGAGCTGGGCGGCGACCTGCGCCGCCTGGCCGTGCTCGCCGTTGGCATTGAACACGCGCACCTTCGTGGCGGACAGCGCGGCAGGCTCCACGTCCCGGAGGGTCGAACCGTCGACTTTCTCGCCCAGCGCCTGCTGCGGTGGGGCCGCGGGGTCGACGGGCTGCGCGGCTGGCTGCGGAGGGTTGCAGTCGACGGTGGTGGCGAGGTCCTCGTCGTCGCCGAGGACGCCGATCCACACGACGGCGCCGAGCAGGGCGAGGATCGCGAACACCACGAGGATCGGCATCGCCCGCCGCCGCCGGAACGGACGACCCTTGTCGTCGAGCGGGCTGCCTTCGGTGATCAGTGAAACCACAGTGTGCCTCGACCTCTCCTACGAACTGCGCTTCGTACGTTGCATCCGTACAGCGCACCGATACAGGGCCCGGCCACACGTCGTGGCGCAGGTTCGGGACCTACCTTAGATCCCTGGCACGTCATAACCCCGAACCCGTCCCCGTAGTGGAATGTCACAGCTTGCTGTGGTGTTGGTGACGATTAGCAGACAATTTGCGCGATCGGTCGATTCGGTTACGACTTTTGTACTTCCTTCGGCTACTGTCTGGCGGCCCCAGTCGTTCAAAGCGTGCAGAACGAGGGTCGGCAGAAGATGACAAAAGAGGCGTAGATCATGTTTCCGGGGCCTGGTTCCGGGCACGAACACATCCGCTGCAGCGTTGTGCAGCCGCAGGGTGTGATCTGCGCCGAGGCGGTTTTCGTGTGGACGGTCGACCAACAATCGGTTCGACGTACCGCACGGGCCGGGATACACCGAAGAGGATGAGGGGAAGGCGACATGGCAACTGACTACGACGCACCGCGGCGAACAGAGTCCGATGAGGTTTCGGAGGATTCGCTGGAGGAACTGAAGGCGCGACGCAACGAGGCTCAGTCGGCTGTTGTCGACGTGGACGAGTCCGACACCGCGGAGTCGTTCGAACTGCCCGGCGCGGATCTGTCCGGTGAAGAGCTCTCGGTGCGAGTCGTGCCGAAGCAGGCCGACGAGTTCACGTGTTCGAGCTGTTTCCTGGTGCACCACCGCAGCCGGCTCGCCAGCGACGCGGGCGGAGTGCTGGTGTGCAGGGACTGCGCGGCCTGAGCGGCGGCGAATACGAGAGGCGGACGGTGGAGACCCACCGTCCGATCAGTCTCCGTCCGCCTGCGGGCGGGCACGGTCGATGGCGGCCAGCAACTCGGCCGGCCGTCGTGTGCTGATCAACCAGTAGGGGGTCGGGTCCTCGGGGTCGTCGAGCACGATCAGTGCCATCGGCTTGACCCACACCCGGTGTTGCACGAAGGCGGCGGGGTCGAGCTGGCGACCGAGAGCCGCACTCTTCGCCGAACCGGGAACCTCGGCGACCCTTGCGATGACATCCAGCGGCAGATGCGCCTGTCCGACCCGCAGATGGACTCCGTTCGGTTCCTCGACGACCTCGACGCGGAGACGGCTGAGCCAGACGAGTCCCCACACGGGCAGGGGCAGCAGGAGAACGTACGGCAGCCACGCGCGCAGTCCCGGCGCACCCATGTGTACCTCCGCGGCGAGCAGACCGGCGACGAACAAGCCCACTGCCCACCACCAGACGGGCACCCACAGGCGCTCGGAGTACAGCACGGGCGAGGTGTTATCGGTGGGCGCGACTTCGGGCCGGGACGTTTGTGACACCCGACCAGGATAGTCGGTGTCTGAGAGTAGGCTCGGTGCACGTGAGCGACCTATCTCCCGGCCTTTCTCCCGCCGCGACCCCCGCCCTTCCGCCCGTCGCCCTCCAGCGGCTGGACCCCGACATTCCGGTACCGCAGCGTGCGCACGACGGCGACGCCGGTGTCGACCTGTGCAGCACCATCGACGTGACCATCGAGCCGGGGCGCCGTGTCCTCGTCGGAACCGGCATCGCGATCGCGCTGCCCCTGGGCACGGTCGGGCTGATCCACCCCCGATCCGGGCTGGCCGCAAAATCGGGTCTGTCGGTGGTCAACACCCCCGGCACCATCGATGCCGGGTACCGCGGCGAGATCAAGGTGTGCCTGATCAATCACGACCTCGAGACCCCGATCGAGATCCGCCGGGGCGACCGGATCGCCCAACTGCTCGTGCAGCGTGTCGAACTGGTGTCGTTCGTCGAGGTCCCGTCGCTCGACGGCACCACCCGCGGCAGTGACGGACACGGGTCGAGCGGAGGCCACGCGAGCCTCGTCGGCAATGCCAGTGAAGGAGCCTGATCATGTTCGGACGTCGTAAGAAGAAGGAAGCCGAGGACGACCGGCCCGGTTTCTTCGAGGACGCCGAGGCCGGCGAAGCCGACGCGGACTACGAGGACGACTACGACGCCGTGACCGAGGTGGACGGCGGTCCGTACGACGCCGACGACCTCGAGTCGGGCGCCGACCTCACCGTCGGTGAGGTGGGGACCCGCCTCGACCTCGGTTCGGTCCTCGTCCCGATGCCGCAGGGCGCCCAGTTGCAGGTCGAGATGGCGCCCGACGGTTCGCCGCAGGCCGTGCATCTCGTCACCCAGCACGGGCGCATCACCGTGGCGGCGTATGCCGCCCCGAAGTCTCCGGGCCAGTGGCGGGAAGTCGCGGGCGACCTCGCCGAATCGCTGCGCAACGACAACGCGACGGTGAGCGTCGAGAGCGGACCGTGGGGACGCGAGGTCTTCGCCGTCACCCCGAACGCCGACCTGCGCTTCATCGGCGTCGACGGCTACCGGTGGATGGTGCGCTGCGTGGTCGCGGGACCGGGCGGTGGCAACACGGCCGACTCGGAGCTCGTCGCGACGGCAAGGGCGATCCTGCGCGACACCGTCGTGAAGCGGGGAAACGAGCCGAACCCGGTGCGGACCCCGCTGCCGGTTGTCCTGCCCGAGGCCCTCGCCCAGCAGCTGGCCGCCGCTCACCAGCAGCAGTTGGCGGAGCAGGAGGGTGCCGTTCCGCAGCAGCCCGCTCCGCAGCAACCGGCTCCGGCGGGCCCGCAGGGCGAGCAGCAGGCGCCCCCCGCGGAGGCCCCGGCGCAGCCGCAGCAGCGTCGCGGCGAATCGGGTTCGGCGATGCAGCAACTCGGTCGCTGATCCCGGTCCCGGAGATTGGACGCTCAGGTCGTGTGCAGGACCGAGTCGAGCGCATCGAGGGTGGCGTAGCCGAGAATTGCCGGGTCGGCGCCGATCTCGTCCAGCGACACCGTGACGAGGCCCGCGTGCGGAAGTCGTGCGCACCACGTGCGGGCGACCTCGAGGGGATGCACGGCGTCGTCGGTGGCGGCGGCGATCCCCACCGGCACCGTGATGCGCTCGAGGTCGCCCACACCGGGGGCGTGGTACTCGGACGCTTCGTCCAGTGCGGCGGGAAGGTGCGGCCACTGCGATCGCCACGATTTCGCCAGTTCCCGGCCCAGCCAGGGCGGGCTGGAGGCGATCATCTCGGCGGTGACCTGTTCGAGGCCGTCCGCCCGCAGCCGGGCCGCGGTGAACCGGGCGCTGGCGGCGGCGGGAGCGTCCGTGGCGGTCCCGGTCCACGCGGGCAGTGCCGCGAGGACCCCGGCGACGTGATCCGGGTGTGATCCTGCCCACTGCAGCGCTACGGCGGCCCCGATGGAGACCCCTCCGACGAGGATGCGGCCGTGCTGCGCGGCCGCGGCGTCGAGCGCGTCGACGTAGCTTCCGACGACTCGCCGGGGATCGGGTTCGACTGCGGCCGTGCGCACTCCACGGCAGGTCAGGGGCTCGGTGAAGGCGCGGGCCACGAAGTCCGCGTCGGATCCCGTACCGGGGAGCACAACGGCCACGGACGGCCGATCATCAGAGGGCATGTGATGATCCTGCCCGGTCCTTCACAGCGCTCTTCCGCTGGTGTGGTTGCCGGGAACCAATGGGTCTACAGTGGCGAATACACAGCCCTACGAGCGGCGCGAAGATCTCGCGTCGCACATGCTCCAGGAGCGCGCAATGGCACCCGCCACGGCAGGATATTTTCGTCGGCTGACTCGCAGGCTCACCGAGGACCTCGAGCAGCTGGACGCCGAGGAAATGGCTGAGACGTCTCAGGCGTCCGGCGCACAACGTGCCTGCGACTGCAGCCGCGGCGAAGAGGTCACCATGCTGGGACGGCTCCGCAGTGTCGAAGCCTGTCCGAAGTCCGGGAACGCCAGCATCGAAGCCGAATTCTTCGACGGCACGGAACAGATCAAGTTGGTGTGGATCGGCCGGCGGAGGATTCCGGGCATCGAACCGGGGAAGACCCTGCTGGTTCGTGGACGTGTCGGCGAACGCGACGGCCAGAAGGTGATCTTCAACCCGTATTACGAGCTGCGCGGCGAATCCTAGGGTCCGTCTCGTGTGGCACTCTCGTTGAGTGACCGAAACGAAGCAGCAATCCATACTCGAACAGCTCGGTGGGCTCAGCGGGCTGATCTATTCGACCCTGCCCATCCTGGTCTTCGTTCCGGTCAACGGTGTGTGGGGCCTGGGTCCGGCGATCTGGGCGGCCCTCGGTGTCGCCGTCGCCATTCTCGTCTGGCGCCTCGTCCGCCACAGCCCCATCCAGCCCGCGGTGTCCGGGTTCGTCGGCGTCGGCATCTCCGCGTTCATCGCCTACCGCACGGGCGATGCCAAGGGATACTTCCTGTTCGGGATCTACACGAGCCTCGCGTATGGGGCGGTGTTCCTGATCTCGATTCTCGTGCGCTGGCCGCTCGTCGGCCTGATCTGGGGATTCCTCAACGGCCACGGCAACCTCTGGCGGCGCCATCGCGGCGCGGTACGTGCCTACGACGTGGCCACCGCCGCTTGGGCGCTGGTGTTCGCGGCGCGGTACCTCGTGCAGTCGCAACTCTACGATTCCGACCAGACCGGTTGGCTCGCGTTCGCGCGCATCGCGATGGGCTGGCCGTTGGCGGGATTGGCTCTGCTGGTGACGATCTGGGCTGTGCGCCGGGCCGATCGGATCGTCGAACCGGGACCCTCGGACGACGCCGGCGAACCGACGGACGACACGGAAGCGGGCGGCCCCCGCGACGAGCCCGGCCGCACCTGAGCACGGCCCCTCGCCGGGGACCGTCGGGAGCTGACCGGTTGTGGCGGAGACGAAGCCGCCGAACCGATCAGGCCACGAGGTCCTGGTACTCGGGATGCTTCGACACGAATTTCACGACGTACGGGCACACCGGGCGCACCCGCAGTCCACGGCGGCGGAGATCGTCCAGAGCCGCACTCACGAGCGTCCGGGCGAGTCCGAGTCCCTCGTACTGCGGATAGACCTCGGTGTGAACGAAAACGCGTACGTCCCCGTCGACTTCGTACTGCTCGATTCCCGCGAGTTCACCGTCGGCGTGGATCTCGTACCGGCTCTGCTGCGGGCTGTCGGTGACGACGGTGCTCTCGGGTGTTGCGGTGGTACTCAACGGTTCCTCCGGGTATCGATCGGTCCCTGCCGGGTCAGGAGAGCCCGACGGCCGCTCGCAGATCGTCCTCGACGTCCACGGACGCGACGAACAGCAGTTCGTCGCCGCCCTCGAGCGGATCGTCCTGCTGCGGCACGATGACTCGTCCGCCGCGGAGGATGGTGACCAGTGCGGCATCGCGGGGCAAGTGCAGCTTGCGGACGGGTTTCCCGGCGAGCGGGGTGTTGTCGGGCAGCGTGATCTCGACGAGGTTGGCCTGCCCCTGGCGCAGTGTCATCAGCCGCACGAGATCGCCGACCGACACCGCCTCCTCCACCAGCGAGGCGAGCATCCGGGGGGTGGAGACGGCGACGTCGACTCCCCAGGACTCGTCGAACAACCACTCGTTGCGGGGATCGTTGACGCGGGCCACCACACGGCTGACCCCGAACTCGGTCTTCGCGAGGAGGCTGAGGACCAGGTTGGCCTTGTCGTCACCGGTGGCCGCGATCACCACCTCGTAGGTTTCGAGGGACGCCGCTTCGAGGCTGCTCAGCTCGCACGCGTCGGCGTGGACCCACGTCGCCTCGGGCACCGACTCCTGCTCGATGTGCTCGAGCTTGCGTTCGATCAGCATGACGTCGTGTTCGCTGCGGACCAGTTCGCGCGCGATCGAGCGTCCGACTGCGCCGGCTCCTGCGATTGCGACTCTCATCGATTGCTTCCGTTCGGGTGGTCGATCGTGAACATTCTCACTGCCGTCTCAGTTCTCCGAAGGCGGGGGATTGCCTGCAAGCGCGACGGCCTCGGCCACCGTTCCCGACACGGCCGCGATGTACACCTGGTCGTCGGCCTGGAAGACGGTCTTGCGGTCGGGAAGGACGCCGGTGCCGAAGCGGATGATGAACGCGACACGCGAATTCGTGGCGGCCTCGAGTTCGGCGACCGGCCTTCCGATCCAATCCTCGTGCAGGGACAACTCGGTGACCGCGACGGTTCCGGACGGATCGCGCCACTTGGCGGTCTGGCTGTCGCGGGTGAGGGTGTGCAGGAAGCGGTCCGTCGACCACGGGACGGTCGCGACGGTGGGGATCCCGAGCCGCTCGTACACGGCGGCACGCTTGGCGTCGTAGATCCGGGCGACGACGCGTTCCACGCCGAACGTCTCCCGGGCCACGCGCGCCGAAATGATGTTGGAGTTGTCTCCGGACGACACCGCGGCGAATGCCTCTGCGCGCTCGATACCGGACTTGACCAGCACGTCGCGGTCGAATCCCATCCCGACGACGGTGTGCCCGGGGAAGTCGGGTTCGAGACGTAGGAATGCGGCAGGGTCGCGATCGATGACCGCGACCTCGTGGCCGATCCGGGTCAGCGAGCCAGCGAGGGATGAGCCGACCCGGCCGCATCCCATGATGACCACATACACCTTGTACTCCGTTCATGGGCTCTGGCGTCACGTCTCGAGTACGTGCGTACCGAATCGAACCGTACAGTGCCCAGGCAGAAGAGCAACCGAGACAGAGATCGCAATCCGGACACATTGGTGGGTGAGGGTCCAGGTTTTCTGCGGACGGCTTACGCTTTGGCAGTGTCAAAGCTCTCGACCGCCACAAAGCGGCTACTGCTAGGCAGACCCTTCCGGAGCGACAAGCTCGGGCACACGCTGCTTCCCAAGAGGATCGCCCTCCCGGTCTTCGCCTCCGATGCGATGTCGTCGGTGGCGTATGCCCCCGAAGAAATCTTCCTCGTGCTGTCGGTGGCGGGCATCTCCGCCTACGCCTACACCCCCTGGATCGGGCTCGCCGTCGCCGCGGTGATGGCGGTGGTGGTCGCCAGCTACCGGCAGAACGTGCACGCCTACCCGTCGGGCGGCGGCGACTACGAGGTCGCGACCGTCAATCTCGGACCCACCGCGGGTCTGACCGTGGGCAGCGCCCTGCTGGTGGACTACGTCCTCACGGTCGCGGTCTCCATCTCGTCGGCCGCGTCCAACATCGGTTCGGCGGTGCCGTTCGTGGCCCAGCACAAGGTGCTGTTCGCGGTCGCGGCCATCGTGCTGCTGACCGCCATCAACTTGCGTGGCATCCGTGAATCCGGTGCCGCCTTCGCGATCCCGACGTACGCGTTCATCGCCGGCATGGCCCTCATGCTGCTGTGGGGGTTCTTCCAGATCTTCGTGCTGGGCGACGACCTGCGCGCCGAATCGTCCGGATTCGAACTCGAAGCCGAGGACTCCCACCTGTACGGGATCGCGTTCGCGTTCCTGGTCGCGCGGGCCTTCTCCTCCGGCTGTGCGGCACTGACCGGTGTCGAGGCGATCAGTAATGGTGTCCCCGCGTTCCAGAAGCCCAAGTCCCGCAACGCGGCCACCACGCTGCTGCTGCTGGGATCGATTGCCATCGTGCTGCTGATGGGCATCATCATCCTGGCCCAGAAGATCGGGATCGTGTACGCGCACAGCCCGGCCGAGCAGCTGATCGGCGCCCCCACCGGGTATCACCAGAAGACTCTGATCGCGCAGATCGCGGAGACGGTGTTCGGCGGTTTCCCCATCGGCTTCTATTTCATCGCCATCGTGACCGCCCTGATCCTCGTGCTCGCCGCCAACACGGCCTTCAACGGATTCCCCGTGCTCGGCTCGATCCTCGCGCAGGACCGCTACCTGCCCCGTCAGCTGCACACCCGCGGCGACCGCCTGGCGTTCAGCAACGGCATCCTGTTCCTGTCCGGGGCCGCGATCGCGTTCGTCGTCCTGTTCGGCGCCGAGGTGACCAAGCTGATCCAGCTGTACATCGTCGGGGTGTTCGTCTCGTTCGTGTTGAGCCAGACGGGCATGATCCGGCACTGGACCCGGCACTTGAAGACCGAGAACGACCCGGCTCAGCGCCGGCGGATGCACCGCTCCCGGGTGATCAACTCCATCGGCCTCGCCATGACCGGCGCCGTCCTCATCATCGTGCTCATCACGAAGTTCGCGGCAGGCGCCTGGATCGCGATCGTGGCCATGGTCGCCATCTTCGTGGTGATGAAGATGATCCGGAAGCACTACGACAGCGTCGCCCGGGAGCTCGAGGAACAGGAATGGGACGGGGTGCTGCCCAGCCGGACTCACTCCATCGTCCTCGTCTCCAAGCTGCACATGCCGACGATGCGCGCGCTCGCCTACGCCCGGGCCACACGGCCGGACACCCTCGAGGCCATCACGGTCAATGTCGACGAACCCGACACCCGGGCACTCGTGCGCCGGTGGGAGAAGAGTGACATCGCGGTGCCGCTCAAGGTGATCGAGTCGCCGTACCGCGAGATCACCAAACCCGTGCTCGACTACGTGCGCCGCGTCCGGAAAGACTCGCCGCGGGACGTCGTCACCGTGTTCATCCCCGAGTACGTGGTGGGTCACTGGTGGGAGCAGATCCTGCACAACCAGAGTGCGCTGCGGCTCAAGAGCCGCCTGCTGTTCCAGCCGGGTGTGATGGTCACCAGCGTTCCGTGGCAACTGAACTCGTCCGAGAAGGCGAAGGCACTGAACATCGAATACACGGCCGGGGCCTCCCGCCGCGGCTACGAACCCGACGACAAGTGACGGGCGAGAAGCGTTGAGTGAGAACTGGTCGGACCGCCGCCTCGAACTGCGGCTTGGCAATCCCGGGCACGGCGGTTTCGTCGTCGCCCGGCACGAGGGCCGCGTGGTCTTCGTCCGGCACGGACTGCCCGGCGAGCGGGTGATCGCCCTCGTCACCGAGGACCGCGGCGGGTCCTACTGCCGGGCCGACGCGATCGAGATCCTCGACGCGTCCCCGGAGCGGGTCAGCCCGGTGTGCCCGGTGTCGGGTCCGGGCGGCGCGGGGTGTTGCGACTTCTCGCACGCGAGCCTGCACGTGCAGCGGGACATGAAGGCGCAGGTCGTGTCCGAGCAGTTGGCCAGGCTCGCGCGATTGCAGCGGGACGTGGACGTCGAGGAACTGCCAGGCACCGGAGACGGCACCGGCTGGCGCACGCGGGTGCGGCTCGCCGTCGACCCGGACGGCCGCCCCGGCTATCACCGGCACCGCAGTTCCGGGATCGTCACGGACCTCGCGTGCCCGCAGATCGACTCGGCCGCCTACGACGGTGTGAGCGAACACGATTGGAAGCCAGGCAGCGAGGTGCAGATCGTTCTCGACAGTGCGGGGGAGCGGCACGTGGTCGAGATCGCGCCGCCGAAGGTGTCGCGGACCGGCCGTACGAGTCCCGGGCGCCGCGGTGCCATGGCACGCCGCGCCGCAAGCGGTGCGCCGCGCGCCGAGCGGGTGGTCGTCGGATCGGGTCGCCCGGTGGAGCGGGTGCGCGACCGGGAATGGGCACTGGCCGCCACCGGGTTCTGGCAGGCGCATCGCGGGGCCGCGGAAACGTATTCGGCCGTGGTCTCCGAATGGGCCGGGATGTCCGCGGGCGAGACCGCATGGGACCTGTACGGGGGAGTGGGTGTGTTCGCCGCCGCCCTCGCCGGCGGTGCCGGGGCGTCCGGGCACGTGGATTCCGTCGAGTCCTCGCGCCAGGCCGTCTCGGACGGGAAGGCCGCGCTCTCCGACCTCCCGCAGGTGCGCTTCCACACCGACCGGGTCGAGCGCGCGATCTCCGGACTCGCCTCCCCGCCACGGGTCGTGGTGCTCGATCCGCCGCGTGCGGGTGCGGGGCGTGACGTGATCGAGGCGGTCGCCGCCGCGGGCGCCGAACGGGTCGTGCACGTGGGGTGCGACCCGGCGTCGTTCGCCCGCGACATCGGTCTGTACCTCGCGCAGGGATATCATGTCGACGAGCTGCGCGCGTTCGATGCATTCCCTCTCACCCATCACGTGGAGTGCATCGCGTTGCTGACGCGCTGACACCAGGCGCATTGTTGTTTACCGAACGCAACAAAACGTATAGTCGGCCCGCAAGTAGTGGGTGTGTGGGACGGGGACTGGATGTCGGTACAGGCAGATACTGCGCAAGCGCTCGTCGATGCGGTGTTCGCACTCGGGCGATCGCTGCGGGCGGTCGTCTCGGCGAGTGGCGAGACCCCGATCCCGCCCGCGTTGACGAGCGTGCTCTTCGTGCTCGCCGCGCGGGGGGAGTGCCGCCAGAACGAACTGGCCACCGACCTGTGCGTGAGTCAGTCGTCGTTGAGTAGACAGATCTCCGAACTGGTCGACGCGGGATACGTATCGCGCGCCGCCGACCCCCACGACAAGCGTGCCTCCCGCATTCGGGTGTCGCCGAACGGGATGGACATTCTGCGCGAGACGACCGAGCGCCGGGCCGAACGGCTGCGCGGCATGCTCGAAGGCTGGTCCCAGGAACAGGCACTGGCGGCGGTGACGTCGCTGACTCAGCTCAACGACACGTTCGCCGCGTCGGTCCAGCAGCGGGGCCCCCGGGTCTAGACGAGACGCCACCGCACCCGGACGTCGACCCGCGTCGGCTTCTCGCCGCGTTCGACGGCGATCGGGGAGTCGGCCGCCGCGAGCGCCTTCGCAACCGGCCGCGGGGACACGTCACCGATGTCGACTTCCGAGATGTCGAGGACCTCGCCCAGCGCCCGACGCGACAGCGAGGCGTACTGCTCCGCCTTGGCAACAGCATCGGCCCAGGCCCGGTCCCGGGCGGTCGCCGTCAGCGCGGCAGGATCGGAGAAGTCGAATTCGAGTCCGCCGAGACGGATGTCGTCGCCACCCGCGCCGACGCAGGCGGCCACCACCTGCGCCGGCGACGATGCGGACGCCCCCGCCTCGCGGACGGTGATCTGTAGCGTCGTCGCGGCGGTGTAGCCGGTGACCTCGCTGCCCCGGCCCTCGGTCCAGGTGGACTCGGAGTGCACGGAGAGCCCGGTGGTCGCGAGGTCGGGCCCCGAGACCCCGTGCCCGCGCAGGGTGTCCGTGACGGCCGTGGTGGACCGGGCGACGGCCTCGAACGCATCGGCCACTGCGGGGCGCGTCGCGGTCACGGTGACGGTGGCGCGGACGAGATCCGGAACCGCCGACACGATTCCGGATCCCCGTACCGTCACCGATCTCTCGGCGTCATCGGTCGTCGCCACCGTCACGACTTACGGTTGTACAGGCGCATCGTCAGCGGTCCGAAGATCACCACGAAGCCGGCGCACCATCCGAACACGACGGCGAGATCCGCGATCTCCACCGTCCCGGCCATGAGCCCGCGGATGGATGTCACCAGCTTGCTGATCGGGTTGACGCCGACGAACGCCTGCAGCCAGCCCGGCATGGTCGCGGGGTCGACGAAGATGTTGCTGGCGAAGGTCAGCGGGAACAGGATGAACATCGACACGCCCATGACCGCCTGCTCGGTGCGCATGAGCATCGCGAACATCGTCCAGATCCAGGACAGGCTGAACGAGAACAGCAGCAGCAGGCCGATCGACGCCACCACACCGACGAGACCGCCGTCCGGGCGGAACCCCAGGACGAGCCCCAGGATCAGGACGATGATCGAGGCGATCGTGTAGCGGACGACGTCACCGAGCAGCGCGCCCACGAGTGGGGAGGGACGCCAGATCGGGAGCGACCGGAACCGGTCGAACACACCCTTCTCGATGTCCTTGTTGAGCGTCAGGCCGGTGTACATGGTGATCATGACGACCGTCTGCACGAGGATGCCCGGCAGCAGGAACTGGACGTAGGCGCTGGTCGAACCGGCCAGCGCGCCCCCGAAGAGGTACGTGAACATCAACGTGAACATGATCGGGAACATCGTCACGTCGAACAGTTGCTCGGGGACGTGCTTGATCTTGAGCAGAGCCCGCCAGCCGAACGAGAGGGAGGTGGACCATGCAGTGGGTCGCGCGGGCCTCGGGCCGGGCATCTTCAGGACGTCGGCGACAGCGCTGGCGGTGTCGGCGGTCCGGTCGGTGGTCGAAGTCATGACGCATGCTCCTCGGTGGGTCGGCCGGTGAGGGTGAGGAAGACTTCGTCGAGGCTCGGCTGCCCCAATGCGAATGTGCTGACGCCGATTCCGGCGTCGTCGAGTGCGGGCAGAGCCCGCGAGACCCGGGCCGGGTCGTCGATTCGCGCGGTGAGGGCGGCCGGATCGGCTTCTTCGATGATCGGCACGTCGAGCACGTCCCGCAGCAGCGCCGCCGCTGCGGGACGGGTGGCGATGTCGGTGACCCGCACGTGCAGGGCACCCGATCCGACGGAAGCCTTCAGTTCGCCGGTGGTGCCCTCGGCGATCACCTTGCCGTGGTCGATGACGGCCACCCGGTCGGCGAGTTGGTCGGCCTCGTCGAGGTACTGCGTGGTCAGCAGCACCGTCGTGCCGCCGGCGACCAGTGCGCGGACGATCTCCCACACCTGATTGCGGCTGCGCGGGTCGAGACCGGTGGTGGGCTCGTCGAGGAAGATCATCTCCGGAGTGACGATGATGCTGGCCGCGATGTCGAGCCTCCGGCGCATACCGCCGGAGTAGTTCTTCACCTGCCGGTTGCCCGCTTCGTCGAGCCCGAAGGCGGACAGCAACTGTTCGGACCGGGTGCGGGCCGCCGCGCGGGAGTACCCGTACAGTCGGCCGAGCAGCAGCAGATTCTCGCTGCCCGTCAGATCCTCGTCGAGCGAGGCGAACTGTCCGGTGAGGGAGACTTTGCTGCGCACGGCGTCCGGTTCGCTCGCGACGTCGTGCCCCAGCACGGTGGCCGTTCCACCGTCGAGGGGCAGCAGCGTGGCCAGCATCCGGATCGCGGTGGTCTTGCCCGCGCCGTTCGGTCCGAGGACGCCGTACACGCCCCCGAGGGGGACCGCCAGATCCAGGCCGTCGACCGCGTGGGTGGATCCGAAGGTCTTGACGAGTCCCGTCGTCTCGATGGCCAGCTTTGTCGCTGTGAGCATTGCACCCTGCTTTCGATTCGCGCGTCGTCGATTCCGAGCCCCCAGCCTGTCCGATTTTTCCGATTCGGGCAATGGGTTTTCCCACGGACCGATCAGAGTCCGTCGCCCTGACGCAGCAGCGACCGCAGCATCACGTCGAGCTGCTCGTAGGCGCCCGCCGCGAGACGCTCGAGCAGTGCCAGCTTGAGTTTCGGTTCCTCCGAGGCCATTTCGGCATAGCGCTCGGACGTCAGCACCGCGACCGTCACGGGCGTGTCGGCTCGCACGTCGTTGAGGAAGCGGGAGTCGAGCATCATCGTCATCTCCCCGAAGCTCATCCCCGCCGACAACGTCATCATCCTGTGCACCGCATCCGACTGGTCGGTGACGGTGGAGCTCACCTGCCCGGACAGGATGAGGAACAGCCCGCAGGCGCGGTCGCCCCGATGGATGAGGAGCTCACCGCGAGCGTAGGAGCGGGTGACGAGGTCGCGGGTGAACCGCTGGAGCTGCTTCGCGCTGAGGGCGGACAGCATGGGATGCTCGGCGATCGTGACGGACGACTCCTGACGGGCCGTGCTGCAGTGGTGTTCGAGGAGGATGTCCTCGCACCACTGCACAGCGGCATCGAGGTCGGCGAACACCCGGCCCGCCCTCCCCACCAGGTCCGAGCGGGTGTTGCCGAGCAGACCGGCCGGGTCGACGAACGCGATCGCACACCCGTGATCGGCGAGGCCGGCCCGCAGTGTCTCGAACATCCGGCGCGCGACCCCGCTGACGTCGTCGACGCGCCGGACGTCGACCACCACCACCTCCAGGTCCTCCTCGACGCCGCCGATCTCGCGGACGGCGCTCTCCGCGCCGGCGAAGAGCAGATCCCCGTGCAGCTCGTAGATGCGGCTGCGCTTGCCGACGTCGTCGAGTGCGGCGCGCTCGGCGGGTGACCGCCGCATCCGCGACGGGGCGTCCGACACGGAGTACCGGGCGCGGACCGCGGCGCGGGCGGCGCGGGTGACGTGCAGGAAGTGCAGTTCCAGCTGGTTCGACAGGGCCCGGCACGCCTCGACTCCGCGGACGCTGTTGCCGTGGGAGTCGAGGCGTGGTGAGTAGATCGCGATCCCGATCTGCCCGGGCAGGACGGCGACCACCCCGCCCCCGACGCCGCTCTTGGCCGGCAACCCCACCTCGTACACCCATTTGCCTGCGGCGTCGTACATGCCGCACGTCGACATCACGCTCAGGACCCGCTCGACGAGAGCTGGTTCGAGAACGGTCTCCCGGGTGACGGGGTTGACGCCGTTGTTCGCCATCGTCGCAGCCATCACACTCAGGTCCCGGCACGTCACGTCGATGGAGCACTGACGGAAGTAGAGGTCGACCGCCTCGTCGGGGTCGCCGGTGATGATGTCGAACGAGCGCAGCATGTGGCCGATGGCCCGGTTGCGGTGCCCGGTCCGTGACTCGGACTCGTACACCGACCGGTTGAACGTCAGGTCCCGTCCCGCGTACCGGGAGTACGTGGCCCGGATCCGTTCGAACCGGGTGTCCAGGTCGGGCCCGGCCACCAACGACGCCGCGGTGATCGCCCCCGCGTTGATCATGGGATTGCGTGGTCGCTCCGTCCGCGGGTCGAGGCTGATCTCGTTGAACGGTTCCCCGGACGGTTCGACGTCGATCTTCTCGGCGACGGCGCCGGACCCGCGATCGGCGAGCGCCAGGGCGTACGTGAACGGTTTCGAGATGGACTGGATCGTGAACGGCAGGCGGGTGTCGCCGGCCTCGTACACGTAGCCGTCCACGGTGGCGATGCAGATTCCGAACGAGTCGGGGGCGACCGCGGCGAGTTCGGGAATGTAGTCGGCGAGCTCGCCGCTGCGGTTCTCCCGGGTCGCGGCGAAGACTTTCCCGATCAGCGCGTCCACGACGGTGCTCATGAGTCGACCCTAGAGGCTGTTCACGGAGCTGTCGGGTGTTCCGACGGGCCCGTCCGGCGGCACAATTGTGTGAAGCCGGTCACGGTCATGGCCGGGATGCCCGAGGACGAGCCCGCGCTACGGGGCCGCACCGGCCCATACCGCGTGTCCCGCACTCCGGCGGCTCCGTAGACTGGTTCCACTGTGACGTGACACGAAGCCACGGCAGAGGCACGCAAGGCGGCGTGCATCACGGAGGGAGCGATCTCGTTGGGTGTTCTTGCCCGTATCCAGACGCCTGACGATCTTCGTCAGCTGAATTCGGCGGAGATGAAGCAGCTCGCCGCGGAGATCCGCGAGTTCCTCGTGCAGAAGGTCGCGGCGACCGGTGGGCATCTCGGCCCCAACCTGGGCGTCGTCGAGCTGACCCTCGCGTTGCACCGCATCTTCGAGTCGCCCGCCGACCCGATCATCTTCGACACGGGCCACCAGGCGTACGTCCACAAGATCCTCACCGGCCGCAAGGACGATTTCGACTCGCTCCGCAAGCAGGGTGGCCTGTCCGGATACCCGTGCCGGGCGGAGAGCGATCACGACTGGGTCGAGTCCTCGCACGCGTCGGCGTCGCTGTCGTACGCGGACGGCCTCGCCAAGGCCTTCGAGCTGACCGGTCAGGACCGCCACGTCGTCGCCGTTGTCGGTGACGGTGCGCTGACCGGCGGCATGTGCTGGGAGGCCCTGAACAACATCGCGGCCGGCAAGGACCGCTCGGTGGTCATCGTCGTCAACGACAACGGCCGCTCGTACGCGCCGACCATCGGTGGTCTCGCCGACCACCTCGCCGCCCTCCGCCTCCAGCCGGGATACGAGCGCATCCTCGACAGCGGGCGCCGGATGGTGAAGAAACTTCCCTGGGTGGGCCGCACCGCCTACTCGGTCCTGCACGGCATGAAGGCGGGCCTCAAGGACGCCGTCGCCCCGCAGGTGATGTTCACGGACCTGGGCATCAAATACCTCGGACCCGTCGACGGACACGACGAGGCCGCGCTCGAATCCGCGCTGCGCCGCGCGAAGGCGTTCGGTGGCCCGGTCATCGTCCACGCCGTCACCCGCAAGGGCATGGGTTACGCGCCCGCCGAGAACCACGTGGCCGATCAGATGCACTCGACCGGCGTGATCGACCCGATCACGGGTAGGTCGACGGGGTCGGCGTCCGCCGACTGGACGTCGGTGTTCTCGGCAGAGCTGATCGATCAGGCGAGCCACCGGCAGGACATCGTGGCGATCACAGCGGCGATGGCGGGCCCGACCGGTCTCGCCGCGTTCGGCGAAAAGTACCCAGACCGGATGTTCGACGTCGGGATCGCCGAGCAGCACGCCGTCACGTCGGCGGCCGGCCTCGCCCTGGGCGGTCTGCACCCGGTGGTCGCGGTCTACTCGACGTTCCTCAACCGCGCGTTCGATCAGCTGCTGATGGACGTGGCGTTGCTGAAGCTTCCCGTCACCCTCGTGCTCGACCGCGCGGGTATCACCGGAAACGACGGCGCCAGCCACAACGGCATGTGGGACATGTCGCTGCTGGGCATCGTCCCCGGTATGAAGGTCGCGGCTCCCCGCGACACCGTCACCCTGCGGGAGGAACTGGGCGAGGCACTGGCCGTCGACGACGGCCCGACCGCGCTCCGGTTCCCGAAGGGCACGGTCTGCGACGACGTGCCCGCGGTGAGCCGCCTCGACGGCGTCGTCGACATCCTTCGCGCCCCCTCCGGGCGGAACGACGTGCTCATCGTGTCTGTCGGCGCGTTCGCCGGTCTCGCGCTCGCCGCGGCGGAACGCCTGGAACAGCAGGGCATCTCGGCGACCGTCGTCGACCCGCGGTGGGTCCTGCCGGTCCCGGAGTCACTGGTGAAGCTCGCCGAGGACTACACAATGGTCGTCACCGTCGAGGACAGTGGACTGCACGGCGGTGTCGGTTCCACCGTGTCGGCCGCGCTGCGGTCGGCCGGGGTCGACGTCCCCTGTCGTGATCTCGGCGTTCCGCAACGGTTCCTCGACCACGCGTCGCGCGCGCAGATCCACGCCGAGTTGGGCCTCACCGCGCAGGACGTCGCCCGGCAGATCACCGGATGGTTCGCCGGCCTCGGGAACCTGCGCCCCGAGCAGCAGAACGGCGTCGTCGCCGACCTCGATGCGCAGCGCGCGGAGAACAGCGGCCAGTAGGACCGAGCGCCCCACACGGAAATCCGGCCGAATCACACTGTGATTCGGCCGGATCCGTTCGTGCCTGGGTCAGGTGTGCATCTCCTCGAGCTCCATCCCCTTCGTCTCCCGGACCTTCGACCGGACGAAGAAGAAGGACAGCAGCGCGAAGAACGCGAACAGTCCGTACAGGAACCACAGCCCCACCGAGCGGGTGAGCGGCGGGAACGCCAGCGTGACCGTGAAGTTCGCGATCCAGTTCGCCGCCGTGCTGATGCCGAGTGCGTAGGCGCGCATGTTGTTGGGGAACATCTCGCCCAGCATCACCCACATGACCGGGCCCCAGGTGGCGGCGAAGAAGATCACGAACAGGTTGGCGCCGATCAGGGCGACCGCCCCCCACGGGCTGGGGAGCACGACGTCGTCGCCGCTGCCCGTCGCCTGGGAGAAGGCGATTGCCGCCATGAGCAGGCTCACGAACATGCCGAGCGAGCCGACCATGAGCAGGATGCGCCTGCCGATCCGGTCGACGAACAGGATGGCGACGAACGTCATACCCACGTTGATGATCGAGGTGATCACCGACGTGGTGAACGACTCGTTCTCGGTGAAGCCCACCGACTTCCAGAGCGTGGTGGAGTAGTAGAAGATCGCGTTGATACCCACGAACTGCTGGAAGATGGCCATGAAGATGCCGACCCAGACGATTGGCTGCAGCCCGAACTTCGGGCCGCGAATATCGTCGAACGACGCCGTCGATTCGTGGCGGAGGGTGAGTCGGATCTCGGAGACGCGCTCGTGCGGGTTGACCTCGCCGGTGATGTTCGCGAGGATGTCGGCTGCTTCCTGATCGAGGTGCTTGCCCACGAGGTACCGCGGAGACTCGGGAATGAGCAGGGCGAGAATGCCGTACACGACCGCGGGGACCACACCGACGATGAACATCCAGCGCCAGGCCTCGAGGTTCAGCCACAACTCGTTGGAGGCGCCGCCCGCGGCGTTCTGCAGGACCGCGTCCGACAGCAGCGCGGCGAAGATGCCGAGAGTGATGGCCAACTGCTGCAGCGACGCCAACGCGCCGCGGTAGCGGGCCGGCGCGATCTCCGAGATGTACGTGGGCGCAATGACCGACGCGATACCGATGCCGAGGCCGCCGAGGACGCGCCACAGCATCAGGTCGGGGACGCTGAACGCGAGACCCGCTCCGAGCGAAGACACGACGAACAGCACCGAACCGAGCAGCATCACTTTCTTGCGGCCCCAGCGGTCCGCGAGGCGACCCGCAAACCACGCGCCCACAGCACATCCGAGCAGGGCGATCGCCACGGCGAAGCCCGTGAAGAACGACCCCAGCTCGAAGTGGCCCTGGATGGAGTCGACGGCGCCGTTGATGACCGAGCTGTCGAAACCGAAGAGAAATCCACCTACCGCGGCGGCGACAGTGACGCCGATGACCTTCGCGGTGTGTCTTTCGGACATCTGCGTCATCGCATACCTGCTTTCGGCGAGCGTTCCTGATGCGGGCACAGCGGAAATTTGTGTCTCGGATTACGCTACGCCCGACACCGCCTGTCAGGCGGGAGTTCAGGCACCCGCTTTCTTCGCGGCCTCGCTGAGCTGAGGTGTCAGCTTGTCCAGAACCCACGGTGTCGCGAGAACGCTGGTCTGGCTGAGCCCCGAGATGATCTTCGTGTCCGACAGCGCGACCGCGGTTCCACGCCCGATGGCACCGAGATTCGCGTAGGCCGGGTTCGCGGCGACGGTGGTGTTCTCCGGGACGAACGCGACCACGACGTCGGCGTCGACATCGGAGATGTTCTCGACGGAGATGTCGGCGAAGAACTTGTCCGGATCATTGGTAGAGGCCAGCTTCTGCACGCCGGGTGACACGGTGAACCCGAGCTGGGTCAGCACCTGGACGCGGGGATCGGAGGGCATGTAGACGTTGACCGTCGCGGCGTCGGTGTCGAAGTTGATCACCGAGATCGTCTTGCCGGCGAATTCGGGATGCGCGGCGGCGGTCTGCGCGAGGGTGTCGTCGAGACCGGCCACCAGCTGCTCCGCCTCGGCGCTCTTGCCGAGTGCCTGCCCGACCAGCGTGGTCTGGTCCTGCCACGTGGTCTGCCACGCCGTGTCCGGGTACGCCACCGTGGGGGCGATTCCCGACAGCTTCTCGTACGTCGCCTGGTCGAATCCCTCGTACGGGGCGAGGACGACATCGGGCGCCAGCGAGGCGACCGCCTCGATGGGGGTGGACGTGGCCGCGTCGAGCAACGTGGTCTGGGACGGATCGAATCGGTCCTGCAGCCAGGGCATCACACCGTTCGCCTCGGCGCCGTACGTGTACTTCGGCATGCCGACCGGTGTCTCGCCGAGGGCGTACACGACGTCCTGGGCGTTCCATCCGAGCGTGACGATACGTTCGGGGGCCGCGTCGAGGGTGGTCGATCCGAACGTGTTCTCGATCGTGACCGGAAACCCCTCACCGGACGCTTCCGTGGTGCCTCCGCTGTCGCCGGACGAGCACGCGGCGAGGAACAGGGACGAACTGGCCACGGCGAGTGCGACGGCGATCTGACGTCTGGCGGTGGGTGCGAACACGGCAACGACTCCTTCAGGACGAAAACAGAAGGTAAGCCTAACCTAGACTTGATCGCTCGACGGGCGGACGTCGCGACTTCGAATCACCCTGATTGAAACGTCCCGGCCCGGCTCGGCCCGGCGCATTGCCGGGTCGTTGCCGTGTTCTCGCTGGTGAGGCGTTCCGGTCCCGGCGCGGACCCGGCCGATTCGCGGGGGCGCCCCGAGCGGCTGTTCGCGGCGACTCCGGGCCCCGCCGACTGCCGTTAGCGTTTGTCTTCGTCCAGCTCACACGCACTATCGACGAAGGAAACCATGGTGGTGAATCCGACTCCCCTCCAGACGGCGTCGCGCAGTTCCCGCGCGGACCATGCGCGCAGATTCGCCGACCTGCTCCGTCAGCAGATCCACGCGGACTCCTTCGCCGAGCGCGGATTGCCGTCGGAATCGGAGTTGGCCGCCGAGTTCGGCGTGTCCCGCAATGCGGTCCGCGACGGACTGGCACTGCTGAAGCAGGAGGGGCTCATCGACCGGGCCCCGCGCGTGGGAACCCACGTGGCGCAGCGCAAGTACGACCACGGTCTCGACGCCCTGCTCGGGCTGAAGGAGACGCTGAAGGGGCACGGCGAGGTCCGCAACGACGTCCGCGCCGCCGTGGAGATCAGCCCGCCGCCCGCCGTCGCCCGTCGCCTGCAGCTGGAGCCGGGCGAACCCGCCGTCTACATCGAGCGGGTGCGCTATCTCGGCGACCTCCCGCTCAGCCTGGACCTCACCTACCTCGTTCCCGACATCGGAGCCGAGATCCTCGGCCACGACCTCGAAACCAACGACGTGTTCGCGCTGATCGAGGAGGTCTGCGGTCAGCCCCTCGGCTCCGCCGATCTGGCGATCGAATCCGTGAACGCCGACGCCCATTCCGCCGCGAACCTCCAGACGCCCGAGGGTGCGGCGCTCCTGTTGCTCGAACGCCTCACCCGGCTCGTCGACGGACGTCCCGTCGACCTCGAATACATCCGCATGCGCGGTGACCGAATCACCATGCGCAGCAGCCTCGTCCGCCGACCCGACATCACGAACTGGGAGCTCACCTCATGACCTTGGTCAATCAACGAGCCGACGTACCCGTCACCATCGACGAGTCGCTGTGCATCGAGGGCTGCACCCTGTGCGTCGAGATCTGCCCGCTCGATTCGCTGGCCATCAACCCGGAGAACGGCAAGGCCTTCATGCACGTCGACGAATGCTGGTACTGCGGTCCCTGCGCGGCTCGCTGCCCGACCGGCGCGGTCACCGTGAACATGCCGTACCTCCTCCGCTGAGCGAAAGACCACACAGATGAAGCGACGCTCTTCCACCCTCGCGATCGCCGCCGCGGCACTGACACTCGTGGCGACGAGTTGCTCCCTCGAACCCTCGGCCGGCAACGGTGACGCGGTCACGCTCGTCATCGGATACCAGTCCAAGACGATCAACACCGTCACCGCCGGAACGCTGCTGCGCGCACAGGGATACCTCGAACAGCGCCTGCAGGACGTGACGGAACAGACCGGGACGAAGTACTCCGTCGAGTGGCAGGACTACGACACCGGCGCGCCGATCACCGCCCAGATGGTGGCCGAGAAGATCGACATCGGATCGATGGGCGACTACCCCATGCTGATCAACGGCTCCCGCACCCAGGCCAACCCGCGATCGAAGACGGAGATCGTCTCGGTGACCGGCTACAACCCCCAGGGCGCACTGAACATGGTGGTGGTGCCACCGAATTCACCGGCAACCACACTCGGCGACCTGGCCGGCAAGAAGGTGTCCGCGAGCGTCGGCTCCGCAGGCCACGGCACCCTCGTCCAGGCACTCGACCGCGCCGGAATCGACCCGGGCACCGGCGTCGAAGTGCTCAACCAGCAGCCGCAGGTCGGATCCTCGGCCCTGGAATCCGGTCAGGTCGCGGCGCTGTCGCAGTTCGTCGCCTGGCCCGGACTTCTCGTCTTCCAGGGCAAGGCCAAGCTGCTGTACGACGGCGCCGAACTCCGAACCCCGACCCTGCACGGTGTGGTGGCCCGTGAGGCGTACGCGGACGAACACCCCGAGGTTCTCGACGCGTTCCTCCGGGCGCAACTCGACGCCACGCGGTTCGTCCAGACGCAACCGCTCGAGGCGTCGCGGATCGTGGCCGACGCGAGCGGCCTGCCCCAGGAGGTCGTGTACCTGTACAACGGCCCGGGCGGCACGTCGTTCGACACCACGCTCAAGCCGGGCCTGATCGGTGCGCTGAAGAACGATGTGCCGTACCTGAAGTCGATCGGCGACTTCGCCGACCTCGACGTCGACGGCTTCGTGAACGACGCTCCGCTCCGGTCCGCGTTCGAGGCCGACGGGCAGGACTACGACGCCACACTCGCGTCCACGGCCAACCCGACCTCGGTCACCGGCACCGATCCCGTCTGCGCCACCGCCCCGAGCGATCCGGCGCTGGCCGGGGAGATCTGGTTCGACGGCGCCACCGAGACGCAGCCGGCCGCGAATCCGACGTGCCTGCTCCGCGCGGTGAAACAGGCCCGGGCCGAGGGCCGCACCGTCCGCGCCGCGTTCGTCCCCGACACCGAACTGGGCACGCGATGGTTCGCGGACAAATCGGTGTGGGTGCGCGACGGCGACAACTTCCTGCCCTTCACCACCGGCGCCGCGGCGGACCGATACCTGCGCGCACACCCCGCGGGCGGTGTGATCACGTACGACCGCGCGGTCGAGGAGGTGCGGCAGTGACCACCCTGCAACAGTCGACCGTCCTGGTCGACCCCGAAGTCGCTGTCGAAGAACACGATCCGGTATCGACGCGCCGACGAACCTCGCCGTGGCGGTCACGCCTCGTGCGGATCACGTCCGTGATCGCGGCAATCGTCGCGTGGCAGTTGCTGACCGCCAACGATGTGCGGGTGTGGTTGCGGTTCGACACGCTCCCCACCGTCACCGACGTCGTGTCCGCGTTCGGTACCCAGCTGCAGAGCGAGCTGTTCTACCTCGACCTCGGGCAGTCGCTGATCCGCATCCTCAGCGGATTCGGACTCGCGACCGTGGTCGGACTGGCCACCGGAATCGCCCTCGGAAGATCGGAACTGTTCGCCGACGTCCTCGGTCCGCTGACGGAGCTCGCGCGTCCGATCCCCGCCATCGCGGTGGTGCCCGTCGCGATCCTGCTGTTCCCCAGCGACGAGGCCGGCATCGTGTTCATCACGTTCGTCGCCGCGTTCTTCCCGATCATGGTGAGCACCCGGCACGCCGTCCGGGCCCTCCCGACATTGTGGGAGGACTCGGTGCGCACGCTCGGCGGCGGACGCTGGGACGTGCTGTCCCGGGTGGTGCTGCCCGGAATCCTGCCGGGCGTGTTCGGTGGACTCTCGGTCGGGATCGGGGTGGCGTGGATCTGCGTGATCTCCGCCGAGATGATCTCCGGCAGGCTCGGAGTCGGGTACCGCACCTGGCAGGCGTACACGATCGTCGACTATCCCGGCGTCTTCGTCGGGATGATCACCATCGGCATCCTCGGGTTCGCGACGTCCGGCGCAGTCGAACTGCTCGGCAGGCGCGTCACCCGCTGGCTGCCACGAGGGGAGCGCGCATGACCGCCACCGCCGGAGCGTCCGTGGCCGCCGGCATGTCGCTGGTCCTCGACGACGTCACCCTGTCCTACACCGGGAACCCCGTCATCCGTTCGCTGTCGCTGACCGTGGTCCCCGGCGAGATCCTCGTGCTCACCGGACCTTCGGGGTGCGGCAAGTCCACCGTGCTGCGCGCACTCGCCGGCCTGCTGCCGCCCGATTCGGGCCGCGTCGTCGCCGACGGCGCGAAGGTGGAGTCGACGTCCCGGGACCGGGCCGTCGTCTTCCAGGACAACGCGCTCCTCCCGTGGCGCACGGTGCGCTCGAACATCGAACTGGCCCTCGCACTCCGCGGCGAACCCCGCAAGGGACGCCGGGAGACCGCCGACCGCTGGATCGCGGAGGTGGGTCTGACCGGGTTCGGCGACTTCCTGCCCAAGAACCTGTCCGGCGGCATGCGCCAACGAGTGCAGTTGGCGCGCGGCCTCGCCGGGGCACCGCGGGCCGTGATGATGGACGAGCCGTTCGGCGCCCTCGACACGCAGACCCGCGGCGTCATGCAGCGACTGCTCGTCGACACGTGGAGCACTCACCCGACCACCGTGGTGTTCGTGACCCACGACGTGGACGAGGCGGTGCTGCTCGGTGACCGCGTCGCGGTGCTCGGCCGGGCCGGTCAGCCGCTGCGGGCGCTCGTCGACATCCCGCATCCCCGGGACCGCGACCACCTCGACCACCCCGACACCCGCGCCGCGCGCGCCGACGTGCTCGCCGCGCTGAACCACACTCCGGAGACCTGATGGACATCCCCGACCTCGCCGACACCGTCCGTCTCGATTGCGACGTGCTCGTGATCGGTGGCGGCACCGCCGGCACGATGGCGGCACTGACCGCCGCCGAGAACGGCGCGAACGTGCTCCTGCTCGAGAAGGCGCACGTGCGCCATTCGGGCGCGCTCGCAATGGGAATGGACGGCGTCAACAACGCCGTCATCCCCGGCAAGGCCGAACCCGAGGACTACGTCGCCGAGATCACCAGGGCCAACGACGGAATCGTCAACCAGCGCACCGTGTACCAGACGGCGACCCGTGGTTTCGCGATGGTGCAGCGCCTCGAGAAGTACGGCGTGAAGTTCGAGAAGGACGAGTACGGCGAATACGCGGTCCGCCGGGTGCACCGCTCCGGCTCCTACGTGCTGCCGATGCCCGAGGGCAAGGACGTGAAGAAGGCCCTCTACCGGGTGCTGCGGCAGCGGAAGATGCGGGAGAAGATCCGCATCGAGAACCGCCTGATGCCCGTCCGTGTACTGACGGAGAACGGCCGGGCCGTCGGGGCCGCGGCGCTGAACACCCGCACCGGTGAGTTCGTCGCGGTCGGGGCGAAGGCGGTGATCCTCGCGACCGGTCCGTGTGGCCGGCTCGGGCTCCCTGCGTCGGGGTACCTCTACGGCACGTACGAGAACCCGACAAACGCCGGTGACGGTTACTCGATGGCCTATCACGCGGGAGCCGAACTGAGCGGCATCGAATGCTTCCAGATCAACCCGCTGATCAAGGACTACAACGGCCCGGCGTGCGCGTACGTCGCAAACCCGTTCGGTGGCTACCAGGTGAACGCCGAGGGGGAGCGGTTCGTCGACTCCGACTACTGGTCGGGTCAGATGATGAGCGAGGTCAAGAGCGAGATCGAATCCGCCCGCGGTCCCATCTATCTCAAGGTCAGCCACCTCCCGGAGGAAACCCTCGACACGCTCGAGTCGATCCTGCACACCACCGAACGCCCCACCCGCGGCACGTTCCACGCGAACCGCGGCCACGACTACCGCAGCCACGACATCGAGATGCACATCTCCGAAATCGGCTTGTGCAGCGGGCATTCCGCGTCCGGGGTGTGGGTGGACGAGCACGGCGCGACCACCGTCCCCGGGTTGTACGCGGCAGGCGACCTCGCCTGCGTCCCCCACAACTACATGATCGGCGCATTCGTGTACGGCGACCTCGCCGGATCGCACGCCACCGGTACCCTGCCCGACGTCGAGGCGCCGACCGCGCTGCCCGCGGAGCAGCTGGCCGTCGCGCACGCGCTGATCTACCGGCCGTTGCGCAACCCGGACGGTCCGCCGCAGCCGCAGGTCGAGTACAAGCTGCGCCGCTTCGTCAACGACTATGTCGCGCCGCCGAAGACGGCGACGAAGCTGTCGATCGCCGTCGAGACGTTCGAACGGATGGCGGGGGAGATCGCCGGGATGGGCGCGACCACCCCGCACGAGCTGATGCGCTGCGCGGAGGTCACGTTCATCCGGGACTGCGCGGAAATGGCGTCCCGCAGCTCCCTCACCAGGACCGAAAGTCGCTGGGGGCTCTACCACGAGCGTGCGGATCTCCCGGAGCAGCGGGACGACGAATGGGGATACCACCTGAATCTGCGGCGCGGCGAGAACGGCGACATGGAATTCCTCAAGCGCCCCGTGGAACCGTACTTCGTGCCGGTGCCCGGACTCGATTCCCTTCCGCCGGTGGACCGGACGGTCATACCCGTCGCCCAGCCGCCACTGGTTGGGGGGCGGGCTCCGGTGGAGGAGCGCTCGCGCATCGCGGCGCCGGTCCGGCAGGAGCCGTCCTCACCGGCCATCGTCGCGGTCCTCGGACTCGACGCGCCGAGCGTCGCCGAACTCGCACCGTATCTGGGCGACGCCGACCCGCAGGTCCGCGTCACGGCCCTCTCGGTACTGACGGAAGGAACCCCCGACGGATTCGGGGCGGCCCTCGTCGACGCCCTCGGCGACGGTGCGGTGACGGTGCGCCGCGCCGCCGCCGACGGCCTGCGCGAACTCGTCGAGGTGCTGCCGTCCGCCGACGGATTGGCCGACCACCTCGGGTCGGGTGACGCCGTGGTCCGGGCCGCCGTGGTCGACGTTCTGCGCGCTCTGCACGCCGGTTCGGCGGAGCAGTTCCTGACCGCACTGTCCGACGGCGATCACCACGTCCGGATCGAAGCGGTGCGGGCGCTGGTGTCGCTGGACCGGTGGGAATCGGTGGCTGCGGGGGCACACGACGAGAACCGCGAAGTGCGGGTCACCGTCGCGCACGGTCTGGCCACCATCGGGATCGGCGGTGTCGACACCGTGCGCTCACTGGCCGGCGACCGCGACCCGCTGGTGCGCGCCGCCGCGCTCACGGCGTTCGCGAGTCTGGGCTGCGACGGCGACGACGTGACCCTCGCGACGGCGGCGCTGCGGGAGTCGGCCTGGCAGATCCGGCAGGGCGCCGCGCGGGCACTCGCCGGAGCGGACCCCGAAGTCGCGGTGCCCGCGCTGGCGGACGCCCTGACGGATGCGCACCTCGACGTGCGCAAGGCCGCCGTCCTCGCGCTCGGCCGGTGGTCCGGCGACCGCGCCGCCGTCGGCGCGCTCACCACTGCACTCGAGGACACCGACGCCGACGTGCGGGCCTACGCCCGCCAGGCGCTCGCCGCCACCGATCACGTCCCCGTCTCCTGAGGAGGTGAGTGGCGACGTGTGCCGGGGCACACG
>NZ_JBHWUE010000090.1:0-39727 GCF_042738615.1 Rhodococcus sp. NPDC059968
GCGACCACGCACATGCGGACGATCGGTGGGGAGATCCGCCGGTTGACGTCGCTGAGCGAGGACGAGCTGTATGTGGCGGCGAAGGAGCTGCAGGCCCCGTACGATCTGGTCGTCGAGGTCGCCAAGGCCGGGAAGTTGCCGGTCACGATGTTCACCGCCGGTGGCATCGCGACCCCGGCGGATGCGGCGATGATGATGCAGCTCGGTGCGGAGGGTGTGTTCGTCGGGTCGGGGATCTTCAAGTCCGGTAACCCGGCGGAGCGGGCCGCGGCGATCGTGAAGGCGACCACGTTCTTCGACGACCCGGACGTGCTGGCGAAGGTGTCCCGCGGTCTGGGTGAGGCGATGGTCGGGATCAACGTCGACGACATCCCCGTCCCGCACCGGCTCGCCGAACGCGGCTGGTGATCCCCGCAAACGATCTGTGATCGATCGCGGCACCCCCGGCGCCGCACCGCTTCCGTTCGCACCGCGCGAGGCCCGGACCCGGGCCTCGCGCGGTGCGGTGCGCGGGACGCGTGTGAGAGTGTCAGCGGACGAGCATCGGAAGGGGCCGTGGATGGCGACGATCGAAGAGATCCTGGAAGTGGAACGCCTCGAGGAGAACATCTTCCGAGGCATAGCGACCGAGACCATGCTTCCCCGCACGTTCGGTGGGCAGGTGGCCGGTCAGGCGCTGGTGGCGGCGGTCCGCACGGTCGACCCCCGCTTCATGGTGCATTCCCTGCACGGGTACTTCCTCCGCCCCGGAAACCCCACGATGCCGATCGTGTACCTCGTGGACCGCATCCGGGACGGTCGGTCGTTCGTCACCAGACGGGTCAGCGCCGTCCAGGACGGTCAGGCCATTTTCACGATGTCGGCGTCGTTCCAGGTCGAGGACGAGGGCATCGAGCACCAGGACGAGATGCCCGTGGTCCCGCCGCCCGATACGCTGCCGTTCGCCAGTGACTCCGACGACCCGGAGATCGCCTGGCTCGCCCAGGAATGGTCCGACTGGGACATCCGGATGGTCGGTCACGGCGAGGTCGACCGCCGACGCGGCGCGGCCGCCCAGCAACAGGCGTGGTTCCGGTCCCGCAAGACGCTGCCCGACGACCCCGTCTTCCACGTCTGCGCACTGGCCTACATGAGCGACATGACGCTGATCGGTTCCGCCATGACCCCGCACCCAGGTGTCGAGATCAACGGTGCCTCACTCGATCACGCGCTGTGGTTCCTGCGGCCGTTCCGGGCCGACGAATGGCTGCTGTACGACCAGACGTCGCCGTCCGCCGGTTTCGGTCGGGCGCTCGCGCAGGGCCGGATCTTCGACCGGAAGGGCAACCTGGTCGCTGCCGTCGTGCAGGAAGGACTGACCCGGTTCCTGCGCACGACGTGAGCGGGCTCAGCGGCTCGAACGGACCGCAGGCCTCGGCGGATGGTCGTACCGCACCAGCAGGTCGGGTTCGACCGTGACGTCGGCGGCACGGCGCAGCAGGGCGGGCACGGTCCATCGTTGATCGGCCGGGGTGCGGCGCAGCAGGGCTCCTTCGCCCAGATGGAGTTGCACGGTCACGTCGAAGTCGAGGTCCCGGCCGAGCAGCATCGGGCCGGTGACGAGAAGCACCTGACCGTCGGCCGCGGGAACGCGGGCGCAGCGGGCGGAGCGATCCTCGTCCTCGTCCCACAGGCGCGGCAACCACCGGCGGTCGGTGCGGACCGACCGCACCACCTCCCGGTTCAGGGCGTCGTAGTCGAACCAGAGGGTGCGGTAGCTGAGTTCGTCGTCGCGTCCGTGCTCGAACCGCAGGGAGGCGGGCCGGACGTAGCCGTGGAGCGACACGACGTCACACGGGCGGCCCTGCTCCCGCAGCGACACGCACACCGCGTCCGCGAGGGGCAGGGGGTCCGCGCCGTCGGCAGCGTCGATCGCGACGACGGCGGTGCCGTGAACGGCGAGGCAGCGTTCGGAGACGAGGGCGACGAGACCGTCCGGGCTCGTCGGTGTGAACATCGTCATGGCACCCATCGTGCCTCGAGCCCGAACCGGGCGGATAACCTTGACCAGGCACAGAAGGAGGGCTCATGGCGAGCATCGAGGATGTTCTCGAACTCGAAGCGCTGGAGAAGGACATCTTCCGTGGCGCGGTTCATCCGTCTGTTCTGACGAGGACTTTCGGTGGGCAGGTCGCGGGTCAGTCGCTGGTCTCCGCGGTCCGGACCGTCGACGAGGCATTCAAGGTTCATTCCCTGCACGGGTACTTTCTGCGCCCCGGAAATCCGCTGAAACCCACCGTGTACCTGGTCGACCGGATCCGGGACGGCCGGTCCTTCTGCACGCGGCGCGTCACCGGAATCCAGGACGGCAAGGCGATCTTCACCATGTCGGCGTCGTTCCACACCGAGGACGAGGGCATCGAGCATCAGGACACGATGCCGTCCGTCCCCGCGCCCGAAGCGCTCGTCGACGCACAGACCCTCGAGGAGTTCGCCGCCACCGATCTCTACCGGGAGTGGAAGGAATGGGACGTCCGTATCGTTCCGGCCGGCTCCACCGGGAAGTCTCCCGGAATCGCCGCGCAGCAACGGGTGTGGATGCGGTACCGCAGCAAGCTGCCGGACGATCAGGTCTTCCACATCTGCACTCTCGCCTACCTCAGTGACATGACGCTCCTCGGCGCGTCGAAGGTCCCGCACCCGGGAGTGGTCACGCAGACGGCGTCGCTCGATCACGCCATGTGGTTCATGCGCCCGTTCCGCGCCGACGAGTGGCTGCTCTACGACCAGACCTCACCCTCCGCCGGCTTCGGCCGCGCCCTCACCCAGGGCCGCATGTTCGACCGGAACGGCACCATGGTCGCCGCCGTCGTACAGGAGGGGTTGACCCGCATCCAGCGCGATCAGGACAAGCGCGACATCGAGACAGGAAACATGGCATGACCCGTCCCCTCGTCGGAGTACTCGCCCTGCAGGGCGACGTCCGTGAACATCTTGCTGCACTCAATGATTCGGGTGCCGACGCAGTCGGAATCCGCCGCCCCGAGGAGCTCGAGAAGATCGACGGCCTCGTCATCCCGGGCGGCGAGTCGACGACGATGAGCAAGCTGCTGCAGATCTTCGAACTGCTCGAGCCGCTGAAGGCGCGCCTGCACGACGGGTTGCCCGCCTACGGGTCCTGCGCCGGGATGATCCTCCTCGCGAGCGAGATCCTCGACACCAGGCCCGACGCACAGCACCTCGGTGCGATCGACATGACCGTGCGCCGCAACGCCTTCGGTCGTCAGGTCGACTCCTTCGAGTCCGACCTCGATTTCGAGGGCATCGTCGGCGACCCGATGCGGGCCGTGTTCATCCGGGCTCCGTGGGTGGAGCGCGTCGGCGACGACGTCCAGGTTCTTGCCCGCGTGCCCGAGTCGGGTGGCGCGGCCGCCGGACGGATCGTGGCCGTCCGGCAGGGCTCCGTGGTGGCCACGTCGTTCCACCCGGAGGTGACGGGGGACCGGCGGGTGCACGAGTTGTTCGTCGACATCGTCCGCGGGGTCTAGCTCGCGGGACGGGGTGCGACGAGTGAGTTGAGGAGCGCTGCACCCTGCGCGGCGCCGTCGACGGTGACCGCGAACGGACGGTCGCCGGTGCGGGTCAGCACGATCCCTTCGCCGGCGCGGATCACGACCGCGGTCCCGCGCGGCGTGAAGCGGTAGCCCCAGCCACCCCATTCTGCGGGGCGGATCTCGGTGACCCGGGCGTCGTCGATGGAGTCGAGCGGGAGCTTCCGCCAGCGGACGTTCCACGACGAGAGAGTCAGTCCCGTGCGGTCGATCTGCACGGTCACCGAGGCGAAGCCGCCGCCGGCGATCGCCAGGACGAGGAACAGGACGGCGAGCCAGAGTGCTCCCACCAGCGCGGAGACGACGGCGGCCACGGCCATGGCCATGGCGAGCACACTCGCCCACCGCCCGCGGGTATGTCCGGTCCAGGCTGCGCGCTCGCCGGGCCTCAGGGGGACGGGCAGCGTCGGCGCTGCCCCGTTCTCCGTGGAGTGCGACGTCCGGGGGAGCAGGGCGAACGTGGCGATTGCCCACAGGATTCCCAGGAGGGGGACGACGATCCACCAGCCCAGGGTTGCCGCTTCGGGCGAGCCTGCCGCGATGGTGGCAGCGACGCTGACGATCCAGGCCGTGGCCACCGTCCACCCGGTGAGAACGGTGGCGGGAAGCCAGAGCGCAGCGTCGGTGCGGGCCCGTGCCGCCACGACGCCGGCGATCGCGGTGGCGGCAGCGCAGACGGCGAAAGCGATCCAGAAGTAGGTGGTCGTGTCGCTGAATCGGTCGGGTTCGGTGCCGGACCAGTGGCTGGCCACCACCGGCGGCAGTTCGCCGCTCCAGGCGAGTCTCGCGAAGACGAGTGCGAGGAGGGGTACGGCCGAGGTCGCGGCGAGGAGGCGCGTGCGGGAGGTCGTCATTGTCTGGTGGTCTCCTTGATCACGTCGAGCATCTGTTCGGTGTCGAGTCCGAGGCGTCGTGCCTCGGACACGAAAGCGCGTGCGGCTTCGGTCAATCCGGTGTGTACCGGGTCAGTGTCGGTGCGGATGACCGCGCCCCGGCCCCGGCGGAGGTCGATCAGGCCCTCGTCGCGCAGCGCGGCGTACGCGCGCAGCACGGTGTGGAGGTTGACGTCGATGGACTCGGCCAGCGCCCGGGCGGAGGGGAGCCGATCGCCCGCGCCGATCTCGCCGCGCAGGAACGCGCCGCGCACATTTGCGGCGATCTGTTCACCCAGCGAGGTGGTGGAGCTGTGGTCGACCCGCATCAACATGTTTGCATTCTATGCAAACAATGGTGACTTATGCGAGTTGTTACCCCGGGAACGCGCAGGGGCGGCCGGGCTGCAGGTAACATCGTCAGAGCTGAAACCGCGCATTCGGCGTGCCAAAGGCAGCAGGAAAGGGGCTTGAATCGCATGAGCGGCCACTCCAAATGGGCCACCACCAAGCACAAGAAGGCTGTGATCGATGCCAAGCGTGGCAAGGCCTTCGCGAAGCTGATCAAGAACATCGAGGTGGCGGCCCGTACCGGCGGTGGCGATCCTGCGGGAAATCCCACCCTGTACGACGCGATCCAGAAGGCCAAGAAGACGTCGGTCCCCAACGACAACATCGAGCGGGCCCGCAAGCGCGGCGCCGGTGAAGAAGCGGGCGGCGCCGACTGGCAGACCATCATGTACGAGGGCTATGGACCCAACGGGGTCGCCGTCCTCATCGAGTGCCTGACCGACAACCGCAACCGCGCGGCCGGTGAAGTGCGTACCGCGATGACCCGCAACGGCGGCAACATGGCCGACCCGGGCTCCGTGTCCTACCTGTTCACGCGCAAGGGCGTCGTCACCCTGGAGAAGGGTGACCAGTCCGAGGACGACGTGCTGATGGCGGTCCTCGATGCGGGTGCCGAAGAGGTCACCGACCTCGGCGACACATTCGAGATCGTGAGCGAACCCACCGACCTCGTCGCCGTCCGCAGCGCACTGCAGGAGGCGGGAATCGACTACGACTCCGCCGAGGCCGACTTCCGCGCGTCCGTCGAGGTCCCGGTCGATGCCGACGGAGCACGCAAGGTGTTCAAGCTCGTCGACGCACTCGAGGAGTCCGACGACGTCCAGAACGTCTACACCAACGTCGACCTGTCCGACGAGGTGCTCGCGGAGCTCGACGACTGATCGCCCGACGCACGGCGCGGGGCGGGGGAGCGGTGCTCGCCCGCCCCGCCTCGTCCTGCGTGTTGATGCGCCGACTCGTCCGACCCCACGGCTAAGCTATCGAACAGCTGTTCGGCGTGGGAGAGGTGGCTTTGCGTGCGTGTGCTGGGTGTGGATCCCGGTCTGACCCGCTGCGGATTCGGAGTGGTGGACGGCGGCGGCGGCCGCACCGTCACCCCGGTCGCCGTCGACGTGGTCCGAACCCCGGCAGACCTCGAGTTGTCGTCGAGGCTGCTGCGGATCTCCGAGGCAGCCGAATCGTGGATCGATCTGCACAGGCCCGACGTCGTGGCGATCGAGCGGGTGTTCTCCCAGCACAACGTGCGCACCGCGATGGGCACCGCGCAGGCGGGTGGGGTCGTCGCCCTCGCCGCCGCGCGCCGCGGCATCCCCGTGTGTTTCCATACCCCCAGTGAGGTCAAGGCCGCCGTCACCGGGAGTGGCTCGGCAGACAAGGCTCAGGTGACGGCGATGGTGACGCGCATCCTCAAACTGGCGGCCGCACCCAAACCGGCCGACGCGGCGGACGCGCTGGCACTGGCGATCTGCCATTGCTGGCGGGCGCCGATGATCGAACGCATGGCCCGCGCCGAAGCCGCGGCCGCCGAACACAAACGTCGCTACCAGGCCCGACTGGCCGAAGTGAAGAAGGCAGGTACACGATGATCGCGTCCGTCCGCGGCGAGGTGCTCGAGATCGCCCTCGACCATGCGGTGATCGAATCCGCGGGATTGGGCTACCGCGTGAACGCGACGCCGGCCACCCTCGGCGGACTGCAGCGGGGAACCGAGGCCCGGCTGGTCACGGCGATGATCGTCCGCGAGGACTCGATGACGCTGTACGGGTTCCCCGATTCGGAGTCCAAAGAGTTGTTCGGGCTGCTCCAGACGGTGTCGGGCGTCGGTCCGCGCCTGGCGATGGCGACCCTCGCCGTCCTCGAACCCGACGCGTTGCGGGCGGCACTGGCCGAGGGCAACGTCACGGCACTCACGCGGGTGCCGGGCATCGGCAAGCGCGGCGCGGAGCGGATGGTCGTCGAACTGCGCGACAAGGTCGACGCCGTCGCGTCCACGTCCGGGGCGGTGCCGCTCGGTACGGGCGGCGGCGGATCGGTCCGCGACCAGATCGTCGAAGCCCTCGTCGGGCTCGGATTCCCGGCCAAGCAGGCCGAACAGGCCACCGACTCCGTCCTCGCCGAGGCGCCCGAGTCGACCACCTCGTCTGCGCTGCGCTCCGCCCTCTCCCTGCTGGGGAAGACCAGATGAATCCCGAACCCGGCGGCGAGTACGACGAGGAGTCCCCGGTCTCGGCCGATCTCGTCGCCGGCGACGGCGACATCGAGGCCAGCCTGCGGCCGAAGAACCTCCACGACTTCATCGGGCAACCGCGGGTCCGGGAGCAGTTGCAGCTCGTCCTGACCGGCGCCAAGATGCGCGGCGGCACCCCCGACCACATCCTTCTCTCGGGTCCGCCCGGGCTGGGGAAGACCAGCATGGCGATGATCATCGCCGCCGAACTGGGCTCCTCGCTGAGGCTGACCTCGGGTCCGGCGCTGGAACGGGCCGGCGACCTAGCCGCCATGCTGAGCAATCTCGTCGAAGGCGACGTGCTGTTCATCGACGAGATCCACCGCATCGCCCGGCCGGCCGAAGAGATGCTCTACCTCGCGATGGAGGACTTCCGGGTCGACGTCGTGGTCGGCAAGGGCCCCGGCGCCACGTCCATTCCCCTCGAGGTCGCGCCGTTCACCCTGGTCGGGGCCACTACCCGCTCGGGGGCGCTCACCGGGCCGCTGCGCGACCGGTTCGGGTTCACCGCCCACATGGACTTCTACGAACCCGCGGAACTGCAGCAGATCCTCATGCGATCGGCAGGCATTCTCGGGGTGCAAATCGGCGAGGATGCGGGCGCCGAGATCGCGAGCCGGTCCCGGGGCACCCCCCGCATCGCGAACCGTCTCCTCCGCCGTGTCCGCGATTACGCCGAGGTCCGGGCGGACGGCGTCGTCACCCGCGAGATCGCCCACGCGGCCCTCGCCGTCTACGACGTCGACCAGCTGGGTCTCGACCGCCTCGACCGGTCCGTTCTCAGTGCCCTCGTGCGCAGCTTCGGCGGCGGCCCCGTCGGGGTGTCCACCCTGGCCGTCGCGGTGGGTGAGGAGCCCGCCACCGTCGAGGAGGTCTGTGAGCCCTTCCTCGTCCGCGCCGGAATGATCGCCCGGACACCCCGCGGCCGTGTCGCCACGGCCGCCGCGTGGACGCAACTGGGCCTCACCCCGCCGCCCGACGCTGTGACCGGCGGAATCGAGGTCCGCGTCAACGAGCCGCAGGCCTCCCTGTTCGATCCGCAAGGCCCCTGATCTACCCCCGGAGAAACGCCCGCCTCGTGCCGACCGAAACGGTGTCCGGGCCGGTGATGGCACACTGGTGTATTGCATCGGTCCAACCGGGACCAGTGCTTCGGACCGTGCGACATACCTCGAGGTTGACTTACAGATGGATTTTCTCTTCCCGCTCCTGATTCTGGCGCTGCTCGTCCCCATGTTCCTGGGGATCCGCCGACAGAAGAAGGAGGCGGCCAAGGTGACCGCTCTGCAGGACTCGCTCTCGGTCGGCGACCGCATCCTCACGACAGCCGGTCTGCACGGCACCGTCGTCGCACTCGGCGACGAGACGATCGAGCTCGAGATCGCTCCCGGCGTGGTCACCACGTGGTCGCGTCTCGTCATTCGCGAGCAGATCGTCGACGCCCCGCTGCAGGGTGACGGTTCCATCGACCACGAGTCGATCGACGCCGAGGCCCCCGCCACCGACATCGTGCGCGAGGATCGTGAGAACGGCGGCGACACCACGCCGCGGCTGAACAAGGATTGATCGACGCTTCCGCGGCGTAACCGCGCAGCCGTCGCGTCGCAGGCGCCGCGGGCGCGGCAACCGGGGCACAGCCCTGCGTCTGCCGGTCCGGTGTGCTGTGAACGTTCCCACCCGAACTGCACGTACTGAGGAGACATAGAGATCGTGGCACCTTCCACAGGATCGGTGCATCCCGTCCGCTACCTCACCGTTTTCGCGGTGCTCGTGGCGGTTCTGTATGCCCTGGTGTTCTTCACCGGCGACAAGTCCGCGACACCCAAGCTGGGCATCGACCTGCAAGGTGGGACCCGAGTCACCCTCACCGCACGCACCCCGGACGGCAGCAAGCCGACGCCGGACAGCCTGCGGCAGGCCCAGGAGATCATCGAGACCCGTGTGAACGGACTCGGCGTGTCCGGCTCCGAGGTGGTCATCGACGGCGACAACCTCGTGATCACCGTCCCCGGCGCCGACAGCGCACAGGCGCGTTCGCTCGGCCAGACGGCGCGGTTGTACGTCCGTCCCGTCCAGACGTCCCAGGCGGCGGCCGCTGCCGGCACGCAGGCACCCGCCGCCGGTGAGACGCCGGCCCAGACTCCCGCGCCCCAGAACCGGCCGTTCCCGGCTCAGGATCCGTCCACCTCTCCCGAGCCGGCCCCGACGGCGGAGCCGGCGCCCGCCGACGCATCCGGCACCGAGACCGGTGAGGCGGCCGACGAGATCGCGGCAGCGCGGGCCACGCGTCAGAGCACCGACCCGGCCGTGCAGCAGCAGGCGATGGCGACGCTCGACTGCGGGGTGCCCGACCCGCTGCGCGGCAACGACGACCCGGCCCTGCCGCTCGTCGCGTGCTCCACCGACGGTCAGGCCGTGTACCTCCTCGAACCGGCGATCATCGACGGACAGGAGATCGCCGACGCGACGTCCGGCTACAACTCCCAGCAGTCGCGGCACGAAGTGAGCCTGACGTTCAAGTCCGAGGGCAGCAACACCTGGGCCACATTCACGTCGCAGAACATCGGCAAGCAGGCCGCGTTCACGCTCGACTCCAAGGTGGTGAGCGCACCGGTCGTGCAGGGTGCGACGCCGGCAGGCAGCTCGACATCGATCACCGGCTCGTTCACCGCGGACAGCGCGAAGGAACTGGCGAACACCCTGAAATACGGCTCGCTGCCGCTCTCGTTCGCGGCGTCGGAGGCGGAGACCGTGTCGGCGACGCTGGGTCTCGCCTCGCTGCAGGCCGGTCTCATCGCCGGTCTGGTGGGTCTGGTCCTGGTGCTGCTCTACTGCCTGCTCTACTACCGCATGCTCGGAGTGCTCACGGCGCTGTCGCTGGTGCTGTCCGGGGTGATGGTCTACGCGATCATGGTGCTGCTCGGCCGGTACATCAATTTCACCCTCGACCTCGCGGGCATCGCCGGTCTGATCATCGGTATCGGTATGACCGCCGACTCGTTCGTGGTGTTCTTCGAGAGAATCAAGGACGAGATGAGAGAGGGACGCAGTTTCCGGTCCGCGGTTCCGCGCGGCTGGGCCCGTGCGCGCCGGACCATCCTGTCCGGTAACGCGGTCAGCTTCATCGCCGCGGCGGTGCTGTACATCCTCGCGGTCGGCCAGGTGCGTGGGTTCGCATTCACCCTCGGCCTGACCACCATCCTCGATGTCGTCGTGGTGTTCCTGGTGACGTGGCCGCTGGTCCACCTGGCCTCGAAGTCGCCGTTCTGGTCGAAGCCCGGTGTCAACGGGCTGGGTGCCGTGCAGCAGATCGCCAAGGAACGCAAGGCTGCCGCAGCGTCGGCGAAGGAGTCACGAGTATGAGCGAATCGACCAAGTCCCAGTCTGCGTCGCAGGCGGACCCCGAGTCTTCGCTGTCCGATTCGGGCGTCAACCAGGCGTCGATGCCCCAGCACAGCCTGCTGTCCCGCCTGTACACCGGAACCGGCGCCTTCGAGATCATCGGGCGCCGCCGCTTCTATTACATCCTGACCGGCACGATCGTGCTGATCTCGTTGCTGAGCATCCTCGTCCGCGGGTTCACCCTCGGCATCGACTTCGAGGGTGGATCGCGGATCCAGTTCCCCGCCGGCGGCGGGGTGGAGACCTCGCAGGTGGAGGACGTCTACTCCCAGGCACTGGGCATGGACCCCGTCTCGGTGCAGACGGTGGGCTCGGGTTCGAGCGCGACCGTGCAGATCCGCTCCGAGGCACTCGACGCGGCGCAGGTGGTGACGCTGCAGGACGCGTTGTACGACGAGTTCCAGCCGAAGGACAGTGACGGCAACGTCAGCAAAAACGTGATCAGCGTGGCCGACGTCAGCGAGACGTGGGGCGGGCAGATCACCCAGAAGGCGCTGATCGCGCTGCTTGTGTTCCTGGTGATCGTGAGCGTGTACATCGGCGTCCGGTTCGAGCGCGACATGGCGATCGCGGCGATCGTCGCGCTGTTCTTCGACATCGCCGTCACCGCCGGTGTGTATTCGCTGGTCGGCTTCGAGGTAACCCCGGCGACCGTCATCGGACTGCTGACGATTCTCGGTTTCTCGCTCTACGACTCGGTGGTGGTGTTCGACAAGGTCGAGGAGAACACGCGCGGGATTCTGCACCTGACCCGTCGCACCTACGCCGAGCAGGCGAACCTGGCGATCAACCAGACCCTGATGCGGTCCATCAACACCACCCTGATCAGCGTGTTGCCGGTGCTCGCGCTGATGGTGGTCGCCGTCTGGATGCTCGGTGTCGGAACGCTGAAGGACCTGGCGCTTGTGCAGCTCGTCGGCATCATCGTCGGCGCCTACTCGTCGATCTTCTTCGCGACACCCCTGCTCGTGACGCTGAAGGAGCGGTGGGGTCCGGTGGCCGCGCACACGCGCAAGGTCCTCGCTCGGCGAGCGACCCTGGCACAGGGCGGTGCGCAGAAGGCCGGCACCCCGGCTGCCGAGGTCGCAGCGTCCACGACGGACGCCGCCGTCCCGCGCCGTCGGTCGGCGGCGACCGCACCCACTCCGGGCTCACGTCCCACCGGGAAGCGCAACAAGAAGAGGCACTGACATGCCCGCATCGCACAGCACCCGACGCGGTGCGCGCACCCGATTCGGCCGGATCACGGCCGTGTCGGGTGCCGGCATCCTGACGACCGTGGTCCTCGCCGGCACGCTCGTCGGATGTTCCGAGGAGGGTGAGCAGATCCCGTCGATCGGCTACGCCATCGACAACACCGTCACCACCTACAACGCCAACAGCGTCGCGGGTGCGGTGTCGGGGGCGCGTCAGGCGTTCGCGCGGGTGCTGCCCGGGTTCAACTACACGGGGCCGGAAGGCGGACCGGTGTCCGACACGGACATCGGCACCGCCAACGCGATGCCAGGGGACGCCCTGACGATCCAGTACAAGCTCAATCCCAACTCCGTCTACTCCGACGGCGTGCCGATGTCGTGCGACGATCTGGTGCTGACGTGGGCGGCGAACAGTGGCCGTTTCCCGATGTTCGATGCGGCGAGCACGGCCGGCTACTCGGACATCGACCGGATCGACTGCCAGACGGGCGCGAAGGATGCCGTGGTCACGTTCAAGGCGGGACGGAATTTCACCGACTGGAAGTCGCTGTTCGGCGCGACGTCGATGATGCCGGCGCACGTGGTCGCCAGCGCTGCCGGCGTGCCCGACGTCGTGGCCGCCGTGCAGAATTCGGACGCGGATGCGCTCACGCGCGTTGCGGGCTTCTGGAACGACGGATGGACGATGGCACCCGGTGACCTCGACCTCGCCAAGTTCCCCGCGTCCGGCCCCTACAAGGTCGAATCGTTCTCCGAGGACGAGGGCCTCGTGCTGGTGGCCAACGATCGCTGGTGGGGGAACCGTCCGGCCACGTCCCGGATCGTGGTGTGGCCCAAATCTTCCGACGTGAGCGCGCGGATCGGTGACGGTTCGGTCGAGGTCGTCGACGTCGCCGCCGGATCGGCGCCCGATCTGGACCTCGGCGGGTTCGACGTGACGGAGGTGCCGTCGCGCAGCGTCGAGCAGTTCGTCCTGTCCACCTCGGGCCTGTTCGAGAACGCAGCCGGACGGCGGGCGTTCGCGGCGTGCCTGCCGCGGGAGGAACTGGCGTCGAAGTTCGGGATCGCCACGGAGTCGGACGCGGCCGGATCCGCGCCCGAGGGCCCGGTCGACACGCGGGTCACGGCCCCCGACAGTCTCGTTCACCAGTCGGTGGCCGGTGCCGTCGGTGGACGGTACGAGACGGCGGACACGGCGGCGGCGACGGACGCACTGGCCGACACCGGCAACACGTCGGCGACCGTTCGTGTCGGATATCTCGGTCCGAATCCGCGCCGCGCCGAGATCGTGGCCGCCGTGGCGGCGGCGTGTGCCCCGGCCGGTATCACCGTGCAGGATGTCGCCTCGCCCGAGTTCACGCCGTCCATGCTGCGCGACGGGCAGGTGGACGTGGTCCTCGCGGGCACGGCGTCGGCTCCCGGCGCCGCGGGCACCGCGGCGGCCACCACCGCGATGTTCGCCCTCCGCAGCGGAATCCGATCGAACTTCGGGGACTACAGCAACGGCCGCGTCGACCAGATCGTCGATCAACTCGCGGTCGACAGTTCGACCGCGACCCAGCTGTCGTTGTCGACGGAGGCGGAGAGCATCCTGTGGTCGGACGTGCCCACGGTGCCGCTGTTCGACCAGCCGCGGACCGTCGCATTCGCAGCAGGTTTGCAGGCGGGAGCAGTCAATCCGACGCGCTCGGGCGCCGGCTGGAACATGGACAGGTGGGTTCTGCGCAGGTGATCGACCATTCTCCGGCCCGTGAGGCCGTCACCCGGCTCACCCGGTGGGCCGACGACTTTCCGCAACCCGGTGTGCGGTTCGCCGACCTGACGCCGGTCTTCTCCGACGCGGACGGTTTCCGTGTCGTCGTCGACGCGCTCGCCGCCTGCGCCCCGGAGGCGGACGTGATCGCCGCCGTCGACGCGCGGGGATTCCTCCTCGGCGGCGGTGTCGCCCGGGAACTGGGCTCCGGTGTGGTGGCCGTGCGAAAGTCGGGCAAACTGCCGCCGCCGGTGCTGTCGCAGTCGTACACCCTCGAATACGGATCGGCCACGCTGGAAATTCCGGCCGGATCGATCGGTCTGGACGGGCGCTCCGTGCTTGTCGTCGACGACGTCCTGGCCACCGGCGGAACCCTCGACGCCACGGCGCGATTGGTGGAATCCGCAGGTGCCCGGGTGATCGGTGTCGCCGTGGTCCTGGAGATCGCCGCGGTGGGCGGCCGGGAGCGGCTCGGAAAGTACCCGCTCACGTCCCTCGTCACGGTCTGAGTACTAAAGTTGTGCCTGGTGGTCGTCGCGGCCACCGGGGCGCATGCCCGAGACCAACCAGGGCCGCACGGCCCGAGCCATTTCAGTGGTAGGAGGTGACGGCATGACTTCGAATCTTGATCGGTCGCAGAACACGGGATCAACCTCGTCTGCGCAATCCGATGCCGAGTCACCTGCAGCGAACCCGGCTTCCGGTAACAACCGTGGAGCACAGGGATTCGCCGTTCCGGCGTCCGCATCGCGCCGGGTACGAGCGCGACTCGCCCGCCGCATCACGGGTCAGCGGAACACGACCATCCGGCCGGTTCTCGAACCCCTCGTCAGCCTGCATCGCGAGCTCTATCCCAAGGCGGACCTGGCGCTGCTGCAGCGCGCCTACGACGTCGCGGAGGAGCGGCACGCGAGCCAGCGCCGCAAGTCGGGCGACCCGTACATCACGCATCCGCTCGCCGTCGCCAGCATCCTCGCCGAACTGGGAATGGACACGACCACGCTGGTCGCGGCCCTGCTCCACGACACCGTCGAAGACACCGGGTACTCCCTCGAGCAGTTGACCGACGATTTCGGCGAAGAGGTCGCCCACCTCGTCGACGGCGTCACCAAACTCGACAAGGTGGTGCTCGGCAACGCCGCCGAGGGCGAGACCATCCGCAAGATGATCATCGCGATGGCCCGCGATCCCCGCGTGCTGGTGATCAAGGTGGCCGACCGGCTCCACAACATGCGGACCATGCGGTTCCTGCCGCCCGAGAAGCAGGCCCGCAAGGCCCGCGAAACCCTCGAGGTGATCGCGCCCCTGGCCCACCGGCTGGGAATGGCGACCGTGAAGTGGGAACTCGAGGACCTGTCGTTCGCAATCCTGCATCCCAAGAAGTACGACGAGATCGTGCGGCTCGTCGCCGACCGGGCGCCGTCCCGCGACACCTACCTCGCGAAGGTGCGTGCCGAAATCAACGCGACCCTGACGGCGTCGCGCATCAACGCCGTCGTCGAGGGCAGGCCCAAGCACTACTGGTCGATCTACCAGAAGATGATCGTCAAGGGCCGCGACTTCGACGACATCCACGACCTGGTCGGCGTGCGGATCCTGTGCGACGAGGTCCGCGACTGCTACGCGGCCGTCGGCGTCGTCCACTCGCTGTGGCAGCCGATGGCGGGCCGGTTCAAGGACTACATCGCGCAGCCGCGCTACGGCGTCTACCAGTCGCTGCACACCACCGTGGTCGGACCCGAGGGCAAACCCCTCGAGGTGCAGATCCGCACCCACGACATGCACCGGACCGCCGAGTTCGGTATCGCCGCGCACTGGCGGTACAAGGAGACCAAGGGCAGGCACTCCGGCGACGTCGCCGAGGTCGACGACATGGCGTGGATGCGTCAGCTCCTCGACTGGCAGCGTGAGGCCGCCGATCCGGGGGAGTTCCTGGAGTCGCTCCGCTACGACCTCGCGGTCAAGGAGATCTTCGTCTTCACACCCAAGGGCGACGTGGTGACGCTGCCCGCCGGGTCGACGCCCGTCGACTTCGCGTACGCGGTGCACACGGAGGTCGGGCACCGGTGTATCGGTGCCCGGGTGAACGGCAGGCTGGTGGCGCTCGAGCGCAAGCTCGACAACGGTGAGGTGGTGGAGGTCTTCACCTCCAAGGCCGTCAACGCAGGCCCGAGCCGCGACTGGCAGACGTTCGTCGTTTCCCCGCGCGCCAAGACGAAGATCAGGCAGTGGTTCGCCAAGGAACGCCGTGAGGAGGCGCTCGAGGCGGGCAAGGACGCCATCGCGAAGGAGGTGCGGCGGGTCGGCCTGCCGCTGCAGCGCCTGATGAACGCCGAATCGATGGCGTCCATCGCGCACGAACTGCATTACACCGACGTCTCGATGCTGTACACGGCTGTCGGTGAGAGCCATGTGTCGGCGCAGCACGTCGTCCAGCGTCTGGTGGCCCATCTGGGTGGTGTCGGCGACGTCGAGGAGGAGCTGGCCGAACGGTCGACTCCGTCCACGATGCCGATGCGGCCGCGGAGCACCGGCGACGCGGGCGTGCTGGTTCCCGGTGCGGAGGGCACGGTCGCCAAGCTGGCCAAGTGCTGCACGCCCGTTCCCGGCGACGAGATCATGGGCTTCGTGACCCGGGGCGGCGCGGTCAGCGTCCACCGCACCGACTGCACCAACGCGGGCTCCCTGCAGGAGCAGTCCGAGCGCATCATCGAGGTCAAGTGGGCGCCGTCGCCGTCGTCGGTGTTCCTGGTGGCCATCCAGATCGAGGCGCTCGATCGGCACCGGCTGCTGTCGGACGTGACGAAAGCGCTCGCCGACGAGAAGGTCAACATCCTGTCGGCGTCCGTGACGACGTCCGGCGACCGGGTGGCGATCAGTAAGTTCACGTTCGAGATGGGCGACCCGAAGCACCTCGGGCACGTGCTGAACGTGGTCCGCAACGTCGAGGGCGTGTACGACGTGTACCGGGTGACGTCCGCCGCGTAGCAACGACGAACGGGACGGTCGTTCGATCTGATCGAACGACCGTCCCGTTCGTGTAGCCGGGGGAGTTCGTGTAGCCCGGGGGAGTGGATCAGCCGACCTTCGCGGTCTCGATCTGGACCGGGGTGTTGGGCTTGCCGCCGCCTGCGGACATGGATCCGTCGTCGCCGTCCGCCGCGATCTTCTCGACGGTCGCGAGACCCTCGTCGGAGATCGACCCGAACACGGAGTAGTTGGGCGGCAGCACCGAGTCGGCGTAGACGAGGAAGAACTGGCTGCCGTTGCTGCCGGGTGTCCCGCTGTTCGCCATCGCGACCGTGCCGCGGGGGTAGACCACCGGATTCGCGAGTGCCGGATCGTTCGGCGCGAACGCCGTCTCCGGGTACTCGGTGGTGAAGCCGTAGCCCGGTCCGCCGGTGCCCTTCCCGCTGGGATCGCCGCACTGCAGGACCTGCAGTCCCAGCTCCGTCGTCAGCCGGTGGCAGGGTGTGTCGTCGAAGTAGCCCTGCTGGGCCAGGCTCGTGAAGCTGTTGACCGTGCACGGGGCCTCGGCGCGGTCGAGGACGAGGCCGATCGGTCCCGCGCTCGTCTGGAGGTCGACCGGGACGGTGCCCTCGGTGGACACACCGGACGTGGGCGGCGGGGTGACGTCCTTGGCAGCCGGCTGCCCTGCCGGGTACGTGCAGTCCACGGTGGCCCCGGCGGGCGGCGGGACCGCGGGCAGCGTGCCGAACCTGGACAGATCGAGCGACTGTTCCGCCGCGCTCGTGGGGGCCGCCTTCGACGAGGTGCCGGTCGACGAGCCGCCGGAGTCGGACGAATCCGAACAACCGGCGAGGAGGACCGCGAGGCTCACGCCTGCGACGAGGATCGAGGTGCGTTTCATCGGTCCATCCTCACACGAGACCTCAGTCCATCCGGACGGACGTGATGTCGATCGGCAGGTTGGGCTTGCCACCGCCGGCCTGCATCGATCCGTCGTCACCGGCCGCCGCCACCTTCTCGATGGTCGCCAGACCCGTCTCGTCGACCTTCCCGAACGCGGTGTACTGCGGGGGCAGCTGCGAATCGGCGTAGACGAGGAAGAACTGGCTGCCGTTGCTGTCGGGCTGACCGCTGTTGGCCATCGCGATGGTGCCGCGCGGGTACGTCACCGGCACCTGCAGGGACTGGTCCGACGCCTCGTACTGGTCGGTGGGGAATTCGTTGGCGAAGCCGTAGCCCGGGCCGCCGGTGCCTGCGCCCGTGGGGTCACCGCACTGCAGGACCTTCAGTCCCTCGGACGTGACGAGCCGGTGGCACGGGGTGTTGTCGAAGTAGTTCTGGCTCGCCAGGCTCAGGAAGTTGTTGACGGTGCACGGGGAGTCGGCGTTGTCCAGGACCAGGCCGATGTTGCCCTGCGTCGTCTGCATGCTGACGCTGACTTCCTGGAGTGTGGTGTCGATGTCGTCGGTGCGCGGCGGGTTCACCTGCTTCGCGGGCGGCTGATTGTCGGGTGTGTACGTGCAGGACACCTTCTCGGGCAGCGGTTCGGACCGCCCCGCCGGCATCACGCCAGGCGACTGCGGCGACGCCGACACCGACTCGGCCGCCGACGCTTCCGTCGAGTCGTCGTCGCCGCTGGTGAGGGCGAAGACGACGGCGCCCGCGGCCACCACGAGCACGACACCGAGCACCGAGCCGGCGATGGTCAACTGCTTACGCTTGCGTGCTCTGTCGGCGCGGCGTTCGAGCTGACGCTCGAGCTTTCGTTTGGCTGCTTCCCGGCGCTGCTCGTTGCTCGGCACTGCGGTGGTCCTCCCGTATCGGTCTGTCTGGCAGTCGGTCGATATAGCAGTTGGTCGGTGCGAACTACCCCCGGCACACGACCTCCAGAGTCTGCCATCCGAACCTGAGAACATCCTGGCGGGGCGGCGGCTTAGGCTGTAGCGACTGCAATGTCCACTCGAACAGGAGCCTCACAGGTGCTCGTCACAGGATTCCCGGCCGGGATGTTTCAGACCAACTGCTACATCCTCGCGCAGGACGATGCCCAGGAATGCATCGTCGTCGACCCAGGACAGGACGCCGCCGAACCGCTGTTCGAGTTCCTGGACCAGTCGAATCTCACGCCGACCGCGGTGCTCCTGACACACGGTCACCTCGACCACGTCTGGAACGCCTACGACGTCTGCGAGAAGTTCGGGATCCCCGCGTACATCCATCCCGAGGACCGGTACATGCTGTCGGACCCCGGCCGCGGCATCGGCCCGACGATGAAGCCGTTCATCGAGGGCATGACGTTCGTCGAGCCCGGCGAGGTGATTGCGCTGGCCGACGGCGACGTGATCGAGCAGGCCGGGATGTCGTTCGCCGTCGACCACACCCCGGGGCACACACAGGGGTCCGTGGTCTTCCGGACCCGGGTCGCCACCGAGAACGGGCCCGTCGAGATCGCGCTCACCGGTGACACCCTGTTCCAGGGGTCGATCGGTCGCAGCGACCTGCCCGGCGGCAACCACGAACAGTTGCTGCAATCCATCGCCGACAAGCTTCTGATCCTCGCCGACGACACGGCGGTTCTCCCCGGGCACGGCGGGTCGAGCACCGTCGGCGCCGAACGTGGGTCGAACCCGTTTCTCGTTGGACTCTCGGGATCGAAATAAGGAAAAGTAACGACAGTGAGCAAAGTCAGCACCTTCTCCGCCCCCAAGGGCGTCCCCGATTACGTCCCGCCGCAGTCGTCCGAGTTCGTCGCGGTCCGTGACGGACTCACGCGCGCTGCGCGACTGGCCGGGTACGGCCACATCGAACTTCCCATCTTCGAGGACACCGGGCTGTTCGCCCGCGGCGTCGGCGAGTCCACCGACGTCGTCAGCAAGGAGATGTACACGTTCACCGACCGGGGTGACCGTTCGGTGACCCTGCGGCCCGAGGGCACGGCGGGCGTTATGCGGGCCGTGATCGAACACGGCCTGGACCGCGGCCAGTTGCCGGTGAAGCTGAGCTACGCCGGACCGTTCTTCCGTTACGAGCGTCCGCAGGCCGGTCGTTACCGCCAGCTGCAGCAGGTCGGGGTGGAGGCCATCGGAGTCGACGACCCCGCTCTCGACGCCGAGGTCATCGCTGTCGCCGACGCCGGTTTCCGCGGCCTCGGCCTCGACGGGTTCCGGTTGGAGATCACGTCCCTCGGTGACGACACGTGCCGGCCGCAGTACCGGGAACGGTTGCAGGAGTTCCTGTTCGCCCTTCCCCTCGACGAGGAGACGCGTCGACGGGCGGAGATCAACCCGCTGCGCGTGCTCGACGACAAGCGCAAAGAGGTGCGTGAGATGACGGCGGACGCACCGCTCATGCTCGATCACCTCTCGGACACGGCGAAGGCGCACTTCGACGAGGTTCTCGCGCACCTCGACGCGCTGGGTGTGCCGTACGTGGTGAACCCGCGGATGGTCCGCGGCCTCGACTACTACACGAAGACGACGTTCGAATTCGTCCACGACGGTCTCGGTGCGCAGTCGGGTATCGGTGGCGGCGGACGGTACGACGGTCTGATGGAGCAACTCGGCGGGCAGCCGTTGTCCGGCATCGGTTTCGGGCTCGGCGTCGATCGCACCGTCCTGGCGCTCGCTGCCGAGGGCAAGACCGCAGGCTCGACCGCGCGCTGTGAGGTCTTCGGCGTTCCGCTGGGCGAGGAGGCGAAGGCGAAGCTGGTGGTGATCGCTCAGCAGTTGCGCGCCCAGGGGATTCGAGTCGATCTCGCGTACGGCAACCGCGGGGTGAAGGGTGCGATGAAGGCCGCCGACCGATCCGGCGCCGCGCTGGCGCTCGTGCTCGGCGACCGCGACATCGCCGACGGGACGGTGGGAATCAAGAATCTCGCCACCGGAGACCAGGAATCGGTCTCGTCGGCGGATGTCGTCGCACGCGTCGGAGCCATCCTTGGCGCGTGACGACACCGCACCGGTGTCACTCGACCTCGTTCCGATCGAGTTGATCGCACCGCGGCTCAAGCGGGTCGCGGCGATCGCCGTGCTGATCGGTCTGGTAGTCGGCGTCATCGTCGGGTTCTTCGGACCCGTGTGGGTCGGTGTGGTGGTCGGGGCCGTGATCGCGGTCCCGACCGCCGCATCCGCTCTCCTCACGTTGCGGCGACGTATCACCCTGCAGACCGGGCGAATCCGGTCGACGGGGGGACTGCGCAGCCGGCACGTCGACGTCACGAGGGCGGTCGCGGCGGAACTGGTAGTCCGTTCGGCTCGGGTCAGCGAGGTGAGCGTCCGAATCACGGACCTCGACGGGAGCCTCGCGATTCCGCTCGCCCTCTACACGGCCGACGGCGGTCGTGAACTCGAGATCCTCGGGCTCCGCAGGTTGGCCGACGCCCTGACGACGAGCGAACTGGTGCCGGCCGCCGCGATCGCGTCGGTGCTCATCGAGCAGCTACGTGCGGAAGCGCGCGGCGCGGCCCTTCCCGAACGCCCCCTGTTCCGGGCCGTGGAACTGGTGCGTTCGGAAGGCCGCGTGCCCACCACCACTCTCACCGATCACGAGGTGGCAGCGCTCCTCGACTGAGCGATCAGCTCTGGTCGCCGAACGGAGTGTCGTCGAGATCCTCGCCGCCGATCACGGCGGGCGCGACCATCGGGAGGTCGCCGACGAACGCGTTGTTCTCTCCGGCGTTGACGAGGTAGCTCGGTGTGGACCGGCCGCTCAGCTGGTCGTCGCCGCCACGCCCGGCGCCCGCCGGGCCTGCGCCGCCCATGGCTCCGCCCGGTGCGAGAGGGGACGAGGCGGCGGCCGGGGCCGCGCCGGGTGTCGGAGTGGGTCCCGGTGTCGCCGGGGGGACAACCGGCCCGGTGACCGTTCCGCGGGGTACGGAACCGCTACCCGCGGAAGTGCTTCCGGCCGTGCCGCCGCCGTACATGCCGATGCCCGCGCTGCCGGCGAGGCCCACCGCACCCGGAACTCCGCCCGCTGCCCCGTGCGCGGGGGTGGCGACGGATTTCGCCGACGCGGCGTCGGCAGGCAGGTCGGGCGAGGAGACGCTCGCCGCCTGGGTGCTCGCCGACACCAGGTCGCCGACACCGTCGGTGACGTCGGTGCGGCGCCCGCCACGGCTCCGGGCGCCGGGGGCGGCGGTACCGGGACCGGCGCGCGGCCAGTCCGTTCATCGTGAGGTTCTGTTCGTTCAGTTCGGTGCGCGTCTGCGTCACGACACCGATGGCCGCCTTGAGGTGCTTGGCCGCAGACACGAGAAGCATCGCCTGCCCGGGTGGAGTCATCACCATCGGCGCGGCGGTAACCGCAATAGCTGCGAACGACTCCGAGGTAGTCATGAGGTTCGCGTTGCCCCGCGGCGTGGACGCGGCGGACGTCTCGAGATCTCGGTGCCGCGTTCCTTCGTTCCGTGCCGCTCGACTGAGCGTCTACGTAGATCTCGTACCATCTGCCGCTGGTGTGGCGGGCGTGGGAGATGGACGTGTGTCACGGCTACCCGCATCACCGTGCGGTGGTGTGGGTTGGACCGTGTCCCACACCGACGCTTGTGGTGCAGGAACATGCTGTTTCGGAGTCACCCCCAACCGGGGTGGCACGGTGGGCAGGCTGCGGCGGACCCGGCGGTGCCGTGGTCTGCTCGGGGTGGGACTGCTCTTGTCGCGGCACTGGCGCACCGGCGCGTGTTCGGCGACCCGGATCGCGGGCATCTGCCCACGCCGCCGGGTGACGTTGTTTCTGCCGAGCAGTACGCGTTTGGCCAGGTTCACCCCGGCGATGTGGTCGCGGTTGCCGCCGACCCGGCAGCGGGGACACCACGCGGTGTGGTAGCCGCCGGGGCGGGCCAGCGGTTCGTCGCATCCCGGACACAGTGCGGACGATCCTCGGGCGGGCACCGAGACCACGGTGATCCCGACACCGGCGGCGGTGTGGGCGAGGGCGGCGATGGCGTGGCGGCGGGCGGACTGCGCGGCCCGGTTGTTGTTGACCTTTCCGTGTCCGCGGGTTTCGAGGGTGGTGAGATCTTCGACCGCGATCACCTGCGCGTGAGCGTCGGCGGCGTAGTCGGTGACCTGGCGGGCGAAGTGGAACGCCAGTTCCCGGTTGATCTTTCCCCGCTTGGCGCCCACCGCGGCGCGGTGGGCGTCAAGGACGGCGATCTTCGCCTCCAGCTCGGCGCGGACCTCGGGTGGGGCGGTGGGGGCCAGTCGGGTCAACCGGGCGGCCTTGCGGTGCAGCAGCTGCCCCTCGGCCTGCAGGCGGGCCAGTTTGATCCCGAGGCCGCGGTCGTCGTAGGTGAAGCCCCGGAAATCCGACACCAACCCGTCCGGGTGGTCGGCGGCGATGGCGGCAGCACCGAGTGTCGACGGGGACCAGTCGACCCCCACCGCCACGGTCGCCGATTCCGGGTCGGCTGCCGGGACGAGTTCGGTCGCCGCGCACCGCCACAACAGGCCCCGGTGGTCGAGGCTCAGGGTCGGCAGATGCCAGTCGGTGATCGCCCTGCCGTGCAGGTGCTCGGGGATGGCGGCGGTCAGCCGGATACTGCGCCACTGCGCCCGCCCCGCCGGGAACGGGCTGGTGGGCAGCTTCACCGTCAACACCAGCTCACGGCCTGTCGCGGTGATCTGTGCGAGTTGCCGGTCGGCGGCGGAGAGTCGGGCCATCGCCGCCATCCGGGGTGGTTCCTGCAGGTCGGTGATCCGCAACCGGCCGACCTGTGCCGAGGTTTCGCGGCGGGAGTGTGCGATGAGCTGACGTCGCACGCCCCGGAGGAAGCCCGACGGCACAAAGTCGCCCGGTTCGGTCGGCGGTGCCACAGCCCCGGTGGCCGGGTCGAACCGGGCCGACAGTGCCGTGATCGCGGTATCCCGGTAGGCCAAAGTCCGAAGGGTGGCCATCGCCTGCGCGGTCACCACCCGCGTGACCCGTGACGGCACATACACCGCGTCCGGATAGGTCGGGTTCCAACCGAGACGGGCCGCCGTGACATGCCCCTGTGCGGGCAGCCTGCGGTCGTGCCGGTCACGACCGGCGGCGAGCACATCGAACGTCGCCGGCTGCCACAGCCGCGACACCAACTCGCTGCCGGCACCGGTGACCAGGTCGAGCAGCCACCCCACCCGGGTGTCGACGTCGTCGAGGCCGATATGCTCGCCGGTCGCATCGTCGACCGCCATGTAGGCGCGGGTGGTGAACGAGAACTGCCGCGGCACGGTCGATCCCGGCCCGGTCATGCCGGGCCCAATTCATGAGGGGCGAGCACCGTCGCGTTCCGAGAAGACCCGCGATCGCCCCAGATGCTCACCGGTCACCCCTTTCCGAACCGTGCGGCGGTTTCGCCCCGAAGCCGGTGATGATTCTGCTTCGACCTCGGCGTAGAGAACCGGCAGGACAACGATGCCAGCCGTGCCATGACGTCGTCCATCAAACTCCCCCAAGCATGTGCGGCGCTTGTCTCGCAGGACTTCGACTGTAACGCCGACCTCCGACAAGAACCGCCCGATCCGCGCCACCGGCTAACCGGGCGAATCGATTCGACACACGACCCGCACCACCGTGAACCGGGCCGTTGGGCGCGTCGTCGAGCATCCGGCCCGGCCCCGAGGACCCAAACCGTGCTCGTTGTAGACCCGATACACCTCACCAGGAGCGTTCTCCCGCAATACCTTTTCCTGAATGGCCAGCGCCTCCTGCCACCGCGCCTGACACCTGGCAATTCAATGCCTCCATGCGCACCCCGACACGCTCATCGACATCGCCTGGTCGATGATGCCCGAGGACATGTCGAGGAGGGATGTCGGATCGAAGGGGGATGTCGGATCGAACGAGCCGAACGTGCCGGTGCCGAAACTCCCGGCGAGGTTGGTGAGCGGCTTGAACAACTCGTCCACGCCCGGCAGTCCGGGCAGCCCGTGCCCCTGCAGCAGCGCCTCGACCGGGTTCGGCGGTAGTGGCGGGAGAGCGGTTCGGCGGTAGTGGCGGGAGAGCAGTGAGGGTCGATAACGGCGGCAGCTCACCGAGCGGCGTGTCGAGCTGCGGACCGAGCGGAGTCGCCAGGGCCTCAAGCGGAGTGCTCGGCAGTGGCATGGCGAGGGCGTCGCCGACGGGCGATCCCTGGATCAGGTCGAGGATCGATCCGTGCTCCACAGGATCTCCGGCGGGTTCGGGGGACGTTGTGCGTGGCCTCCGATTCCGTCCCGGACAGCACCGAGCGCAGCGCCGTTGGCGCTGTCGACGGAGTCGTAGGAATCAGCGGTGGTGTGGGCCGCGATCGTGGTCTGCGGGTAGTGAGATGCGAGTTCGGCGACCGACCTGGCGTGACTTGCTTGTGCGGTAGCGAAGGACACGAGGAAATCGGCGCCGATCAGACCGAACACGGGCGCGCGAGCGCCGAGAGATTCGCGCCGAGATCGAGTGCGGCGACGCTGCTGATCTGCTTGGCGGCCTGTGCGGCGGTGGCGCAGTAATTCCTGATGCCGTCCGCGACGATTAAGACATCGCTCAAGATACCCCCCCGTGATTAAAGCGTTCGCCAGACTTTGTCTCGCGGGAACGACGTGCACGGCTAGAGGTGAAGGGGTGTTCCGCCCGCCGTCTCGGCGAGCAGTGCCCGCGACCTCGTCCGGATTTCGTCCATCGGCTTCGTCCATCCGAGGGCGCGGAGGCAGGCGTCGGCGAGGAGTCCGGCGGCGCCCTCGTTCTCGGGCCCGGGAAGCAGTCCGCGTTCGATGTCGGCGCGGGTTGCGATGGCGCTCTCAACTATTCGGAACGGCAGGTCGGTCAGGGCAGGGGAGCTGTCACCGGAATCGTCGGTGATTTCCGTGCGGGCGGCATCCGCCAGCTGCCGGTAGTGCCGGCGCAGCAGGGTTCGCTGGGCGCGGAACGGCTCGAATCGATCGGTCAGCAGTTCCGGAAGAAGATACAGCGCACCGAGATTCCATTTTGTGGCGGTAAGTTGCGTGACGTCGTAGGTGGCCAGCGCGTGCAGGCGCACCGTCGCGGGCGCGGCGGCGCCGGCGAGCTGCCCCGCGGCGGCGAGCGCGGGGGACACCGTCTCCTCGAGGAGCGCCACCAGGATCTCCTCCTTGTTGGGGAAGTGGTGGTAGAGCGATGCCTGCCGGATACCGACCATCTCGGCGATCTGCCGGGTCGAGGTGGCTGCGAAACCCTTGGTGGTGAACAACTCTCCGGCGGCGTCGAGTATCTCCTCGGGAGTGGTCTGCCCTGGTCTGCGCTGACTGGTCAGTCGGGGTCGTCCCGGCCCTGTGGTCACCGCTCCATGATGTCAGGTCACTCCCCGGATCGGCGGCCTCCACCCCTCGTGAGGGTTTCGTCATGCGCCCGAAACGTAGGCAACGATGCTGTTACGGCCGGCCGCGATCTGGATACGCAGGCGTCACCCATCGAGGCCCTTCCGCGAGAAAACTATCGAGCGACAGATATTGCCCTCGCCGAAGGAGTAAGCCCTTGAGTACACCCACAAGGACTGCGCAAGCGCTGACCACGCCGGCCGCACCTCCCCGCCCGTCCGGCGGAACCGGCGTCGACGACATGGGCGACCTCGGCGAATTCGGCTACGAGCAGCAACTTCACCGTTCCCTGGGCAAGTTCGCGTCGTTCGCCGCCGGCTTCTCGTTCGTCTCCATCCTCACCACCATCTTCCAGCTCTTCGGGCTCGGATTCGGATTCGCCGGACCCGCCTTCTTCTGGACGTGGCCGGTGGTGTTCGTCGGCCAGTTCATGGTGGCGCTCAACTTCGCCGAACTGGCCGCCCGATACCCCATCTCGGGGGCGATCTACCAATGGTCACGCCGGATGGGCGGTGAGGTGGTCGGCTGGTTCGCCGGATGGTTCATGATCCTCGCGCAGATGGTGACGGCGTCCGCCGCGGCCATCGCCCTGCAGGTCGTGCTCCCCAACGTGTGGAGCGGATTTCAGATCATCGGTGAGGACAGCACGCTGACGTCCGCGAGCGGCGCGGCCAACGCCGTGCTGCTGGGCTCCGTCCTCCTCGTGCTGACCACGTTCATCAACTGCATCGGCGTCAACTGGATGTCCCGGATCAACAACATCGGTGTGACCTGCGAGATCGTCGGGGTCATCGCGGTGATCGGCATGTTCCTCACCCACGCCCGGCGTGGACCGGAGGTCGTGTTCGACACGGGCACGGCCGGAGCGTCTCCGGGGTACGGATGGGCGTGGATCGTGTCGGGTCTGATGGCGGCGTACGTGATGGTCGGTTTCGGTTCCGCGGGCGAACTCGCCGAGGAGACGCGGAACCCGCGCCGGGTGGCGCCGCGCACGATCCGCCTCGCGCTGTCCGTGTCGGCGCTCGGTGGCGGTCTGATGATCATCGGTGCGCTGATGGCCGCGCCGAGCCTGACCGACGGGCGTCTCGCCGCCGAGGGCCTGCCGTACGTGCTCTCGTCGATCCTCAGCTCGCCCTGGGGCACGCTCCTCCTCGTCGACGTCGCGATCGCCGTGTTCGTCTGCACGCTGGCCATTCAGACGGCGGCGTCCAGGCTGGTGTTCTCGATGGCCCGCGACGGACGGCTTCCGGCCTCGCAGATTCTGTCGACGGTGAATACCCGCACCGGAACACCCATCGCGCCGTCCGTCCTGATCGGCCTGGTCTGCATCGGCATCCTCGCCGTCAACGTCGGGAACTCCGCGATCTTCGCGACCCTCTCGAGCGTCTGCATCATCCTGATCTACCTCGCCTACCTGATGGTCACGGTGCCGCTCCTGCTGCGCAGGCTGAAGGGCTGGCCGCACGGGGGACCGCAGGTCGACGCGGACGGACGGAAGCTGTTCTCGCTCGGCCGGTTCGGACTGCCCGTCAACATCCTGGCGGTCGGCTACGGCGCGCTGATGGTCGTCAACCTGTCCTGGCCGCGCGCCGAGATCTTCGACCCCAGCGGGGACTACCCCCTCCTGCGGTGGGCAGCCCCCGTCACCGTCGCCGCCGTGGTCGCGCTCGGAATCGCGTGCTTCCCGCGCGGCCGCACGACCCCCAACCCCGTCACGATCGGAGCCTGACATGACCTCAGTGGACACCTCGACCACCAGCGCCGCGAAGGAACACGCGCGTGCCCAGTCGGGAGTGGTCACCGACTCGATGCCGGTGGTCCCGGCGTCGTCCTGGCCCACTCCACCGTCCGACGTCGATCCGGCACAGCTCACGTGGGCGGAGACGGTGCCCGGTGGCCGGTACACCACCAAGGTGCTGGGCCGTGGCACACGACTGCGACTGCGTGACCTCGACGGCCGGGCGTGCGCCCACCTGCTGCTGTCCCGGGCGGACGCGCCGTGGGAGCGGCTCAACGTCGCCGACACCGTGAAGGTGCCGTGGCAGGCGTACCTGGGGGCGGGACATCCGCTGCTCTCCGATCAGGGGCGCGTGCTCGCGACGGTCGTGTCCGACGGGTCCGGGCGGCACGACGCCCTCTGCGGCACCACGTCGCTCGCCTCGAACACCGCGAAATACGGTGACGGCAGCCTGCATTCGGCATCCCCGGCCGGCCGTGAACTCTTCACCGTGGCGGCGGCGAAGCATGGACTCGAGCGGCGCGACCTCCCGCCGTCGCTGTCGTTCTTCCACGGGGTGCGGGTGGGGGAGGACGGGTCGCTGAGCAGCATCGGATCCGCCGGAACGGACACCGCGGTCGACCTCGTGATCCACCTCCCGGTGATCGTCCTGATCGCCAACACGGCGCACCCCCTCGATCCGTCGCCGACGTACGACACGACCGCGCTCGAAGTGCTCGCCTGGACCGGCGCCGACGTGGCCGAGCCCGTCGACGCCGACCCGGAGTACCGACGCGCCTTTCTCAACACCGAAGACGTCTGGGCTGCAGCGCAGTGCCAGGGACGGGAGCAGGCATGACCACCACCATCGAGACCGCACCGCTGGTACCGGGAACGGTGATCCTCGACGAGGAAGTCGGTGCCCGCGGACCCTGGTCTGCCGTCGTCGTGGCCGGTGACGTCCTGACCATCGTCGATCTGTGCGGCAATCAGGCGGTGGACACCCTGATCTACGCGGCCGACGATCACCGGCACCGCTACTCGGCCGCCGCGACGGTGTCGGCGCAGCGAAATCTGTTCCTGACCGAGGGAAGTGTCCTCCGCACCGACGATCACGACGCGCTGATGACGCTCGTCGCCGACGAGGTCGGCTCCCACGACACGGTGGGCGGGGCTTGCTCGCAGGAGTCGAACACCCTGCGGTACGGCCACCACACCAAGCACCAGCACGCCTGCGTCGAGAACTTCCTCGCGGAAGGGGCCCGGTGGGGGATCGGCAAGCGGGATCTGGTGTCGAACATCAACTTCTTCATGAACGTTCCCGTCGACGCCGACGGCACGCTCGGAATCGTCGACGGCCTGTCCGCCCCCGGCCGCCGCCTGGCACTCCGCGCGGAGCGCGACGTTCTGGTACTGGTGTCCAATTGCCCGCAGATCAACAACCCCTGCAACGGTTTCGAGCCCACCCCGGTGCGGATGATCGTGACCCGGCCGACGGGAGCGCAGGCATGAGCGCCAAGATCACCGTGCACCGGCCCGGCATGCTCACGACGGTGCAGGACTTCCCGGGACGAACCGGTTACTGGCACGTCGGTGTGCCGCCGTCGGGGCCGATGGACGACCTGTCGTTCCGGCTCGGCAACACCGCACTCGGCAACGACGAGGGCGCCGCCGGAATCGAATGCGCCATGTCCGGTCCCGCACTGCAGTTCGACGAGGACACGGTGGTGTGTGTGACGGGCGCCCCCGCGCCGGTCACCGTCGACGGAGTGCTGCAGGCGCAGTGGCGTCCGGTGCGGGTTCCGGCAGGCACAGTCCTGGACATCGGCGCGGTGGCAGGACCAGGTCTGCGCATCTACGTACTCGTCCAGGGCGGGCTCGACGTCGACGACTTCCTCGGCAGCGCCTCGACGTTCACGCTCGGCAAGTTCGGCGGACATCAGGGCCGCACGCTGCGGCAGGGAGATGTTCTCGCGGTCGGCGAGCACACCGGCGCCCGCGTGGCCGCCGTTCCCGCCGAATATGTTCCGGCTTTGAGCAGTCGCTGGGAGATCGCGGTCACCGAGGGCCCGCACGGCGCACCCGAGTTCTTCACCCGCGCCGACATCGACACGCTGTACCGGACCGACTACGAGGTGCATTTCAACTCGGACCGCACCGGGGTGCGGTTGATCGGACCCAAGCCCGACTGGGCGCGCACTGACGGCGGCGAGGCGGGACTGCATCCGTCCAACATCCACGACAACGCGTATTCGGTCGGCGCCCTGGACTTCACGGGGGACACCCCGATCCTCCTGGGCCCGGACGGTCCGAGCCTCGGTGGGTTCGTGTGCCCTGTCACGGTCGTCGCGGCGGAACGCTGGAAGCTCGGACAACTGGCGCCCGGCGATGCGGTGCGCTTCGTGCCGATCAGGGCCGACCGGGCCGCGTCCGTGCGGGCGCTGGGGCCCGCTCGGCGGGCGGCGCACTCGACGGTCTTCTCCACCACCGGTGACCGAGACGACGGCGTGATCGCCCGGCGCGACGGCGAGACCGCCGTGACGTACCGGCGGTCCGGCGACGACAACGTCCTGGTCGAGTACGGCGACATGACCCTCGACCTCGCACTGCGGGCCCGCGCCCACGCGTTGCACCAGCGTCTCGAGGTCGAGAAACCGGCCGGGCTCCTCGACCTGACACCGGGCATCCGCTCGCTGCAGGTCCGGGTCGACCCCGACGTGCTGCCGATCCCGAAGCTCATGGGGCTGCTCGGCGAGGCGGAGGACGCGCTGCCCGCGGCGAACGAACTCGTGGTGCCGAGCCGGTCGGTGCGGATGCCGCTGTCGTGGGACGACCCCTCGACGCGTGAGGCGATCCAGCGCTACATGCACGGTGTCCGTTCCGATGCACCGTGGTGCCCGTGGAACATCGAGTTCATCCGCCGCATGAACGGGCTCGGCAGCGTCGACGACGTCTTCGACACCGTATTCGGAGCGGAGTACATGGTGCTCGGGCTCGGCGACGTCTACCTCGGCGCGCCCGTCGCGACACCACTGGACCCGCGGCATCGCCTGGTCACCACGAAGTACAACCCGGCCCGCACGTGGACGCCGGAGAACGCGGTCGGTATCGGCGGGGCGTACCTGTGCATCTACGGAATGGAGGGTCCGGGGGGCTACCAGTTCGTCGGCCGAACCACCCAGGTGTGGAACCATCGGCATCCCGAGAAGTCGGGACCGTTCGAGGACGGCACCCCCTGGCTGTTGCGCTTCTTCGACCGGATCTCCTGGTACCCCGTCGAACCGGACGAGCTGATGGACCTGCGATCCGACGTCGCAGCCGGTCACGGCGGCGGTATCGAGATCAGCGAGGGCACGTTCTCGCTCGCCGAGCACCAGCAGTTCCTCACGGCCGACGCCGAATCGATCGGCGACTTCCGAGCCGAGCAGGCCGTCGCGTTCGCCGCCGAGCGGCAACGATGGTCCGCGGCAGGGGAGTTCGCGACGGTGGGCTGATCCGCGCTACGCGAGCAGGTCGGTGAAACTCTCCGGCCGGGGTGCGTCCGCGCGTTCCCGGGGCACGTAATGCACTTCGACCACCCCGTTGCCGTACGACTCGGTGCCCACTAGTTCGAGGCCACGCTGGTCGGATATCTCCGAGAACCAGGTGGCGCCGGGGGACACGACCGGATAGACGAAGAAGTAGAATTCGTCCACCAGCCCCAGTGCGACGACCGATCGCGCGAAGGAGGATCCGCCGGACAGGTGAATGTCTTTGCCCGGCTGTCTCTTCAGATCCACCAGGTATCGCGCCAGCTCGTCGTCCGTGGCCACGACCACCTGTTCGGTGTTGGCCCATTCGGTCAGCGGGTGGTCGCCGGAGCGCGAGAACACCAGCTTCCGGTAGGTGTTCATCCGTTCGGCCATGACCTGATTGGTTTCGGTCCCCGCGTGTTCGGATAACGCGCGGGGCCAGTACGCGGCCATCTCCTCGTAGGTGGTGCGGCCGACCAGCACCGTGTCGTAGGTCGAATAGATTCGATCGATCTCGCGGTACTGGTCGTCGACGACGTCGTGGACCCACGCTGCGGGGTCGTCGAGGCGACCGTTGAGTGTGGTCATCATCTGCAGGACGATCATGCGCATGCCGGCCTCCTCCGATTACGCCTGTCGCTCGGCGAGTTCGGCGAGCTGCTCGGTGACGGTGCCCCAGCCGTCGTAGAAGCCCATTTCTTCGTGGGTGTCGCGGTCGGCGCGGTTCTTGTGCATCACGTGGGCGAAGTACTCCGTGCCCGTCGGATGGTCGTTCAACGTGATGATCGCGGTCATGAACGGTTGTTCGGCGGGTCGCCAGCCACCGACCAGAGAGTTGGTGAACACAATTCGTTCGAGTTCGTCGACGGCGAGGAAGCAGCCACTGATGTGTGGCACGAATTCGCCGCCGCCCTCGCTGATCTGGGTCGTGAACGCGCCGCCCGGGCGTAGTTCCATGTCGACGACCCGGCACCGGGACGGCGCGGGGACCCACCATTGCTCGAAGCTGGCGGGGTCGGTCCAGGCGCGCCATACGACCTGCCGGGGCGCCCGGATGATGCGCGAAATCGTGAGGTCGAGATCGGGTCTCGCAGTGTCGGTCATTGCGGTGTGTCCTTTGCGTGTGTCGTGACCGTGTGTTCGGTGACGAATTGTTCGAGTCTGTCGGTGCGGCTCTCCCACAGTTCCTGTTGCTCCGCGAGCCACGTTTCGACAGCCGTGAACGGCTCCTTCTCGATCGCGCACGTCCGTACGCGACCCTCCTTGTGTGTCCGGATCCATCCGGAGTCCTCGAGGAAGTGGATGTGCTTCATGAAGGAGGGCAGGGCCATGTCGAACGGTTTCGCCAGTTCGCTGACTGTTGCCGGGCCCCGGCTCAGACGGTCCAGCACGGCCCGCCGGGTGGGGTCGGCGAGCGCTTGGAAGATGCCGTTCAGCTGCTCCGGATACTGAGCCATAAGGCAAAGTATTCACCGCGGCAATGGTTAGCGCAAGGGCTAACTGATGTGAGTGGGTGAGCCGAGCCTGCCGTGACCGGGGGTGAGGGGAACGTCCAGTGCGTCGTAGAGGCCGGGGGCGGCCGTCCGCAGCCACGGGATCGCGTTGACCAGGCGCCCCACCGCAGTGGCATTGCCGCCGGCCGCTCGGTTGCCGCCCTCGTCGGTGGCCTCCACGTTCACCTCGATGCGCGGCCGGCCCTCGATGATCACCTTGTGCGCGCCGTCCCCGCCGTCCGGCGGCGCGGGCCAGTCCGGCGCGCACGACGGGTGGATCCGGGTGACGTGCTCGATGACGATCAGAGGCTCGCCGCCCACGATGCCCTGGACTTCGAAACGCAGCGCCCCCTGGGTACCGGCCTCGAACTCGCCCATGAGGTCGGTGGTGATCGTCTCGTCCAGTGGCCGGCGCAGCAGCGTCTCCCGGATCTCGTCGAGCCCCACACCGAGGGCCCGGGCGATGAGCCGAACTTGGCCGCCCCACACCATCGTCGGCACCGTCGCCGCGACCATCGGCGGTTCGTAGTCCATCGGCTGGCCCATGCCGACGAGGTAGCGCACGGAATCGTGCTGGTCGTACGTGGTGTAGTCGAAGATCTCCTGGCAACGGATCTGATCGATCGTGCCGGCCAGGCCCGTCATCAGGATCGGCAGGATGTCGTTGCCCCATCCTGGATCGACGCCCGACACGAACAGGGCGCCGCCGCCGGACTTCGCGGCCGCCTCGATCGGGTCGCGCAACTCGGCAGGCGCGTTGCGCTGGTCGTAGAGCGCATAGATCGACGGGGTCACGACGACGGCCCCGGCGGAGAGTGCGCGGGTGATGTCCGCCGCCGCATCGTCCGGGCGAATGTCGCCCGACGCGGCGTAGACGACAGCGCCGGGGGCGGTCGCGAGCACGGCGTCGGTGTCGTCGGTTGCTGCCACCCCCAGCGAGCGGCCCAGGCGGGCGAGGTCGCCGGCATCGCGTCCGACCTTCTCCGGGTTGGCGACGATCACCGCCGTCAGCTCGAGTCCGGGGTGTGCATCGACTGCGCGGATCGCGGCCCGCCCCACATTCCCGGTGCCCCACACCACGGTCCGGATCATCCCCTGGTCAGCCATGGAATCGGACCCTACCCAGTTTGCGAGGTCGACGTTCCTGAATTGGGCAATGCCGGGGCCCGCCCGTGCGACGGTGTCGCACGGGCGGGCCATCTCCCGACACGCACCGGTCGACGGTGCGTCCTTGGAGTGCAGCACCGATCCCTCATAAGGGGGCGCATGTTGCCTGTCTGCGCGGGGTGTGCTGCCTGCGTGACTGCGAGTGAAGTTGTGGGTCGGAAGCTGTGTCCGGCGGCCTCCTTGCTGTGGTTCGGCGTATCTGGTTGGTCACAATTGTGTGTTGACCTGCGAACTTTCGCATGGGTCGTTTGGCGTATGTGGGTACCTGTCTCTCGGGTTGCTTCCAGATCGGGTCGTGTTCAGGTGGACAATGGGAAGATGCACCCGCACGGGACGCTGCCCGGCTCGGGAAAAGGCCTGAGCAGGGCCGAACTGCTGGCCGCGGTCTCTTTGGCGATCGACCTCGGTCTGGGTCAACCGATGGAACACATGCTTCGGTCGTCCCTGATCGCGACGCGGATCGCCGAGCGGATGGGACTCGACCCGCAACAGCGAGCGACCGTGTACTACGCCAATCTGGTCGGGTGGATCGGTTGTCACGCCGACTCCCACGAACTCTCGGCGCTCTTCGGCGACGACATTGCCTTCCGCGCCGACACCTACGCGGTGGACATGAGCGGCCTGCCGTTTCTGCGGCTGATGACGAGTCACGTGGGACGCGGATTGCCGGGTTGGGAGCGCGGCATCCGTGCGGCTGTCTTCCTGGTCGCGGCTCGCGGCCAGGTCGCCACACTGATCCATTCGCACTGCAGTTCCGCCGGGGTTCTTTCCGATCGGATGGGCTTGGACGGGCAGGTCGGAAAGGCGCTGGCCTACGTCTTCGAGCGCTGGGACGGCCGGGGGTTGCCCAACGGTTCTCGCGGAGAGGGTATCCCGGTCGAGATCCACATCGCTCACGTGGCCGACGTCGTCGAGGTGCACCTGCGGACGGGTGGGCTCGAGCACGCGAAAGGCGTTCTCCGTTCCCGTCGCGGCAGTCAATTCAGCCCGGCCGTGGCGGACGTGTTCGAACGTGACGCGGCGGCGATCGTGGACGGGTTGCTCGAAATGGACGTCTGGATCGCGGCCTTGGCCCAGGCACCGGATCGTGACCGAACCCTGAAGGCCGACGAGAGCGACGAGTTACTCGGGGCCATGGCCGATTTCGTCGATCTCAAATCCCCGTTCACCCTCGGGCATTCGCGTGGCGTCGCGAATCTGGTGGCCGGGGCAGCCCGACACGTGGGCATGTCGCCGACGGACATCACGCATCTCTACCGTGCCGGCCTCGTGCACAGCCTCGGCAAAATGGGAGTGTCCAACCAGATCTGGGAGAAGAAGGGGCCACTCACCACGGCTGAATGGGAACGGGTGCGGATGTATCCGGATCTGACCGGCCGGATACTGAGCCGAGTCAACGGCTTGGAGTCGGTGGTGTCCGTCGCGATGAAGCACCGGGAACGGATCGACGGGTCCGGCTTTCCCCGGGGGATCGCCGGCGCGGAGTTGACCGCGCAGGACAGGCTGCTTGCCGCGGCGGAGGCTTATCAGGGACTGCTCGAGCCGCGGCCACACCGGCCGGCGCTCGATGCTCGCGGCGCTGCCGATCGGTTGCGAGAGGAGGCGCGTGCCGGACGCCTCGACGCCGAGTCGGTGGCGGCCGTGCTGGCGGCGGCCGGGCAGCGGCTGTCGCGGCGGACGCCCTGGCCGGCCGGGCTGACCGACCGCGAGGTCGAGATCCTGCGACTCGTCGCGCAGGGCCGGTCGAACCGAGAGATCGCCGCCGAACTGTTCATCGCCGAGAAAACGGCACGCAACCACGTCGAACGTGTCTACGCCAAGCTCGGTGTAAACAACCGCACACAGGCCAGTCTCGCCGCGATCGACCGGGGTCTGGTGGGCTTCCCGGTCAATGCGGTCGTGGGGAAGTGAAGCATCCCCCATCTGGCGGGACCGGCTGTGCGGGGCCTTCATCGCCGGGATGCGCCGGGCCGGGACCGCCGGTCCAGTACCCACACAGTGGCCAGCGTGAGAACGACGGCAAACGCGGCGAGCGCGATGAGACTGGCGCCGGTGCCTCCGTGGAAGGTGTCGCCGTAGGCGGACATGGCCGGCAGCGTGGCGCTGTACCGGTCGAGATCCAGGTCGCGACCCAATGCTTCGAATGCGTGGCGGTTGGATAGGCCGAGGCTCATCAGGCGTCCCGGGACAGCCATCTCGTCGACGGGGACGATGGCGCCACCGAACAGAACCTGAGGGAAGCAGAGCATCGGCAGGGCGAGGGCGGCCTGCGCGGCGTTGGAGACCGCGGCCGAGGCGAGCAGACCGAGGGCCAGTGCCGAGGTCGCCTCGATCACAATCGTCACGAACAGGAAGGCGGACACGTCCCATCCGACGGCGGGGAGCCGACCGAGCGCCCGCAGCACACCGAGCAGCAGCGCGCTCACTCCAGCCAGCACCGGAAGCAGGGCTGTCACCTTCGATGCCACGTAGGCGCCCACACTGAGCCCGGCCAGGCGCTCCTGCCGGAAGACGGCCATCTCCCCGACGATCTGGAGCAGGCCGTACGTAAGGCCGAAGAAGAAGCCTGCGAATGCGATCCAGAACACGATCTGGGCCGGGCCCAGATCGGCTGCGCTACGCGGGTCGAACGCGCCGCGCTGGAACAGCGTCGCCATCATCGCCGTCACCAGAACCGGTGAGCCGAGCAGGACCGCCAGGGTCAGCCGGTTGCGAAGGAGAACATCGACATTGCGTCGTGTGAGTAGCCACCATTGCCGCACCATGCCCGTGCGTTTGACGTCTGAACGGGTGGCCGGGACGGGCGGTAGAGCCGAGCCGGGCCGGGTGTCCGACGTCCCACCGCTGTCCGCGAATCGCTCCGCCCAGATCTCGGGGGTGTGCTCGCGAGCCAGCCGGTCGTACACCTCGGCGAGATCCTCCACACCGAAGTAGTGCCGAGCCTCGGTGGGGCTGCCGGTGAAGGCCAGGTGGCCGTCGCGAGCCAGAAACACTACCCGGTCACACCGGTCGATGCCGGCGGGCTCATGCGTCGTGAGGACGACTGTGACCCCGCGCCGGCTGAGTCGGCGCAGCAGGCGCATCACGTCCGCTGCGGTCGACGGGTCGAGCCCGGAGGTGGGTTCGTCGAGGAAGAAGAGGTCTGGCCGGGTCAGGAGCTCCACGGCGATACTGGCCCGCTTGCGCTGGCCACCGGACAGCGCACGGACCGGCACCTCGGCCCGATCAGCCAGGTCGAGGTCCTGCATGGTCTCCTCGACTACCCGGTCCGCTTCGGCCGCCGATGTGCCCGCGGGCAGCCGGAGCCGCGCTGCGTAACGCAGCGTGCGGCGCAGAGGCATCTCGAGGTGGATGATGTCGTCCTGGGGCACGTAGCCGATACGGGAATCGGCGCTGACTCGGGCACCGCGAACGACGCCGTCGTGCCGAACCTCGCCGGAAGACGGTGGTTGCAGTCCCGCGAGGATTTCCAGCAATGTGCTCTTTCCTGCTCCACTGCCGCCGGCAATGGCGACCAGTTCGCCTGGTTCGACCGACAGTGACAGCTCCTGGAGGATCTGCCGCGCCCCGACGTGGCGGCTCACGTTGAGTACATCGACCCGCCCGCCGCCCGCCGCTTCGGGTGCGTGATCCGAAAGGCGCGTGCCGAGCCGATCGACGGTCGGTGGTTCGAATGTCAGTTCGTTCATGATTGGTGATCTCCTTGGTTCCTGAACTCGCTTTGTCATGCTCTGATCATCGATCGGCCGGTTCGGTGGTCGCATGAGGCGTTTGCCTCAAATCGGGCACCCGAAAACCGCTCCAAGGCGGAGCCGATGAGGCAAGCTTCGGGCAGATCGATGTTGCAGGCATGGATTGGGGAGAGAGGTGGCACAGACATTCTCGGGACGGCGAATCGTCGCAGTCTTGGCGATCTCGATGACGGGACTGGTGGGATGCGGTGAGTCGGCAGTACAACCAGCCGTGCCCGATGCACAGCTCACCGAAACGATTCCGAGGGCGATGGAGCACGCCTCGATTCCCGGGGCCATCGTCGGTGTCTGGCAGGACGGCGCCGCGCCCTACGTCCAGGCGTTCGGGGTACGCGACACGGCCACCGGCGAACCCATGGCGCCCGACCTGTTCACACGCATCGGCAGCGTCACCAAGACCTTCACCACCACCGCCGTGCTGCAACTGGTCGATCAGGGAAAGGTCGGCCTCGACGATCCGATCGACAGGTATGTGCCCGACGTTCCCAACGGAGACACGATCACCATCCGCCAGTTGGCGGCCATGCGCAGTGGGCTTCCCGATTATTCGGACGTGGTGATCCCGGCGCTCCCGAGTCAGCCGCAGCGCCAATGGACGCCCCAGGAACTGCTCGAGATAAGTTTCAGCCGTCCGCCGCTGTTCGCGCCGGGCACCGGGTTCGACTACTGCAACACCAATACCGCGCTCCTGGGCCTCGTGGTCGAGAAGGTTTCCGGCAAGCCGCTGAACGCCTACATCGACGAGTACATCGTGCGACCCGAGAATCTCGGCCACACCTCGGTCCCGACCGATGCGGCCTTTCCGTCACCGCACGCGCAGGGATACACGAAAACACTCGACGGCGAGACGGTGGACGCGACCGACTGGAACCCGTCGTGGGGGTTCGGCGCGGGAAACATGATTTCGACGCTCGACGATCTGCGTGTGTGGGCGCGCGACTTGGCCACAGGAACGTTGCTCTCGCCGGCCACTCAGCGCGAACGGGAGCAGTTTCAGCTGGCACCGTCGGAAGGTGCGGGTTCGCTGTACGGACTAGGGGTCGAGTACCAGAACGGCTGGATCGGCCACAACGGAAACATCGCGGGCTACCAGACCTACGCCTATTACCTTCCTCCCGAGGGTAAGACGGTTGTGATGCTGGTCAATTCGAACGTCGACGCGCTGGGCGTGTGGAACTTCTTCGCTGAGATCGTGAAGATCATCAGCCCCGACCATCCCTGGCCGGCGCCTCCGTCGTAGAGGTCGGATGAAAAGGCTTGCGGGGGTAGGGCTCTCCAACAGGTGGCGGCAAGTGTTGCGACGATGAGGGCCTCAACCGGCTGACGTCAGCAATCCGACGATTGCAATCGCAAGTGCCGAGGCGGCACCACAGATTGTCCAGGCCTGCACAGCGGTCCGGCGCCAGTGGGGATGGCGGATCCGGGCGGTCGGCGCGGGGGCCACGCGTGGTCCACCGACACGTGACGGTTCGCGGACGTGTTCGTGACGGTGCGACATCGCATCCGCGGCGATCGCTGCGCTGAGAGAGGCGATCACGACGATCAACGTGACGGCTATGACCACAACGGTCCAGGGCATATTCGTACCGAGCCTTTACGATTCCTGGGATGTCGACGGGACGCGGTCGACGTCGACCTGTTGTCGGTCGACGTCAGCCGTTGACATCGAACGGAACGCCGCCGCGCGGGCGGCGTTGGTCTTCATCGAGTCTCTTGTGTTCGCTGGGCGGCTACTGGTGGGGGCGTGCGTCATGGAGAAGGTCGGAGCATCACAGCTGCCGCGACAAGGCCGGCGAATGTCGCGGCGACGATCGCGGCGGTGGCGCACAGTGAGTTGGTGACCATCCAGGCGGGCATGGCTACGGATAGTGAGGCAACGGCACCGATGACTGGCTGTGTGAGGTGTTCTGTACCGCCGGGTATCCGCTGCTTCATGGGTAGCGAGGGATGCATTCCATGCTCCTTTCGCAAGGGGATAGATGCAGGCGGTGACCATATCGGGTCCGATGGACTGGGGCCGCCTGTGAGGTTTGTCTGTCTCCTCCGGTAACGATTAAGAGTGATTTGGATCACAATTTAGTTGCAGGCCTTGTTTGTACCGCATTCCTGTCGCGAGCGCCACTGGGCAACCGTCCATGTTCGGAAGACCTCGAACCTGTGCGGTGTGACTCGCGGTAACCGACATCGGCCGCGAGCGTCGGATCGACTCACAGCGGCGTGCGCCGGGTGGCAGGTGGGCGTCGAGGCCGCTATGGCGATCGAGACGACAACCGACTCGGATGAGCGCTCGGCGAAAGGCTCGGACATCGACAACGGGACTTTAGACCCAATACCGTTTACTTAGAATCACACGGCTGTTATTCTCGAGCCCGTGCCACGTGTGGGATGGGTGAAGCCGAGCAGTGATCAGCGGTTGTCTG
>NZ_JBHWUE010000091.1:0-39564 GCF_042738615.1 Rhodococcus sp. NPDC059968
GCACCCGCACCACCGCAACGCGCCCTGCGTAGACCGCAGACCGCTCGTCCTCTCGGGCGACTCCGTGCCCTCGCCATAAATAAACGGTATTGGGGTTAGCCGAGGTTCTGGAACCCGCCGCGCGGCGGAGTCCTGTTCGGCAGCACCACGACCCGCAGCGCGGCGCGGAGGCTTTCCTTTGTCTTCGCCCAGGCCCTCGCCTCGTCCTCGCACATGTCGGCCTCTTCGGGCTCCTCCTCGCGGGCGAGTTCCGCGTTGTGGCGCCACTCGATCTCCTGCTCGGAACAGAGCCGGAGGAACTCGAGGATGGTGTCGCGGTCGCGTCCGCAGATCTCCGCCACGTCGTCGGGATCGAGCCCGCTCTCGGAGTCGAGGTGGATCAGCGTCACGAGGGCTGCGGGAAACTCGTCCTCGCATTCGTGCTCGGCGTACGAGGAGGTGGCTTCGGGAGTGGAATTGAGTTTGCCACCGAGCCTTTCGGCGAACGCGTCGTCGACGGTGTCCACGAAATGCTCGAACATCCGGAACACCGACACCAGGTGATCCGCCACGAACGGTGACCCGTCGACGCGCATGACGGCGACCACGTTGTCGACGATGAGCAGGAACTTGATGTCGGACCATTGGCGATTGAGGTCGGCGAGCGCCTCCGCGGTGCGCGTGCGATCGCTGATCGTGTGGACCACGCGGGCGAACACCTCGACGCGGGCGTCCTCCTCGATCACCCGCACATACGTGGGAAGGTCGCCGACCCAGACGAGGATGTCGCCGTCCGCGTCCTTGCCCGGCTCCTGCTCGAGCATGGATTCGACCGCGGCATCGACACGGTCGCGCAATCCGGCACCGTCGCGCAGCTGGGCCGGGACATCAGCGGTACCGAACTCCGGGGTCTCGCCCCGCCCACCGGTGATCGCCTTCAGGAACGAGGGATGCAGAAGGTCCCAGATCTCCCGGAACACGGTGACCGTCATCGACGCCAGCAGGTGGGCGTCCTCGCGGTCGGCGTCGAGGTAGTACGACGCGGAACCGTTGCCCTCGTCGACGTGCTCGCACAGGTCGGGGCGGTTCCAGCCGAGCTCGATCAGCCGATCGTGCTCCTCCTCGGTGAGCGCGCGCGCCGGGTGCAGGAAGCGGTTGGACGGCACCTCGCACCGCACCTTGTCGCCGGCCCAGGCGAAGAACCGCACGCACGCGGCGGTCTCGACGAGGCCGTCGTCGACGCTGTCGTACTGCGACTGCAGCACCAGTTCGTCGTCGTCCTCCATAGCGTGCACGTACCCGGTCAGACGGTCCTGGAGCTCGGTCCAGGCGTCGTCGATCTCTCGATCGAAAGTGTTGTCGGACATCACGCCTCCCTCGATGAATCCTGGGTGTCACCGTAGAGGGAGGGTCTGACAAGAAATCGAACACAAAGGCGAATGCACCTTTCATCGCCGTGAAGACGACGAAAGGTGCATTCGCCCGATAGTGCTGCGCGGTGGGTTACGCGTCGATGATGAACGCCTCGAGCTCGGTGCGAGCCTTGTCGTCCGCCATCTGGACCGGCGGGGACTTCATCAGGTACGCGGACGCCGGGTAGACGGGTCCGCCGATGCCGCGGTCCTTGGCGATCTTGGCTGCGCGGACGGCGTCGATGATGATGCCGGCCGAGTTCGGGGAGTCCCAGACCTCGAGCTTGTACTCCAGGTTCAGTGGAACGTCACCGAAGGCGCGACCCTCGAGGCGGACGTACGCCCACTTGCGGTCGTCGAGCCAGCCGACGTGATCCGACGGGCCGATGTGCACGTTGCCCGGACCGAGGTCGCGGGTCAGGTTCGACGTCACGGCCTGCGTCTTGGAGATCTTCTTCGACTCCAGGCGATCACGCTCGAGCATGTTCTTGAAGTCCATGTTGCCGCCGACATTCAGCTGCATGGTGCGGTCGAGCTGCACGCCGCGGTCTTCGAAGAGCTTCGCCATCACGCGGTGGGTGATGGTGGCACCGACCTGCGACTTGATGTCGTCACCGACGATCGGGACGCCGGCGTCCTTGAACTTCGCAGCCCACTCGGGGTCGGAGGCGATGAACACGGGCAGGGCGTTGACGAACGCGACATCCGCGTCGATGGCGCACTGGGCGTAGAACTTGTCGGCGTTCTCGGAACCCACGGGCAGGTACGAGACCAGGACGTCGACCTTGGCGTCCTTCAGAGCCTTGACGACGTCGACGGGCTCGGCCTCGGAGATCTCGATGGTCTCGGCGTAGTACTTGCCGATGCCGTCGAGGGTGGGCCCGCGCAACACCGGAACGTCGGCCGGCGGGACGTCGGCGATCTTGATGGTGTTGTTCTCGCTGGCGAAGATGGCCTCGGAGAGGTCGAATCCGACCTTCTTGGCGTCGACGTCGAACGCGGCGACGAACTGGACGTCGCGCACGTGGTACTTGCCGAACTTGACGTGCATGAGGCCGGGAACGGTCGCCGTCTCGTCGGCATCCTTGTAGTACTGCACGCCCTGAACCAAGGACGAGGCACAGTTCCCCACGCCCACAATGGCCACGCGCACCGCGGTGCTGTTCTCACCCATGGTCGGGTTCTCCTTTTTTCTTAGGTGTTGCTGTCGATTGCTCGGCGGCGATCAGCTCGTTGAGCCAGCGCACTTCACGCTCGCTGGATTCGAGACCGAGCTGGTGGAGCTGCTTGGTGTAGCGATCCAGCGTGCCGCTCGCTTTTCCGATCGCGTCGCGAAGTGCCTCCCGGCGCTCCTCGACCTGGCGTCGTCTGCCTTCGAGAATCCGCATCCGCGCCTCTGCGGGAGTGCGGCTGAAGAAGGCGAGATGAACGCCGAATCCGTCATCGGTGTAGTTCTGCGGACCCGTGTCGGCGACCAGTTCCTTGAACCGCTCCTTGCCGATCGGCGTGAGCTGATAGACGCGGCGGGCGCGACGCTTGACGGTCCCCGGAGGGCCTGCGTCCTCGGCGATCAAACCGTCTGCCTGCATGCGTCGAAGCGTCGGGTAGAGGGAACCGTAGGAAAAGGCGCGAAATGCACCCAGCAGCCCCGTCAACCGTTTGCGCAGCTCGTATCCGTGCATGGGTGACTCGTGGAGCAGCCCGAGAATTGCCAATTCGAGCACGTCCACCCCCTGAGTCGCCCGACCTAACCGTGTGATGCGATTCAAAACTATATCGCACCGATATATAGGACGATACGCCCGCTCGATACATGAGACAAGCCGTCACAGGTTGTTAACGGAGGTCCGGGCGGCCGGCTGTGTCGCCGAATGTCGCAGCGGTGCCGTCTGACCGAACGGATGTCACATCGGGCGACGGGCGCGACGGACGCTCAGCCCTCGTACGGGTAGATGTCGAACGGTTCGCCGTCGAATCCGACGACCATGTGTCCGGTGTGGCCGGCGGCGTTCTCGACGTGGATGGAGATGGCCGGCGGTCCGTCGTCGGACCCGGGTTCGTACCGGAAGGAGACGATCTCCACCGCGCCGTCGGGGACGCGCAGGGTTTCGGGTGCTCCGGCGAGCAGTCCTGCGATCGCGACCTGGTCGACGGTGCCGAGGTCGAAGGACTTCTCGTCGTCGGATCGGGTGGAGGAGCCGCCCCAGTCGTCGAATTCGCCGTCGTAGAGGTAGGAGTCGGATTGCCGGGCGTTGCCGGTGGACGGCCGGTCGAAGACGGCGTGGGCGGGGTAGAGGCCGAGTTCGTCGGCGACGGTGTCGCCGTATTCGGCGCGGTATTCGTCGAGGAAGAAGTGCAGGCCGGCGCCGGTGGTCAGGTTCGGCACCGACTTCGACGGGCCGATGTCGCTGTTCACGACGGCTCCGGCGATGCCGCCCACGGCGGCCGCGGCGACCACGAGGACCGCGGCGTACACCCATCGTCGCGACGATCGGCGGCGTCGCGGGGACACGACGGGGCTGGCCGCGAGCCGACTGGGGATCTGGAGGTCCCCGACGAGGCGGTCGAGTTCGTCGAACGTCTTCGCCCGCATCGCCGTGGAGGTGCGGGAGGCGTGTTCCTCCGCGGACAGTTGCCCGTCGGCGAGTGCGGCGTCGAGCATTCCGCAGGCGTCGGCGCGGTCGGAGTCGCGGGCGCGGATACCGGCGAGTGTGGTCCTGGGCATCTGCGTCCTATCGGCCGAAGGGATAGACGCTCAGTGGCTCACCGGACGGGGCGAGTTCCATGTGTCCGCTCTCGCTGAACTCGTTGGTCACGTAGATCGACACGGTGGGGCCGTCGTCGTCGGCCTCGAACGAGATGTGGCTGACTTCTCCGTCGGGGACGTTGAGGCTCACCGGGGCGCCCACGACCGTTCCGCCGATCTTGTCGAGGTTCAGCGTCGACAGGTCGAACACTGGTGTGTCGACCTTCCGGGTGGTCGGGGTTCCCGACGGCGTGAACCCCCCGCGGTAGTCGTAGCTCACCATCCGGTTCGGTTCGAGGGGTAGCGCGCGTTCCATACTCGCGTGGCCGCCCTCGTAGAGCGTGAGGTCGTCGACGATCAGGTCGCCGAACTTGGCGCGGTACCGGTCGAGGAACAGCTTCATGCCCTCGGGGGTGACGGGATTCGGTGTCGCGACGACCAGCGGTTCGACGGAATCGAAATCGACCTGCTGCACGACGGGCGTCACGGTGGCCTGCGCGTCGTCGCTGTCGACGAGCGTGAAGGCGCCGACGGCCGCCACGATTGCGGCGACGGCGACGGCGGCCGGGAACCAGTGCTTGGCGGTGTCGCGTGGGGGACGTGCGTCCGGTGGTGCGTCGGCGGGTCGTTGCAGGTCGCTGACCAGGACCTCGAGGTCGGCGAGGGTGCGCGCCTCCGCGGCGAGGTCGGACATCGCGCGGTGTTCCGCGTCGTCGATCTGGCCGTCGCCGAACGCGGCGTCGAGCAGTGCGGACGTGTTGGCTCGATCGATGTCGCGTGCCCGCGTGTTCGGTGGGTATCGGCTGGCCACGGGAGGATCTTAGGGGAGACAAGCCCTAACTCGCTGGGTTCACCTGCCATACGTCTCCGCCGACCGTCGCCCGCAGGTAGCCCCCACCGGTCTGTTGCTTGTCGTAGACGTACACGTTGATCGTCGGTCCCTTGCCGCCGTCGGCGAGGAGAACGTGCCCGATGGTGCCGTCTGGGACTCCGACCAGCCGCGGTGCGTCGGCGATGAGCGCGACGAGTGCGGGGACGTCGACCTGAGCGAGGTCGACCTCACCGGTTCCGGGAAGGCGTTGCGTGCGGATGCCCGACGTCTTGAACCCGCCGCGGAAGTCGTACCGGTCGACCTTGTCGGGCGCGTCCGGGGCGGTCCGCGACAGGATCGCGTACTTGTCGTACAACCCCAGTTCGTGGACGGTGAGGTCGCCGAACTTCTGCCGGTACTGCTCGAAGAGGGCGTAGATCCCGTCCTGGGTGAGGGGCTGCGCCTGGCCCACGATGATCGGCTCCACCGCGGGCACCTCGACCTCCGGCTGGACAAGGGGCTTCTCGACCTGCACCGGGACCGGTGGGGTGACGGGGTCCGGACCGTCCTGCTCGGTGAGCGCGAGACCGATCGCGCCGACCGCGATCACGGCCCCGCACGCGATCGCGATCCGCAGTGCCCGGCGGGGTGATCCCGATGCCCGGACAGGTGCCTGAGCGGTGATCGACGACGGCAGCTGCAGGTCGCTGATCAGCAGGTTCAGCTCGGCGAGGGTCTTCGCCGACATGGCCTGAGCGGTGCGGTCGTGGTACTCGTCGGCGCCCAGTTGCCCGTCGGCGTAGGCGGCGTCGAGCTGGCTGCATGCGTTGACCCGATCGAGGTCACGTGCGCGAGTCTGCGAGGACGGTCCTGATGCCACACCGGCATCGTAGTGCGGCAACCGTGTTTGACCAGCGTCACTCGACCGACCCCTTCTCTCCAGACGCGACGCACGTACTCTGGTCTCCGTGCGGATACAGCGGCAGGTGGTGGACTATGCGCTTCAGCGCCGGTCTCTCCTGGCCGAGGTCTACTCGGGCAGGACGGGTGTCACGGAGGTGTGTGACGCCAGCCCCTACCTGCTTCGTGCCGCAAAGTTCCACGGCAAGGGCAGTGACGTGGTGTGCCCGATCTGCCGTAAGGAGCAGTTGACTCTGGTCTCCTGGGTCTTCGGTGACAAGTTGGGCCCGGTGTCGGGTTCGGCTCGTACGGCCGAGGAGCTGGTGCGTCTCGCGTCCACTCAGGAGGAGTTCTCGGTTCATGTGGTCGAGGTGTGCCGGACATGCAGCTGGAACCATTTGGTCCAGTCCTATGTTCTCGGTACCGTGCCCGAACCGAAACGGCCCAGGCGGTCGTCGCCACGGCCGCGGCCTCCGAGCCGTCGTACCGCGAGCGAGTAGACACGCCCGAACACGGACGCGGGCAGAAGAGTGCCCACAGACGTAACGCAGGACTGAAGCCGGTCCACAACCACTGGAGATTTGTACGTGAGTTCCCCCCGCAGCAACGCCCCGGGTGATCGACCGAACGGACCGAGACGACCGAGTGGCCCCCCGCCACAGGGGCGCCCCGGAGGTCCACCACCCCGCGGCGGACAGCCTGCGGGTGGGCCCCCGCCGCAATCGGGCGGCATGCCGCCGCGACGGATGCCGCCTCCGCCCCCGCAGGGTGGTGGCCGTCCCCCCGGCCCGCCGCCTCGTCGTCCCGGTCCGCCGCCGCAGGGCGGTGGCCGTCCGCCGGGTCCCCCGCCGCGACGTCCGGGCCCTCCGCCCGGACGTCCTGCCGGCGTGCCCCCGGTGGCACGTAACCAGTCGGGACCCGGTGGGCGCCCGCCGGGGCCTCCGCCGTCGAACGGTCGCAAGACCGGCGGCGGCCGCGGTGGCGAACCGCCGAAGGGTGGCAAGAAGACACCCGCGAAGAAGTCGCGGTGGAAGATCGTTCGCCGGACGGCGTACGCGTGCGTCGCGATGGGCCTGATCATCCCGATCCTGCTGTTCATGGCGGCGTACGTCGTCCAGGACGTTCCGCGCCCCGGCGACCTCAAGACCAACCAGGTGGCCACGATCTACGCGTCCGACGGAACGTCGGTGCTCAGCAAGGTCGTGCCGCCGGAGGGCAACCGCACCGAGGTGACGCTCGACCAGATCCCGAAGCACACCCGTGACGCGGTGCTCGCTGCCGAGGACCGGGACTTCTACTCGAACCCCGGCTTCTCGATCGGTGGTTTCGCGCGTGCCGCCCGCGACAACGTCCTGGGCAAGGACAGTGCCGGCGGTGGCTCGACCATCACGCAGCAGTACGTGAAGAAGACGATGGTCGGTTCCGAGCGTTCGCTGACGCGAAAGATGAAGGAACTCGTCATCTCGTCGAAGATGGCCCGCGAGTGGTCCAAGGACGACATCCTCGCCGCGTACCTGAACACCATCTACTTCGGGCGTGGTGCGTACGGCATCGCGGCCGCGTCGAAGGCGTATTTCAACAAGCCCGTCGACCAGTTGACGGTCGAGGAGAGCGCGGTGCTGGCGTCGTCGATCCAGCTGCCGTCGCTGCTCGATCCGGAGACCAACCCGGAGGGTGCGCAGGCGCGCTGGAACTATGTGCTCGACGGCATGGTGTCGGCGGGAACGCTCGAGCAGTCGGCCCGGTCGGTGATGCAGTACCCGCCGTACGTGCCGATCGCGCAGGTCGACAACGGCAACCAGGACTCCGGACCGGAGGGCCTGATCAAGAACCAGGTTCTGCGGGAGCTGGGTGAGGCGGGGATCAGCGAGCAGCTGCTCAACACCGAGGGCCTCGAGATCACCACGACGATCGACCCGGTCGCCCAGGCGGCGGCGGTGGATTCGGCCCGCTCCAACATGGAGGGTGAGCCGGAGAACCTGCGTACCGGTGTCGTGTCGGTCGATCCGAAGACCGGCGCGGTGCGTGCGTACTACGGCGGCGAGGACGGCGGTGGTTACGACTTCGCGAACGCCGGACTGCAGACCGGTTCGTCGTTCAAGGTGTTCGGTCTCGCCGCGGCCCTCGACCAGGGCATCCCGCTGTCGCAGATGTACGACAGCTCGGAGCTGACGGTCAACGGCATCACCATCAGCAACGTCGAGGGTGAGGGCTGCGGCACCTGCACCATCGCCGAGGCGCTGAAGCGTTCGCTGAACACCAGCTTCTATCGTCAGGAACTCGAACTCGACGGTGGACCGCAGGCGATCGCCGACATGGCCCACAAGGCGGGCATCCCGAAGGAGATCCCCGGCGTCGGTGCTTCGCTGACCGAGCCGGACGGCAATGGTCCGAACAACGGCATCGTGCTCGGCCAGTACCAGTCGCGGGTCCTCGACATGGCGTCGTCGTACGCCACGCTGGCCGCCTCGGGTACGTACCACGCCCCGCACTTCGTGCAGAAGGTCGTGAGCGCGGACGGAACGGTGCTGCTCGACCGCGGCGGCGACACCGGCGAGGACCGCATCGACAAGGACGTCGCCGACAACGTGACGTCGGCGATGGAGCCCATCGCCGGGTACTCGCGCGGCCACAACCTGGCGGGCGGACGCCCGTCGGCAGCCAAGACGGGTACCGCGCAGCTCGGCGACACCGGGAAGAACAAGGACGCCTGGATGGTCGGGTACACGCCTTCGCTGTCCACGGCGGTCTGGGTGGGCACCACCGACGGTCAGGCGCTGGAGAACAGCGGCGGCGCGATGATCTACGGTTCCGGTCTGCCTTCCGACATCTGGAAGGACACGATGGACGGCGCCCTCGAGGGCACCGACGTCGAGAAGTTCCCGAAGCCGGGTGCGATCGGTGGCCAGTCGGGTATCCCGGCCTATTCGGCGCCGGCACCGACCAAGACGTCGGCGCCGCCGACGAGCACGTTCCAGTTGCCGACGGAGCTTGTGCCGCCGGTGATCGTGACGCCGTCGCCGGTGGAGATCCTGCCCGGGATCACCATTCCGATTCCGGGTCTGGCACCGAGGCCGACCACGGCGGCCCCGGCAGTGCCGGCGGAACCGGAGACGACGACGCCGCCGAACGCCGGCAACGGCCAGCAGCAGGTTCCGGCCCGTTAACGGCGACCGGTAGCCTCGCGGAGTGGCCGACAACCCTGACGCGCACGCCGTCCGAGACGCGGGCGAGACGCGATTCGTCTCGCCCGCGCCGCTGGCGAAGGATCGGCGCTCCGCGGATTGGCGGGACCTTCCCGGGCGCACCGACCCGCTGACCGCCGACCTCTCCAGAGTGATCGGCGGTCCGGTCGGACGGCATGCGGTCGTGGGGCGTAGCCGGTTCTTCACGCCGATGCGCGTCATTCTGTTGCTGGCGATCGTGTTTCTCGCGCTCGGCTGGTTCGCGAAGGCGCCGTGCATCCAGCAGGCGCCGGTCGGCGAGAACGGCGCGCTCGGGCTCGACTGGAGTGGCAGCCGGCAGTACGTCGCCATGTGCTACTCGGACACGGTGCCCCTGTACGGGGCGGAACGGTTGAACGAGGGCGCCTTCCCCTACAAGAAGTGGTGGGAGGAGGACGCCGGCAACGGCCAGCTCCAGCGCCGCTACATGGAGTACCCGGTGATCTCCGGGCTTTATCAGTACGGCGCGATGACGATCGCGAAGTCGTGGGATGCGGTGCACTGGCTGCCCGGTGCGCTGCAGGTCGCGATCTATTTCAACGTCGTCGCGCTGGGTCTGGCACTGGCCTGGCTGGTCACCGTCTGGGCGAGTGCGCTTCTGGCCGGACGCCGTGTCTGGGACGCCGCGCTGATCGCCGCGTCCCCGCTGGTGATCGTGCATGTGTTCACGAATTTCGATCCCCTCGCAACGGCTTTCGCTGCGGGTGGGCTTCTGGCGTGGTCGCGGAAACGGCCGGTGCTCGCCGGGATCCTGCTCGGCCTCGGTGGTGCCGCCAAGCTGTATCCGCTGCTGCTCCTCGGACCTCTGCTGGTGCTGTGCCTGCGCACGGGCAAGGTCCGCGAGTGGTCGGTGACGGCGATGACCGGTGTCGGCGCGTGGCTGGCGGTCAATCTGCCGATCGCCCTGCTGTTCCCACGGGGGTGGGCCGAATTCTTCCGGCTCAACTCCGAACGCGGCGCCGACCCGGATTCCGTCTACAACGTCATCTCGTCGTTCACCGGCTGGACCGGATTCGACGGCATCCTGTCGGCCGGGCAGGCGCCCACCGTGCTCAACGCGGTGTCGTTCCTGCTGTTCGCCCTCGTGTGCGCCGGGATCGGGTACATCGCGCTGACGGCGCCGAAACGGCCGCGGCTGACCCAACTGTGTTTCCTGCTGGTCGCGGGTTTCCTCCTCACCAACAAGGTGTGGAGCCCGCAGTATTCGCTGTGGCTGGTGCCGCTGGCCGTGCTCGCGTTCCCGCACCGGCGGATCCTGCTGGCCTGGATGACGATCGACGCACTGGTGTGGGTGCCGCGGATGTTCTACTACCTCGGAGTGGCCGACAAGGGACTCCCCGAGCAGTGGTTCACCGCAGCGGTGGTGGTCCGCGACGTCGCGGTCGTGGTCATCTGCGCGCTCATCATCCGCCAGATCTACCGGCCCGACGAGGACCTCGTGCGGTACGGCTTCATCGACGATCCGGCGGGCGGCGTGCTCGACCAGGCGCTCGATGCGCAACCGCGGTGGCTGCCTGCCTGGTTACGCCCGCGACCGCCGGTAGAAGCTGCTGCCGCTCACAGCGTTTCGCCGGCAAGCGGTTAGGGCTTCGACAGCACCAGCGCCGCCCCGACCGCGAACACCGCGATCGACAGGCCGAGGGCGATCGCGCGGATCGACCACTGTCGGGCGTCGGCGGCGGCGCGCACCGACAGGTCGTACTCGCCCCGCTCCCATAGTCGGTGGACGGTGAGCGAGCGCAGAAGTGCGACGATGCCGAACGGCACGAACGCGACGATCGCAAGAATGGCGAGCGGCAGACTGCTGGCGGGCGGCGGTGCCAGCGGCCCGCTGTGGTCCGCCGAGGTGTCCTGCTGCTGCGACGTCATGCGTTGCCTCCCCGTGGTGGAGCCCACGACCGTGGGCGACGAGGTGGAGTATAGACCGTCGAGATTCCCGACTGTGCAGTGCCTTTCGCGCAGCCGGCGGTTACGCACCGGTTATCGGCCGGTCTCCAGGACGGGTGGATGTGACCGGGCTGCGACCCACGCCGCCACCTGCGTGCGGGAGCTGACGGCCAGCTTGTCGAAGATGTGCTCGACGTGTCCGTCGACGGTGCGCCGCGAGATCACCAACGCCTCGGCTATCTGCCGATTGCTGAGGCCCTCGGCGAGCAGCCCGGCGATCTCCTGTTCCCGTTTGGTGAGCGGCGACGCCTCGGCGCGGGGTGGCGCCCTGTGCTCGGTGGGAGTTCCCAGTGCGAGGTCGACGGCCTGGTCGATGGTGAGCCGGACCGCAGGCGTTGCCAGCTGGGCGAACTCGGCGGGCCCGACCATGCGGGCGGCGTCGTGCTCCGACGTCAGGGCGTCGTCGGTGATCTGCGGGCCGAAGGCCGCGACAGACGTGCCGAGCCGATGCCACACACCCTTCGCGGCGCCGCACAGTCTCGCCGCCGCGTTCGCGTCGCCGCTCGACGTGGCCACCCACGACAGCACCTCGATCGACAGGGCCGTGCAGATCTTGTCCTTGAAGTCGCGTTGGATCCGCAGCGCCTGCTGTGCGGCATCGACGGCGTCGTCGCCCCGGCCCAGGTGGAAGTACGCGACGCTCGAAACCCACAGGGCGTAGGCCTTGTTCCATTTCTCGCCGTGCACGTCCGCCACCGCGATCACGTCGCGGCACGTCTCGAGGGCGTCGTCGAGCCGGCCGTCGTAGGTCTGCGCCATGCCCAACTCGAACGACGCGGTCAGCACCGATGCCGTGTCGCCGACGGCGCGGTGGACGGCGATGGCGTCACGGAACAACACGATGGCGTCGCCGGGGCGACCGGAGAACATGGCGTGGATCGCCGCCCAGTGATCGGCGTGCGCCCGCAGGCGTTCGTCACCGAGCGCCGTCGCGATCGCCGTGCATTCGTCGAGGTGTTCGCGCGCGGCGTCACGGTCGCCCTGGATCAGCGCGGTCCACGCGGTCACCCACAGCACGTCGCCCCGCTCCCGGGTGGGTTCGGTGAGCCGCAGCAGTATCCGCTCGAGCCGGATCCGCCCGTCGGACAGGTTGCCGCCTGCGATCCAGTGGTATCGCAGGGCGACGGCCAGTTCCGCGGCCCCGGCCCGTTGTGTGTCGTCGTGCAGGGCCCAGTCCAGGGCGGCCACGAGATTGGCGTGGTCGATCCGCAGCCCCGCGAGGGTCTCGGATTGTCCTGGCCCGCACCAGTCGAGCGACGACCGGCGGGCGCGCTCCGAATAGTGCTCGAGATGTCGCCGGTACAGCTCGTCGCGCTCCCCGCTCAGTTCGAGGAGTTCGTGCCCGTACTCACGCACCGTCATCAGTTGCGAGTACCGAAGTCGCTCGGTCGAACGGTCGACGGTGACAAGACATTTTCCGACCAGCCGATCGAGGACGTCGATGACCGGTGAGTCCGACAGCGCACCGAACCCGCTGATCGCCTCCGCGGCTTCGAGATCGAAGCTTCCGGGGAACACGGCGAGCCGGGACCACAGCAACCGCTCGGTGTCCGAGCACAGTTCGTAACTCCAGTCGATGAGGGCGCGCAGCGTCTGCTGACGGGGCATCGCCGCCCGGTCACCGCCGGTGAGGAGTGCGAAACGCTGGTCGAGGCGTTCGACGAGCTGTGACGCGGACAGCGACCGCAACCGGGCCGCGGCGAGTTCGATGGCGAGCGGGATCCCGTCGAGCTGGTTGCACAATTGCGCGATGGCGGGGGCGTTCGCGTCGGTGAGGCGGAAGTCGGCGACGACGCCCTGCGCGCGCTCGACGAGCAACGACACCGATTCGAACGGGGCGATGTCCGCGGCGCGGCAGTCCTCGATGTCACCCGGAGTGCTCAGCGGCGGGAGGAGGTACGTGAATTCGCCGGCGATCCCGAGTGGTTCGCGACTCGTGGTGAGGACCCGGACCTCCGGCGCCGAGGTGAGGACGGTGCCGACGAATTCGCTTGCGGCGGAGAGTAGGTGCTCGCAGTTGTCGAGGACGATCAGCAGGTGCCGGGACTGCAGCTGGTCGATCACCTTGTCCATCACCGCACGGCTCGACTGGTCGGTGACGCCGAGGGCGGCCGCGGCCGCGGAGGGCAGCGCGTCGGGATCGCGGACCGGCGCGAGGTCGATCCACCGGACGGAGTCGCGGAAGGCGCGTGCGGAGCGGACCGCGAGTTCCTCGGCCAGCCGCGTCTTGCCCACGCCGCCGGGACCGAGCAGCGACACGAGCCGGGACTGTTGCAGTCGTGCGCGGGCTTCCTCGATCTCGCGGCGTCGGCCGACGAAGCTGGTCATCGACCTCGTGAGTTCTCTCGAGCGAGTCAGTGGATCTCTCCCGTGTCCGGTTTGGCCAGGTGGGCACGAACCTACCCCCACTGGATGTGACGGACAACACAGGTAACCGAGGGGGTGTTTTACCCGGTGTGGGGGTGATGTGACGTGGGCCATTGTCGTTGGCATACCCCGGTTGCCCGCTCGACTCCAGCCGGAACCCATCGTCCCGAGGAGCTCAACGCCATGTCAAAGACCATTTCTTCTGCCGACGTCGATGTCGTCGTCGTGGGTGCCGGGTTCGCCGGCCTCTACGCGCTGCGCAAGCTGCGCGACACGATGAAGCTGTCGACGCGGGTGTTCGAAGCCGGCTCGGACGTGGGCGGCACCTGGTTCTGGAATCGCTATCCGGGGGCCCGCTGCGACATCGAGAGCGTCCACTACTCGTACTCGTTCGACGAGGACCTGCAGCAGGAATGGCAGTGGAGTGAGCGGTTCGCCGGACAGCCGGAGATCCTCCGCTACCTCGAACACGTCGCCGACCGCTTCGACCTGCGCAAAGACATCACGTTCGACACCCGCGTGGTCGGTGTGCACTGGGACGACGAGAACTCGGTGTGGACGGTCCGCACCGACGACGGCGCCGTCGTGCGCAGCCGGTACTTCATCTCGGGGGCGGGCAACCTGTCGGTGCCGAAGACGCCGGAGTTCGGCGGCATCGACAACTTCCGCGGGGAGGTGCTGCTCACCGGCAACTGGCCGCGTGAGGGCGCCGACTTCACCGGCAAGCGGGTGGCGGTGATCGGGACCGGGGCCAGCGGCATCCAGGCCATCCCGTTCATCGCCGAGGACGCCGCCGAACTGGTGGTCTTCCAGCGCACCCCCAACTTCGCGACCCCTCTCGGCAACGGTCCGATCGACCCGAACGAAGTGGCGGACATCAAGAGCAACTACGCGGACGTGCGGACCGCGGCCCGTAACCACTTCCTCGGCGTGCCGTTCACTCAGGTGCAGCCGTCCGCGCTCGCCGTCGACGCCGAGGAGCGCCGCCGCACGTTCGACGAGCGTTGGAACGCCGGCGGGTTCCGGTTGTTCATCGACTCCTACCAGGACATCCTGTTCGACAAGAAGGCCAACGACACGATCGCCGACTACATCCGCGACCGGATCCACGAGCGGGTGCAGGACCCGGCGAAGGCCGCGACGCTGGCGCCGACGGGCTACGCGTACGGCACCAAGCGTCCCCCGCTCGAGACCAATTACTACGAGGCGTTCAACCGCGACTCGGTGAGTGTCGTCGACGTGAAGTCCACGCCGATCGACGAGATCACCGAGACCGGGGTCCGGGTCGGTGACCGCGTCTATGAGGTCGACACCATCGTCCTCGCAACCGGATTCGACGCGATGACCGGTCCGCTGATGGCCATGGACATCCGCGGTCGCGGCGGTCTGCCGCTGGCCGAGAAGTGGGAGCACGGACCCAGGACCTACCTCGGCATCATGGTCAACGAGTTCCCGAACCTGTTCCTCATCACCGGACCGCAGTCGCCGTCGGTGCTCTACAACATGCCCCTCGCCATCGAGGACCACGTCGACTTCGCGACCGACGCGATCGACTACCTGGACGGCCGCGACCTCGACGTCATCGAGCCCACCGCGCAGGCCGAAAGCGATTGGGGTGCTTTGACCAACGACATCGCCAACCAGACCCTGCTGCCGGAGACGAACTCGTGGTACATGGGCGCGAACATTCCCGGCAAGCCTCGTGCCTGCATGGTCTACCTCGGCGGCGCCCCCACCTACCGGGCGACGTGCGACGAGGTGGTGGCCGGCGGCTACTCCGGTTTCGCGCTCACCAGGGCGGAGGCCCGCGTGGCCTCCACCGTGTCCTGACCCCGAACCCCCCGACCAAGGAGACCGACATGGCACTCGACGTACACGCAGCAGAACTGATTGCCGGACTACAGACGCAGGGGCTGAAGGCTTTCGAGCACAGCACGGTGGAGGAGGTGCGGGCGGTCGTGGCGACGTTCACCGGGCTGCAGGCGCCGCCCGAACCCGTCGCCCGGGTGGAAGACGCGCACTACGAGAGCGGCGGAGCGCAGATCGCGCTGCGGGTCTACGTGCCCGAGGGGCCCGCCCCGCACCCGGTGGTCCTGTACTTCCACGGCGGTGGGTTCGTCGCAGGAGACCTCGACGTCGTCGACGAACCGGCGCGGGCGGTCGCGAACGGCGCAGGCGCGATCGTCGTCGCCGCGACGTACCGCCGCGCACCGGAACACCGGTTCCCGGCCGCCGCCGACGACGCGTCCGCAGCGCTGCAGTGGGTGGCCGACAACGTCGAAAGTTACGGCGGTGATCCCGGCGATGTCGTCGTCACGGGTGACAGCGCCGGCGGCAACCTGGCCGCCGTCACCGCACTGCGGGCCCGGGACGAGGGCGGACCGCGGCTGCGGGGGCAGGTGCTGATCTACCCGGTGATCGATCCGAACGCCGACTTCCCGTCCAAGGCGGAGTTCGCCGAGGGATACGTGATCGGCGCCGGGGACCTCGACTGGTTCTGGGACAACTACCTGTCGTCGCCCGAGGACTCGGAACACCCGTACGCCGTTCCGAGTCGCGCCGCGAGCCTCGCGGGTCTGCCGCCGACCCTCGTGCTCACCACCGAGAACGAGGTGGCCCGCGACGAGGCGGAGGCGTACGCCGAGTCGCTGCGGCAGGCCGGGGTCGACACCGAGGCGATCCGCTTCGACGGTCTGATCCACGGCGCGTTCTGGATGTCCGGGGCGGTTCCGCGCAGTGCCGAAATGCGCTCGGCGGTCATCGAGTTCGTGAAGCGGGTGACGGCCACCGCTCCCGTCGCGTGACGTGACGTGACGTGACCGTGTCAGCCCTCGACTCGTGCCTCGAGTCGGGGGCAGATGCGCGGCCACTCCTCGTCGATCATCGAGAACAGTGCGGTGTTACGCCAGGTCCCGTCGCGGCGACGTCGATGCTTGCGCAGGATTCCCTCGAACTCGGCCCCCAGCTTCGCGATGGCGCCGCGGGAATGGGCGTTGCGCTCGTCGGTGTGCCATTCGACACGGACCGCGCCGAGGTCTTCGAACGCCCGCCGCAGCAACAGCAGTTTCGACTCCGCATTGACGAGCGTTCCCTGCGCGGAACGGGACAACCAGGTGTGCCCGATCGCGAGGCTGCGGTTCTTCGGGTCGATCAGATACAGCGACGTCGAGCCGACGATCCTCTCGGTGGTGACGTCGATCTGCGCGTACGCGAGGCGAGTCGGCTCCTCGTCGGCGGTGCGGACGAAGGCAACCGCATCGTCGCGGTCGGCGATTGCGGCGGACGTCCAGTGGAAGATGCGGGGGTCGTCGACCGCGTCCAGCAGGCCGTCGACGTGGTCCTCGCCCAGTGGTTCGAGTCGTACGTGCCGTCCGGTCAGCGTGGGGTGTGCGAACCAGGATTCGCTCATCGCACCGGCTCGGGAGATTTCAGCACCGGCCTCCGGCCGGACTCGGGACCGGTGCGCCCGCGGACGGGCGGATGCCGGAGGGTTGCGCGCAGGAACACGAAGAACAGCACCACCAGCAGTCCCGCGCGGCCCCAGACACCGAACTTCACCAAAACCTCGAACGTCGACGCGTCGGTCTGGGCGGCGAGGGCGCCGAAGTACTTGAAGACGCCGATCCCCATCGACAGGTCGGCCACCAGATACGCCGCAACGAGTCCCCACGGGACGCGCAGCAGGACGAAGAACGGGATGAGCCACAACGTGTACTGCGGCGAATGCACCTTGTGCAGCAGCAGGAATCCGCAGAGCATCGCGGCGCTGACGGCGATCCACGGGTAGGCGCCGTCGCGTTGGAACCGCAGCCAGCCGAGCCGCAGGGCGATCGCGAACGCGGCGCACACGAGGAGCGGCGACAGCAGGCTCACCGTCTGGTCGTACGCGGGGAGCGGGACGTCGTCGGCGACCGGCCCGAACAGCGGTCGCAGGCCCCAGTACCAAATGGAGTTGGTGGTGAGGTCGGCCTGACGCTTCTCCTGGAACGTGAACGACGCCCGCCATCCGCTGTAGGAGATGAGGGCGAACGGCAGGTTCACCGCCACGACGGTGGTGATCGCGGCCACCGCGACCATCACCGCGCCGCGCACGTCGTAGCGCCGCCCCGCGGTGCCGTTCCGGGTGAGGACGTAGGCGATCAGCGGCAGCACGAACGCACCCGGATACACCTTCAGGCAGAAGCCGACGGCGAGGAGCACCGCCGCGAGGACGGCCCGGGCGCGGAGGGGAATGCGTTCGAACGTCATCACGAAGATCGCGGCCACCGACGTCGCGACCACCGGCAGTTCCCAGTTGTGGAACGCGTACAGCACCAGCGGCGGAGTGACCGACCACAACAGCGCCCACCAGCCGGCCAGGCGTCCCAGCATCCACGCCGTGAGCAGGCCGAACGGGGCGAGGATCAGCGCCGAGTGCAGCAGGAAGTCGGCGTCGGTGTGTGAACCGATGCCGCCGAGCCACATCAGCACACCGCTCAGCACCGGGTACTCCACGGTGCCGCCGGTCAGGATGCCGTCGGCGTTGATCCCTCCGGTGACGTACGGGAAGACGTGCAGGTTGACGTCGCGTCCGAGCCACAGGAACTGGATGTCGGAGTAGCAGACCTGCGTGTCCTTGATCCGGTCGAAGATCAGGCTTCGCCCGACGCCGTCGAACGGCGCCCCGGCGCACCGCGCCTTCTGTAGGTAGCCGGCGAGCATGGAGAGGCCCGCCAACCCGACGACGAGCGCCGTGATCGGCGACCGCTGCCGAGCTCCGATATGCATGAATCCACATTAGGGTGCGCGGGGCTTCGCGTGCGACGCGGAAACGCCGAGGGTGCGGCGGTCAGTCGCTCGCCCGGCGCAGGGCGTCGGGTTTGTGGACGGCGTCCCGCCCGCTCTTGCCGCTGACGACGCGGTACTGCGGGTCGTCCTCGGACGCCCGTACCGTGCGGCCCGCCGCCTCGGTGTCCTCGGTGATCTTCTCCTCGACCGTCCCTGACGTGGTGGTGCCGTGGGTCTTCCACTCCACCTCGTCGCCCTGTCGGAATTTCTTCTCTTCTGCCATCGTGTCGGCGTACCCCGCAATTCCCGCGATCACACCAGTCGGCCTGATTTCGCTGGTCAGGGGCTCGTCGTGTAACCTGCAAAGGTTGCTGACGCAACGACCCTCCTGCCACGGACAGTCCGTGGCCGTTTTCACTAGTCCATAGGAGGTGATGAGGTCTTATGCGTCATTACGAATTGATGGTCATCCTTGACCCCAGCCTGGACGAGCGCACTGTTGCTCCTTCGCTGGATACGTTCCTCAATGTTGTTCGCCAGGACGGCGGCAAGATCGACAAGGTCGATGTCTGGGGTAAGCGTCGTCTCGCCTACGAGATCCTGAAGCACAGCGAAGGCATCTACGCGGTGATCGACATCAGCGCTACTCCCGCCACCGTCGCAGAGCTCGACCGTCAGCTCGGTCTGAACGAGTCGGTGCTGCGTACGAAGGTTCTGCGCCACAACAAGTGATTTCTGTCGGTCACCAGCCCTAGGCTCGTGCCCAACCGAACTCCACATTCTGCAGGAGGAACCATATGGCAGGCGACACCGTCATCACCGTCATCGGAAACTTGACGGCTGATCCGGAGCTTCGATTCACCCCCGCGGGTGCCGCGGTCGCGAACTTCACTGTCGCGTCCACGCCCCGCAGCTTCGACCGTCAGACCAATGAATGGAAAGACGGCGAAGCGCTGTTTCTGCGTTGCAACATCTGGCGCGAGGCAGCCGAGAACGTCGCGGAGAGCTTGACCCGTGGCTCGCGAGTGATCGTGAGCGGCCGGCTCAAGCAGCGCTCCTACGAAACTCGTGAAGGTGAAAAGCGCACTGTCGTCGAGCTCGAGGTCGACGAGATCGGCCCCTCGCTGAGGTACGCCACGGCCAAGGTCAACAAGGCCAACCGTGGTGGCGGCAGCGGCGGTGGCTTCGGTTCCTCCGGCGGATCGGGCGGCGGACGTCCGCAATCCACCAACACCGGCGGAGATGATCCGTGGGGCAGCGCGCCGCAGGCGTCCGGCTCCTTCGGAGGCTCTGGTGGTGGGAGCGACGAACCCCCGTTCTGATCCGTACCTGATCGGAACATCCAGAAAAGAGCAAACTAATGCCGAAGCCGCCCTTGCGCGACAAGGTAATGAAGAAGAAGATCTGCATCTTCTGCAAAGAGAAGAACACGCAGATCAACTACAAGGACACGACGCTTCTGCGTAAGTACGTCAGCGACCGCGGCAAGATCCGCGCGCGCCGTGTCACCGGCAACTGCGTCCAGCACCAGCGTGACGTTGCCATTGCCGTCAAGAACTCACGTGAGGTGGCGTTGCTGCCTTACGCCACCGTGGCTCGCTAAGGAAAGGGAGGAAAGACATGAAGCTCATCCTCACCGCTGACGTGGACAACCTCGGTGCGCCTGGCGACACCGTCGAGGTCAAGGACGGCTTTGGCCGCAACTACCTGCTGCCCCGCGGCCTGGCCATCGTCGCCACCCGTGGCGCCGAGAAGCAGGTCGAGGGCATCCGTCGTGCGCAGGAAGCCCGCGCCGTGCGCGGTCTCGACCACGCCAAGGAGCTCAAGGACGCCATCGAGGGCCTCGAGAGCATCTCGCTGTCGGTCAAGACCGCTGGTGACTCGGGCAAGCTCTTCGGTTCGGTTACCGCCGCCGATGTCGCCGGTGCCATCAAGGCCGCCGGTGGACCCGTCGTCGACAAGCGCAGCCTGGAGCTGCCGAAGGCTCACATCAAGGCGACCGGCAAGCACGCCATCGTCGTGAACCTGCACCCCGACGTGGTTGCGAAGTTCCACCTGAACGTCGTCGGCGCCTAGTCGACTCGTTTACTCACAGGCCCCCCGGACGCTTCGGCGTGTGGGGGGTCTGTGCTTGTCGATTCCGGCTTCCAGCCGCCCTCTCGAGCCTGCTTTTCACGGGTGTGAAGCACGTAGAGGAGCGGCTTCCAGCTGTGTCTGGAAGTTAGCCGCCCCGCCGACGATCTGTGAGGTGAATCATATTGCCACGCAGGGGCGACCAACTCAACACGCCCGAGTCGTCAACGCGAAAGACACGCCGAACGGGTTTTCATCCACAGTGGTGAGAAACCAAAAAACGGCTCTGATCTGGGTCTTTGGGATTGTGATATGTACTTATCCTCAGGTTATCCCCATGGGGTTAACAAACGTACCCAGCGGTTTACACAATTTGTCCCCAACTGTGTACACAGGCTGGTTTGAACACCGGGTAGCTAATCCCTAACGTCGTCCCGGCGTGTCTCGCGATCACGACGCCGGCTGCCGCGAAGAGCCTGCGAAGGTTGTCGGTGGGGGCGAGTACAAAGAGTTCGGGGCACCGACACCGGGAAGCATTTTCCGGGGTGGCGCCACAGTGATGGGGAAGGTCGGTCGAGTGGCTGTAGTAGACGATCGGGGCCGTTCCGAATACCCGGGTCCGCCTGACGCGGAGCCCGGCGAAGAGTTCGGCCGGCAGCCACCTCAGGACATGGCGGCGGAGCAGTCGGTGCTCGGCGGCATGCTCCTCAGCAAGGATGCCATCGCGGACGTGCTCGAGGTGCTCCGTCCCGGCGACTTCTACCGTCCCGCGCATCAGTCGGTGTACGACGTGATCCTGGACCTCTACAGCCGCGGTGAGCCCGCCGACCCGGTGACGGTGTCCGCGGAGCTGGATCGTCGTGGCGAGCTCCGTCGCATCGGTGGAGCGCCCTATCTGGTGACGCTCACCCAGACGGTGCCCACCGCCGCCAACGCCGGCTACTACGCGGAGATCGTGGCGGAGAAGGCCATCCTGCGTCGCCTCGTCGACGCCGGCACCCGCATCGTCCAATACGGCTACACCGGCGCCGACGGTCAGGACGTCGCCGAGGTCGTCGACCGTGCGCAGGCCGAGATCTTCGAGGTCACCGAACGCCGCACCACCGAAGACTTCGTCCCCCTCGAGGAGCTCCTGCAGCCCACGATGGACGAGATCGACTCCATCGCCAGCCGCGGCGGCATCTCCCTCGGTGTGCCCACCGGCTTCGTCGAACTCGACGAGATCACCAACGGCCTCCACCCCGGCCAGATGATCATCGTCGCGGCCCGACCCGGTGTGGGCAAGGCGCTCGCCCTCGACACTCCCCTCGCCACGCCCACCGGCTGGACCACCATGGGTGACGTCCAGGTCGGCGATCACCTCATCGACGCCGACGGCAAGCCCACCCGCGTCGTCGCTGCCACCGACGTCATGGTGGGTAGGCCCTGCTACGAGGTGGAATTCTCCGACGGCACCGTCCTCGTCGCCGACGAGCAGCATCAGTGGTTGACGGACGTCGACGGCCAGGCCGCCGTCCGCACCACGGCTCAGATCGTCGGTTCGGTAGATCACGGACACCAGGTCGCGCACACCCGTGCGCTGCAGTTGCCGACGTCGACTGTGCGCGTCGACCCCTACGCTCTGGGAGCCTCGCTCACCGTCCAGAGCATCTCTGATCCTGAAATGCCCGTGGGTACCGAGGAACTCACCCTTCACGCCGGTGCCAAGCGGATCCCGGCTGAACTGCTGCGCGGTTCGGAGTCGGAGCGTCGTGAGTTGCTGGCCGGCCTGCTCGATGTGGCGGGGTCGGTCGCTGACGACGGTTCGGTGCGGTTCGAGGCCGTTAACCACCCGTTGTCGGATGATGTGGCAGAGCTCGTTGTCGGGTTGGGATACGACTGCCATCGTGTCGACGGTGGTGTCACGTTCTGCGCCGACGACGAGGTGTTCCAGCTACATCGGAAGGCGATCCGGCACAAGGAGCTTCGCGGCGAGATCAGCGGTTCGCGCCGTATCGTCGCGGTGCGCCAGATCGAGAGTGTCCCCGTGCGGTGCGTCGAGGTCGACAACGCCGACCACCTGTACCTCGCGGGTCGTTCGATGGTGCCCACCCACAACTCCACGCTCGGCATGGACTTCCTGCGCTCCTGCTCCGTGAAGCACGGTATGGCCAGCGTCATGTTCTCGCTCGAGATGAGCAAGACCGAGATCGTCATGCGTCTGTTGTCGGCGGAGGCGAAGATCAAGCTCGGTGACATGCGCTCCGGCAAGATGACCGACGACGACTGGACGAAGCTCGCTCGTCGTATGAGCGAGATCAGTGAGGCGCCGCTGTTCATCGACGACTCGCCGAACCTCACGATGATGGAGATCCGCGCAAAAGCCCGGCGGCTCAAGCAGAAACACGACATCAAGCTGATCGTGATCGACTACCTGCAGCTGATGAGCTCCGGTAAGAAAGTCGAGTCACGTCAGCAGGAAGTCTCCGAGTTCTCCCGTAGCCTAAAGCTTTTGGCGAAGGAACTCGAAGTTCCCGTGGTCGCGATCTGCCAGCTGAACCGTGGTCCCGAGCAGCGACAGGACAAGCGCCCCCAGGTCGCCGACCTTCGTGAATCTGGATCGCTCGAGCAGGATGCCGACATGGTGATCCTGCTCTACCGCCCCGACGCCACCGAACGCGACGATCCCCGCGGCGGCGAGGCCGACCTCATCCTCGGCAAGCACCGTAACGGCCCCACCGCGACAATCACTGTGGCGCACCAGCTTCACCTGTCCAAGTTCGTCGACATGGCGCGGGGTTAGTACGGGCCGCATCATTGTTGAGACGAGTGTCACGTGACGGTTGGGGGATCGTAGCGCGGGGGGAATCAACCCCTCCGGCTCGTTCGGGTCCGGGATTTACGAGCTGACGTTCGTCGATCTGCCGGGCGAGAGTTGCGCAAGATCGACCGGCTCCGCCCTTCATCTTGCTGTGTGCCGCTTTAGGTCACGGCGCGATAGAAGCTGCGCGAGACGTAGCTGGGTGCGTCTTTGGCCAGAAGCGCACTCAGTTCGGATTTCAGTTTGCGGGCGTGGTGGGCCTCTGGGAAGTCTGCGGTCGCGAGTGCCAGCAGATCGACGACGTGCAGCGCTTCCTGAACCTGTCCGGCGTCACGCAGTCGGTGTGCCTGGTCGAGCACGGCCTGCTTGTCGGTGATCGCTGCCGCGCGCGCGTTGGCGGCGACGTCGGGCCGGGAGGGGTGTAGGTGGGTCGGGTTGCCGTCCCACCACCCGGTTTCCGAGCGGGCGATGTCCCGCACGATGAAGTCCCGATGCCCGTAGGCTTGTTTCATCCACGGGACCTCGAACAGTTCGGTCGGGTAGTCGATATCGTGCACGATGTCGTCGACGCCCATTCCCTTGTTGAGGCGTTCCACGACGGCTCTGCGCAGCCAGCGAAGTGCCGCCGAGGTGGCGGCCAGTTGCTCGGCGCCGACGTCGTGGATGACTGATCCGAACTCGGGGATCAGGACGGCAGGATTGAGGGCGGCAAGACTGTCGAGGGTGTTCGCCCACCGCACGGCGTCCCGCATGGTGCGCATGGGCGTGCCGATGTTCGGGATGCTGTCGATGACTGCGGCGCTCCCGTAGAGGATCCGTTCTTGGGGCAACCACACGGCGGTGACATCGTCCGTCTCCGACGGTGCCCACAACAGCCGAACCTGACGGGTCGGGCCGTCGAGTGTCATTGCATCCCAGTAGGTTTGGTTGGGGAACGTCAGGGTCGGCACTGGCGTGAACTCTTTGATCGGCCGACGGAACTGGCGGGAGTTGATGTGGTTCTGGAGCCCGGCGGTCTCGATGTAGCGACGGTAGCGGCGAACGACATTCTCGTGGGCGATGATCGTCGGGCGGGGTTCTCCGCGCCTTTCGGCTTCGGCCAGGAACCCTGGCACACCGTAGTTGTAACCGAGATGGCCGTGGCTGTAGACGATCCAGCGGACTGTCTGGTCGGTGTGTTCGCGGAGTTGTGCGAGTGCCTGAGGAACCACGGATGGGCTCGGTCCGGAGTCGACGACGAGCAATCCCTCATCAGTTTCTACGGCCAAGCTATTTCCCTGTAGGCCCATCGTGAAGATTCCTGGGGCCACAACGGTGATTTCGGTGCCTCCGAACAGCGGGTTGTTGTCGACTTCCGCAACGGGCATCGGTGTCTCCTTCCAGCGTGTGCTTCGAATTATGGTTCGAGAGTGCGGCTATCGGGCATAGGCTGCGGTCGCGGCAGCCGCGATCGCTGTGGCTGTTACGAGTAGAGCTACCAGCAAGGCATGGTGTCCGGTCATTCCCTGAGTCCCCCGCCGCAGCGAACGGCCTCGCCGGTGGCTGACGTACGTGATCGCGAGCAGCAGCACCGCCATCGGTACCAAGGTGAGCGAAGCCGCGCGGTCACTATGGGTGGGGGGAATGTGGAGGAGCGCCACCGTCGTCGCGGCGGCGGAGAGTGTGGTTCTCCGCCAGGCCAATGCCGTGCGGTCTGGTTGTAATCCCGGATCCCGGTCGGCGGACCCGATCACGACCACAATGCCGCTCCGGCGGCGAGGAGCGTGAGGATCCCCAGACCGAGAGCGAGAGCGGGCACGAGGACGGAGCCCGGAAGTGGCAGGTTCCGCCTAATGGCCGACTGCGCGGCCCTCCAGCGCAGATACGCGCCGGAGGCGACGACGGTGGATAGCCCGAAACACACCATCGTGATCGTCATCTGCAGTGCCCCGGAGGGCAACGCAAGTAACTGATGGGCAGCCACACCTGCCGCCAGGAGCGCCATAGCGGTGCGGATCCATGCCAGGTAGGTGCGTTCGTTCGCCAGCGTGTACCGGTAGTCCGGTTCCTCATCCACCGAACCTGAGTCCGCTGGTGGACGGGGATTTTCTGAGGTCAGAATGCCCATCGCGCGCGGCCGGCCGTTTTGGCCTCGAGTTCGGTCGCGTGGTCGCTGCCGTCGAGGAAGGCTCGCGATTCCGCCACTGCCCACCCGTAGACGCCTTTCGCCATAGTGGAAGTGGCGCCTTGTTCCAGCTGGCCGAAGATGTCGGCGCGGGCCTGATGCGAGTCGCGGCTCTGCGGATCGGCGTCGGTGGCCATCTGGGCGAAGTGTCCCGCCAGCCGGTGTTCGCCTCGTGCCAGTAGGGCGCGGGCCCGCTCGGCCAGTTGGGCGGCGCCGCCGCCGAGGTCCGCGACCTCGCGGGCGAGGTCGGCGCGGGCGGCGGACTTGAGGTTGGCGGGGTTGCCGTCGTACCAGCCGCCGTAGAGGCGCCAGACGTTGCGAATGACGAATTCCGGTTCGTCGTAGGAGGGGGCGAGGTAGGGCTTGCGGAGCAGTTCCGCTGGTGCGGTGACAGTGTGCACGACCTCGTCGAGGGTCGCTCCGGCGTTCATCATCTCGAGGGTGCGGCCGTGCAGGATTTCCAGGAGTTCGGCGGCGTCGGCGAGGGTGGTGCGGATTCGGTCGGCGCCGAGGATCGGGAGCCCGTGTCCGGGGAGAAGGATTTCGGCGCCCAGGTCGGCCATCCACCGCAGGGTTTGGGCCCACTCGTGTGCGAAGCGTTGCACCTTCTGCGGGTTTCCGGCGTTGGGGCTGGCCCAGATGAAGAAGTCACCACAGCACAGGATCTTGCGGTCGGGCATCCAGGCGATCGCGGCGTCATCGGTCTCACCGCGGGCGTGATGCAGTTGCACCTGCAGGTCGTCGATGGCGAGGGTGGTCTGGTCGGTGAAGGTGACGTCGGGGTATCGGTATTCGTCCGGCCACATCAGGTTCGGCGCCTGGAATTGGCGTTGGTTGATGATGCCGTTGTAGCCGCGGGTTTCCCTGTAGCGGTCGAACCGGCTGGTGACGTTTTCGTGTGCGAGGACCGTGGGGCGGGTCCAGCCGCGCTCGCGCGCTTCGGTGTCGAAGGGTTCCATGCCGAAGACGTGGTCGACGTGTCCGTGCGAGTAGACGGCCGTGTGCACCGGTTGCTCGGAGATTCGCCGGGTGGCTGCGAACAGGTCTACGGCAGTGCGGCGGTCGCCGGTGTCGTAGACGAAAAGGCCAGCCTTGGTGGGAAATACGTAGACGTTGCCGAATGCCGGCCACATGTATGCGCCCTCCGCGATGTAGTGCATTCCCTCCTTCCGGAGGTCTCCGTGGTGGTAGGCGTTCTGGTTGGCTTCGCCCTTCCAGACTTTGTCGGCGTAGTCGATGATGTCCGTCATGTGGCGTTCTCCTCGGCGTGGGTGTCGGACCGCGACGCTGCGATCCGTGCGCCTCATTCTGTGCACCGGACATCAGCCGAACAATCGTCTGCGCGCACACCCCTGCCGGCCCCAATCTGTGACCGATCACAGATTCACTGCGGGTGGTCGGCCCCCGCGTCGGGGTGAACGGTGGCGGCGCTGACCGCGACCGCGAGAGTGAGCAGCTCCGTGGTGACGTGTACGTCGAGGCCGGTCAGTTCGCGGACGCGGATGAGCCGGTTGTCGACGGTGTTGGGATGGACCACCAGGGTGTCCGCAGTGGCCCGTCGATCCAGGTTGCTGGCCAGATAGACCCGGAGGGTGTGCACCAGGTCCGGTCGCGATTGCAACGGGGCGCAGCGGTCCAGCAGCACCGGCAGCGACGCACTGGTGTGGGCGAAATGGTGCGCAAGTGCGACATCGCTCATTCGGCTGACCGTGCCGGTGCGGCCGGACCGGATCGCGATGTCGAGTACCTCGGCGGCCGTGGTGCCGGCACGCGGAAGATCCTCGATCGAAGTGGCGTCCTCGATAGCGATCGTCACCGGTGCGCCGCTGACCCGCGCAAGGTCCACGGCCAGCGGGTCGAGTGCCCCGATCGGTGGATACATCAGAATCCGAGCGTGCCGAGGCCGGACATCGATGAGCCACAGGCCGGGGACGGCCCTGGCGAGGTGGGCGCGAATGGCGCGGACCTTCCGTGTGGCCGCCAGTGATCGGGCGTTCCGGTCGCCTGATCCCTCGGCGGGGGTGTCACCGATGTGCAGCAACATGATGCTCGGTTCGGCAGGGACGGAGTCGGGGTCGTCGAACACCCATCCGTCGCCGCGCAGGAGGGCATCGATGGTGGGGGCATGGTTTCGGTCTTGCGCCGAAATGAGGTCGTGCGCGTGGATCTCGTACGCGGAGATGACCTCTCGTAGCATGCAGTCAAACGTGGTATGGGCGCGGCGGTATGCGAACCAGAACAGTCCGTGGTCGGTGCCGAGTTCGCGTTCCAGTTCTTCGGAGAGTACGTCGAATCCGATCTGCCAGCAGCGCATGTACTCCCGTAGCGGCAACCCTTCCGCGACTCGTTCGGTGCCGCGTTCGATGTTCTCGCGCATCGTGTCGGCGACGTCGATGGACTCGTCGGTGATCGACTGCAGGCACACCTCGAGCAGCGATCGAACGGTGTGGGCGCCGTCCCGGTGCAAATGTTCGGGCACCGCGGTCTGCGTGTAGAGCGGCGAGGTGGCGATGTAGCGGTCGATGATTGCCCGTGCCATCCGCGGCACCGACCGGCGAATACGGGCGATCGTGCCCTGCAGATCGTCTTTGGTTGCCTCGGGCGCAGTGCGCATCGAACGCCTCCTAGGTGTGACGGGTCACACACTACTGACGTGAAGAGTGTGACAGCCGCCGATGGTACGACAGCAACCCATTCGGCCACGCTGAGGACCCAGAACGGCTCCACCAGCCCCGAGGTCCACACCGGCACAGAATGAGGAACCATGCCAGACTCTGCGTACGCTCCCGATGACCTGCCTCTGACCGGGATCATGGTCGTCGATTTCGGTCAGTACATCGCGGCGCCAGGCGCCGCGCAGACCCTGGCCGACCTCGGCGCCGACGTCCTCAAGATCGAAGGCCCCGGCGGCGACCAGGCACGCGGGATCGGCGTCTACGGCGAGGCCATCATGCGCGCCTACAACCGGCGCAAGAAGTCGATCGTCCTCGACCTCAAAGCCGAGGACGATCTCCGCCACGCCCGGGCCCTCATCGCCCGAGCCGACGTCGTGATCCACAACCTGCGACCAGGGGTGATGGAAAAGCTGGGCCTGTCGGCCGACGAAATACGCGAACTGAATCCCACCGTCGTCCTCGCCGCGGTGTCCGGCTTCGGCACCGAGGGACCCTCCCGCCGCCGACCGGGCCTCGACATTGCCGCCCAGGCGGAAACCGGCATGATGTCAGTGACCGGAGAGGCGGACGGAGACCCGCAACGGGTCGGTTTCCCGCTCGTCGACCACGCCACCTCCTACGTGGTCACGCAGGCGGTGCTGGCGGCCCTGTTCCGACGAGAACGTACCGGCCTCGGGGATGACATCGACGTCTCACTGCTCGACGTGGCGATCGACCTGCAATGCGTGAACTGGGGCGAATACTCCATCACCGGCGTCGCGCCCCACCGGCGCGGCAACGGGCAACCGGCCGCGGCACCGGCCGCCGACATCTTCCCCACCGCCGACGGCTCGATCGTCGTCTCCGCCTACACCGAGCAGCGATTCACCCAGCTCTGCGACCTCGCGGGCCGACCCGACCTGCCGAAGGATCCCCGCTTCGCCGACAACCCGGCGAGGGTCGCCCACCGCGGCGAACTCCTCGCCGCGCTCGCACCATTCTTCGCCGGCCTCGACACCGAAGCCGCCCTCACGGCCCTGACATCCGTCGGCATCGTCGCCGGCGCCGTACGCACCTACGACCAGGTTCCCAGTGCCCCCGATGTGATTGCCGGCGGCATCTTCACCACCGGCAGCACCGCCGACGGACACACCTACTCCATCCCAGGACTCCCCTACCGCTCCCGCAGCACCCCCCGCACCGCAGACGCCGGGCGAGTCCCCGAACTCGGCGAACACAGCCACGAGATCGTCGCGCACTACCGGCTGGGCGAGTACTCCCTGACGTGACCTGACACGCCAACACGCCACCCACCCCTCACCGTCACGGCCCCAGGAGCACTCGTGTCCCTACAGAATCGACAAACTCGCACCGAGGGCGGCCTCGCCGCCGACCGTGAACTCGACAGCCCCCGCGTTCGCCGGCGTGGCTGGATCATCACCCTGATGCTGATGGCGTTCATGCTGATCAACTTCGCCGATAAGGTCGTCGTCAGCCTCGCCGGCGTCGAGATCAAGGCAGACCTCGGACTCACCAGCGAACAGTTCGGCACCGCCCAAAGCGCATTCTTCTGGCTCTTCGCCCTGGGCGCGATCGTCCTCGGATCCCTCGGCGGCCGTATCTCCGCGCGATGGCTCCTCGCCGGCCTGGTCGGACTGTGGGTGCTCAGCCTGGCCCCGATGACTACGACGGTCGGATTCGGGGTCTTCCTCGCCTGCCGGATGCTGCTCGGATTCGCCGAAGGCCCCGCCGGGGCGTTGTCCCAGCAGATCGCCCACACCTGGTTCTCCCCGACCCGCCGTTCACTACCGGCGTCAGTAGTCATCATGGGAGCCTCCCTCGGTCCCCTGATCGCCGCACCGGTCCTGACCTGGATCATCCAGAGCTACAGCTGGCACGCAGCGTTTCTCGTGCTCATGGCCGCCGGAGTGATTTGGCTGGTGGCCTGGCTGTTCATCGGCGGTGAAGGACCCGCCGGCAATGCCGGGGCGGGCACCGGGAAACAGGCGGTGACGCTTCCCGACACCGTGCCCGTCCGGCTCCTGTGGACTCGCCCCACAGTGATCGGTGTCGCGATCTTCTCGTTCTGCTCCTATTGGGCGACCGCGTTGAAGGTGAGTTGGTTACCGCTGTACCTCCGTGAAGGCCTGCACTACAGCGCCAACGCCACCGGACTGCTGATCACATTGCCCTTCGCCGCGGCCGTCATCCTGACCTTCGTCGCCGGCCTGATCTCTACCCGCCTCTCGCTGGCCGGACGATCGTCCCGCACCGCCCGCGCCCTGTTCGCTGCCGGCCTCCTCGCCGCCGGCGGTGTGTGCATGATCGGATTCACAACATTGCCCGTCGGACCCACTCAAATGGTGCTGATCGCGCTCGCGTTCTCCCTCAACACCGCAGCCTGGGGACTGGCGTTCTCCCTGCTCTCCGACGTGGTGCCCGCCAAACAACGCGGGTCCGTCATGTCCATCACCGTCGCGATCTACAGCCTCGGCGGTGTCGCGGCACCACTTCTCATCGGCTCCCTCGTCTCCGGCGCCGCCGACACCGCCGCTGGATACGGCCGAGGCTTCGTCATCGTGGGAGTCATCATGCTGGTCGGCGCACTCGCCGCCACCATCCTGGTCAACCCCGAACGCGACGCAACCACGATCGCCGCGCACCACCCGAACAAGTAGGCAGAACCAGAACGTTCGACGGCACCGCTGTCCACGAACCTGGCCTGAAGGCACCAGCCTGTCGTTAGCGATTCCGGAAGGAAGCGATGAGCACACCAATGTGGTTGAGAGGCAACGTGTCCCTGATAGGCGGCGAACGCGCCACGGGGCGGCAGGCTGCTCCCGCCGGGCAGTTCGACGGCCGCGCGAGGAGCATGTTGTGAGTTCTACGGAGAGCGATGTCGTGGTCGTTCGGCACCATCAGAGTGGGCGGCTGGACATAGAACTCAATCGTCCGGAGCGCAAAAACGCCTTGACGGTCCCGATGGTCGTCCAGCTCGCCAGAACGTTCGCTGACGCTCAGGACGACGACACAGTCACAGCGGTGTTGCTGTACGGCGCAGGCGGGTGCTTCAGTTCCGGTTTGGATCTGGCCGAGGTACGCCCGGGTGAGCCGGCAATTACCGCGGCGATCGCCGACCTGCACACCACCCTGTCCGGGTTCGAGAAGCCGCTGATCGGGGCGCTGGAGCGGGCCGCTGTCAACGGTGCTGCGGCGATCGCGCTGGCCTGCGACCTCCTCGTGGTGGGAGAGACGTCGTTCCTCATGGTCGGCGAGGCGGAGATGGGGGTAGCTGCGCCGAACAATCTGCGGTGGTTGCTCGCGAAATTCGACGTGAACCAGGCACTGCAGCTCACGCTGGCCTGTGAACGTCAGTACGGTCCTGACCTGTTGCGCCGCAGCATCGCATACGAGATGGTGCCGGACGAACAGGTTTTGGGCCGGGCAACCGAGCTCACCGACAAGATTGCGGCCTACCCCAACGGCGGGGGAATCGCCATGAAGCAAGCGATTCTGACGCGCAGAACACTGCTCGTGTGAGTCCGTGCGCACGGCGGCACCTGCGGTCGAAAAGCCATAAGACAACACAATGCACAACCGGGCGGACAGGTCGCGGGCCGCCCGGTCATCCCAGGTCTGGGGATCCCGACCGAGGTGGTGCTACACGGGACAATCGAAGGAGACAATCGAATGGGTATGACAACAACAACAACCGCTGAACACCGCGTGCTTCGCGACGCGGTTCGCGAGTTTCTCACCGCAACCAGTGAACCGGCCGAAGTATTGGCCGTCCAGGACACGGAACTCGGATACCGACCCGAGATGTGGGCGACGATGGCCGAACAACTCGAACTGCAAGGAATGCTCGTCGACGAGAAATACGGCGGATCAGGCGCGGGTATCGGTGACCTCGTGGTGGTCGCCGAGGAATTCGGGCGCTCCGCAGCGTGTAGCCCCTACTTCGCGAGTTCCGTGTTGACCACGCTCGCCATCGCGGATTGCGCTCGGGAGCGTTGGCTCAGTGAGCTGCTGCCAGGTCTCGCCGCTGGCACTCGTCTCGGGTGTCTGGCATTTGCCGATGCCGACGGGTGGTGGCAGGCCGGCTCGGAGACGGTGCGTGCACACCCGGACGGCGACGGCTGGCGGGTCGACGGACGGGCCGATCACGTGATCTTCGGACACTGCGCCGACACGATCGTCGTCGCCGCCCGAACGGAAGACGGGACCGGTCTCTTTCTGGTGGAACCATCGGACGCGAGCATTCTGCGGGTCCGGCAACCCGCGCTGGACCTGACCCGTCCGCTGACGACCATCACCTTCGACAGCGCGGCAGCGCAACGGATCAGTGGCACCGCAGACATTTCGGAGGCGCTGTCCCGGGCGCTCGACAAGGCGCTCGTCGTGCAGGCGGCGGAGAGGGTCGGCGGCGCCCGCCGGTGCCTGCACCTGACAACTGACTATGCCAAGACCCGCAACCAGTTCGGTCGTCCGATCGGTACCAACCAGGCAGTCAAACACGGACTGGCCGATCTGATCCGGGCGCTCGAACCGGTCGCCGCTGCCGTCGTCGCCGCCGCTCACGCCGCGGATACCGGAGCGCCGGAACTGCCGGCACTGGTGAGCCTGCTCAGCGTCGCGGGGACCGAGAGGTACCTGCAGATCGCCGGCGAGACGATTCAACTGCACGGCGCGATCGGTTTCACCTGGGAGCACGAGGCTCATGTTCATCTCAAGCGGGCGAAGACGGATCAGCTGATGCTCGGGTCGTCGGCGTGGCACCGCGAGCGTCTGCTCGCCGGAGTCCTCGCCACCGGCACCGCGTTCGAGGCGCCGGCGCGGGTCGACGAACCCGCTCCGCTGGCGGACCTGCGGGCCGAGGTCCGCGCCTGGCTGGCCGACCACCGCGTCGAGGGGATGCCACTCGAATACGCGCAGGAACCGTTCGGGCACGAAGCCACCGATGCCGAGAAGCACTGGACCGATCTGTTGCGGAAGGGGCGTTGGCTGTGCCTGTCGTGGCCGGAGGAACACGGCGGCCGGGGCCTGGGACCAGTCGAAACTCTGGTGGTGGAGGAGGAGTTCGCGCGCGCGGGACTTCGACGCCCGCATCTCGGAATGGGCGAGACCCTGCTTGCGCCCGCCCTGTTGGCGCACGGGAGCGAGGACCAGAAGCGCCGGTTCCTGTCCCGCATTCTGTCGGGCGAAGACACGTGGTGCCAGGGCTTCTCCGAACCCGAGACCGGATCCGATCTCGCCTCGCTGCGGACCAGCGGAACCGTGAACGGTGACGAGTTGCGGATAACCGGTGACAAGATCTGGACCAGCAACGGAGCCCAGGCCAACATGATGTTCCTGTTGTGCCGCACCGACCGCGAAGCACCGAGACACCGCGGAATCTCGTTCGTCCTTGTTCCCATGACGGACAACGGCATCGACGTCGACCCCATCCGGATGGCGTCGGGCGACAAAAGGTTTGCGCAGGAACGGATAACCGATGCCCGCGCCCCCTTGACCAATGTGGTGGGTGGGCTCGGCAACGGTTGGGCGGTCGCGATGACCACACTCGGCGCCGAGCGAGCGGGCAAGGCGGCTACGCAGTACGTCGGCTATCGCCACGAATTGGACGTGTTGGTGGAGCGGCTGGACAAGAACGGTCGGCTCGGCGACGTGATCGTCCGCCAGCGGTTGGCGGAACTGGTGATCGAGGTCGAGTTGATGCGTGCCGTTGGTTCCGTGATCGGTGCCCGAGTCGCAGAGGGGCAGGCCGTCGACGAGTTGCTGGCGATCGACAAGGTCAACTGGTCGGAGTATCACTGCATTTTCGGTTCGACGGCCCTGGAGCTTCTCGGGGCGTCGGCGCTGACCCGGCCCGGGGGTGGCGGATATCGACTCGACTCTCTGCAGCGAGTGTTCCTCGAGAGCCGGGGACGCCGGATCGCACGCGGGTCGAATCAGATTCAGCGCAACATCATCGGCGAACGGATCCTGGGTTTGCCGAGGTAGACGACCGAGCAGTCACTCCAGCCGGGCGATTCGCCGGCTGTCACACGACGATCTCCACTCCCCTACTTCGATAGGTTCCATTCCCGAAGCTGATCGACGCTCACAGCGCCGTCCGCTCGCGGGGGAGGGTCAAGACCCTGCTGCACTCGGTCTACTACCAACCGGATGCCGAATCTGTTCATGCCCAATATGATCGAGTAAGCGGTGCTTTGTCGGGGAAGTTACCGAAGGTGGCCGATCACCTCGACGCCGCGCGTGCCGATCACCTCGCGTGCACTGGGATCCCGAAGCGGATCTGGCGGCAGATCTGGTCGAACAATCCGCTGTGGCTGAACAAGGAGATCCGCCGGTGGATCGATGTTGTCGGGATCTTCCCCGACCGCGCCGTGCCGATCCGGCTCGTCGGCGCGGTTCTTGCCGAGCAGCATGACGAGTGGATCGAAGCCGGCCGCTATCTCGGGCTCGATGCCGCGGCTCGCTCTCGATGCCCCGGCTGACACGTTCCTCCACCATCTTCGGCGCATGCCCGATGAGACCGGTAACCACGCTCCACGCGAATCGCGCGTGGGCACCGCGCGCGATCATGCGCTGCCACGACTGAAGATAGTCGTCGAGCGCAACGTCGTCCGCGTGAACACGATCTCACCCACCGTCGCCGAAGCTTCGGGCCGGGCGCGAGGTCCGACGTGACACAGAATTGACACATTGTCGCCGTCGACGGTGTCCGCGCTTATCCATTCGATACCGCAGGTGTCGAACGTGGCGAGCTTCAACAGGCCATCAACGGGTTGATGTGATCGATGAACGTTGCGGCGGACCCACTGGCACTGCGGGACAGTTCGATATGTGTTCACACGCTCGCCACCAACTCGATGACGGGCCCACGTCTTTGGTTGGTCGTCATCATCTGGAGCTTCAGGTCCGGCGCCGCCTCGGTTGCGTTACTGATCCAGGGACGCGTGGCGTTGGTGACAATGCGGTAGTTCGCCGCATCAGTCGCGCTGTCGATGGCGGCAGTACCGGCGAATAGTTCCACGGAACCGTTGGCGGACAACGTCGTCGCTGCGTAAGAACTGCGGGAACAGTCCTCCGACCCGGCTCTGGAGGTGCTGACAGAGCACTTCGTTCACCGCCGGGTGTTGCTCGTCCAGGACAACTGCGAACACCTGGACGGCCAGAGCCCCTCGAACATGATCGCCATGACTTCTACTCTCTACCCCGAATTCAACACAGTGCGACGGTCAGCCGGATCCCGGTCGTGCGCTCAGTCGATAATGACGACGACGCCCGTTGGCTCGCCCAGCGCCTCCACCGTTCGTTCGGCAGCTCGGTCGATGTGAACCCGAGGTCCCTCGGGTTGCTGCTGCTCGTTGTAGGTGCCGGGCCCGTAGAACTGTCCATAGCGCAATACAACGCCGCCCTCAGCGAGAACGGAACGCTCCAATTCTGCGACCGCCTGAGCGTCGGGCCCATCAGGCAATTGCCAGGCGACGCTTTGAGCCAGGACCTTCGGCGACCCGCTCCGCCGCGCGGCCTCGATCAGATTCTGGGATCCCTCGGTTCGGATGCGAGCGTTCAGATCTGCGTGTTCACTGATCTGCGCCGCATCATCCGGCAGATCGGTCAGCTCGTTCAGCATGACGTCCGGTTTGAAGTCACGAACCGCCTGGATGACAGCCTCTCGGTCGAAGACATCACAAAGAATCGGTTCGGCACCGAGGTGACCCAGTAGCTCCGTTTTGCTGGGCGAGCGCGTCATGCCGCCGACTACGTGGCCCGCCTGAATCAACCGGGGAATCAGCCGCTGCCCAATCACGCCGGATGCGCCGGCAAGAAATATCTTCATGATTACTCCTGACTATACGAAATGGTAGTGAGAACTGAACCGCCGCCACCAACCGCGGCACGGTGATGTCATACGGGTACCTGCTCTTCGGAAGCGCTGGCCTCTGTGCAGGCCGGAAACACAATTGGCGGCGGGCGTCAGATTCTTCTCGCCCCAGTAGCCCGACCACAGCGGCCTTTAAGGGAGGCAATGGCTCTGGGGAGAAATGCCGGGACAGATACCCCACTGGAACGGGTTGAACCTGTGACGTTCTGTTGGACCTCCCCGCTCGTGACCGAATGGGTTGGGGCCGACGCGGTGAGGGCCGATGGGGTTGTGAGGACGGTGAGGGAACGAGTTATCGATCGACGACTGGTGGACCGATACCAGACTGTCCAGAGCGCCTGCCGGATGTCCAGACGCGGCGCCGGTGCCGAACCCTCCGATGACAGTGACGGCCGCAACCGCGATCAGTGCACCACGAGCAAAATTCTTCATGTCAAACCCTTTTCTGTGTTGTTCCCGGCATCTGATGCCGAGAATGGAACGGGGCGAACGCGGATCGGTACGTCCCAGCTTGTGAGGTCAGTGGATGCGATGGATGAAGGAAGTCCCGCATGAGGTCGGCGATCTCGTGACCATGCGTCTCCAACGCAATGTCGGGTTCGAGTCGATGTTGAACCGCTAGTCCCAGAACAGGTGCAGCTGAATCTTTTTGTTGCCCGTACGATCGAGACCCGTCAGGCGTCCGGTGCAATCTTGTCCGGGCGGTCGATGGGGACGCCGTGGGTGTACTTGGCGAATGCTCCCGGCCGACCACTCGGCGATTGCGGCACGTCCGGGACGAAAGCAGTGGGGATCGTCACGAGTGCCCGGCGCGTGCGGAACCGCCGGTTGAGTGCGTGGTCGACCGAGGCCCCGAGTACCGCTCCCAGGATCGGCGCGACCAGATAGATCCATAGATCGGTTGTACGCCCAGAGAGTGCAGCAGGACCGAACTGGCGAGCGGGGTTGATCGATCCTCCGCTGCGGGGACCGAGGAGAGCGATGACCAGCCCGACTGACAGTCCGATGACGTACGGCAGCAGTCGTGTATAGCCGGGACGGGCCAGGAAGAATCCGACGACGACGATCAGGACCATCATCGAGCCCATCTCGGCGAGAAAGACGGACGCGGGCCGCCAGGCGGACGCGGCCCTGATCGCGGCGTAGTCGACAGGAGGGAACGAGACCGCACGCCCCCACACCAGGCGCCCGAGCCCCGTCCCCACCGCTGAACCCGCAAGTTGGGCGAGTATGTAGGGCGGAACGCTGCGACCAGGGAAGCCGTTCATTAGCCACAGGGCGATGGTCACGGCGGGATTCATGTGCCCGCCAGCGCGTCTGCCGGGTGGGCTGAACATCAGACCGGTGAGGATGATCCCACTGAGAATCCCGATAACGGCAAGTGCGACGTCCAGGTCAGCGATGTAAAGGGTGGAGTCCGGATCACGCAACCACCGGACGACAGTCACCGCGAGGAACAGCAGGACGGTGGTGAGCGCGAACTCGTCGGCGGCACGAGCCAGTGGCTGCCGGCGTGGAAGAGTCGAAGCGGTACTCACCATGATCTCCTAGTGTTGGTGTGCCGGAAGAGGTATGGATTTCGGACGCATCCGGACAGCAGGTCCCGGTGGTTCTCGGCCACCGTCCGCCCGGATGCCGGATTTCGGACGCGAGAACCCCTCCGCGAGTTCGCCGGTCGCCCTGGCGCGTTCGCTCGCTCGGTGAGTTAGGAGTCCGGCGTGTAGTGACCGGGGACCAATCGGGTGGATACGCCGAAGCGGTTCCACGTGTTGATCGTCGCGATCGCAACGATGAGTCGAGCCAGCTCGGTCTCGTCGAACTCGTTCGCGGCCTTCGCGTACACCTCGTCCGGGACGAATCCGTCTGTGAGCACGGTGATCGACTCGGTCAGCTCGATCGCTGCGATCTCTTTCGCCGTGTAGAAGTGCCTCGACTCCGTCCATGCGTTGAGCTGGATGATCCGCGTCGCCGATTCGCCGGCGGCCAGTGCGTCCTTGCTGTGCATGTCCAGGCAGAAGGCGCAGTGGTTGATCTGGGACGCGCGGATCTTGACCAGGTTGAGCAACGTCGGCTCGACGCCCTGCCCCGCGGCCGTGTCAAGCCGGATCATGGCCTTGTAGGCCTCGGGTGCGAACTTTGCCCAGTCCAGGCGGGGTGCGTGCTCGGGGAGAGGTTCCTTGCTTTCGTGTACTTCGTTCATCGTCATGCCAGGAACGCTACGTTCTGATTGGCTCTAGAGTATGGTCCATTCCTATGCCAGATCGTCATACCAATTCTGCGGGGGCACCTTCTGGGTTCGGTGCCGACCTGCACGTGGAACTGAACGGACCCAAGCTGCGCGCTGGCCTCACGGACGCACTGCGAGAGGCCGTGCGCACGGGGCGTCTGGCGCCTGGCACGCGGCTGCCGGCGTCCCGCTCGCTCGCCGCCGATCTTGGTATCTCACGAAATACCGTGACCGAGTCCTACGCCGAACTGGTCGCCGAGGGCTGGCTCAGCGCGCAGCAGGGTTCCGGGACATGGGTCGCGAGGCGGGCCGAGCCGCGCCCAGCCGCGCCCGCAGCTGCCCGTGCGACGCCGACTCAGCGCCGTCCCACGTACGGACTGATGCCGGGTTCACCCGACCTCACGGACTTTCCGCGCATGCAGTGGCTGACCGCGGCCCGCCGCGCTCTGACCGCGGCGCCGCACTACGCCTTCGGTTACGGCGATGCCCTCGGCCGGGTCGAGCTGCGCACCGCCCTAGCGGACTATCTGGCGCGGGCCCGTGGGGTGTTCGTCGAGCCGGAGCGGGTCGTCATCTGTTCCGGTTTCCATCATGGTCTGACGCTGATCGCGCAGGCACTGAGGGCGCGGCGGGTGCAGGCGGTGGCCGTCGAGTCGTACGGCCTCGATCTCTATCGTGACCTGCTGACCGGTGCCGGCCTGCGTACCCCGCCCCTCTATGTCGACGAATATGGGGCCCGCACAGACGAGTTGGCACGACTGCGCGGAGTAGGTGCGGTTTTGATGACTCCGGCGCATCAGTATCCGACGGGGGTCGCGCTGAGCCCGGACCGGCGCACGGCGGCTGTCAACTGGGCGCGTGCCACCGGCGGGCTGATCTTGGAGGACGACTACGACGGGGAGTTCCGATACGACCGTCAGCCGGTGGGTGCTCTGCAGGGCCTCGACCCCGAGCGGGTGGCTTATTTCGGTTCGGTGAGCAAGTCGCTGGCGCCGGGGCTGCGGCTCGGCTGGATGGTGCTACCAGAGGAACTCATCCCGGATATCGTGACGGCCAAGGCGCACGGCGACTATATGACGAGTGCGCTGGAGCAGCTGACGCTCGCGGAGTTCATCGCGTCGGGCGCGTACGACCGTCATGTGCGTTCGATGCGGGTGCGCTACCGGCGCCGCCGTGACCAACTGGTCTCGGCCCTGGCGCAGAGGGCCCCCGGCGTCCGCGTCACCGGCATGGCTGCCGGGCTGCAAGCGGTCCTCGAACTCCCGCGCGGGACCGAGCGCCCGGTCGTGGAGGCGGCGGCCCGCCAGGGACTGGCGGTCAGCGGGATCGCGCAGTTCCGTTACGAAGTGGCGGGCGCCGGGTGGCAGTTGCCCGAGCGGGACGCGTTGGTGGTCAACTATGCAGCTCCCTCGGACAGTGCGTGGGCGGGCGCGCTGGACGCACTGTGCAGGGTGATGCCCTAGACAGGGCGCTGTCGTAGCCCGGATGCTGCGTAAAGTCGCTCTGAATCGTCCCGGGTTTGATGCGCACCTTCTTTCTTGGGAAGGTAATCCTTATGCCGAATGTCTATCCAGCCGAGGTGCGAGAGAAGGCCGTGCG
>NZ_JBHWUE010000092.1:0-37753 GCF_042738615.1 Rhodococcus sp. NPDC059968
AAGCGGCTCGAACCCATCTGGGACTTGTTCCGTACCCATGGAAGCCTGCGCGTGGTATCCGCCATCGCCGAACACCTCGGCCTCGTCGAATCGCCTAATCTCCCGCAGCCGGTACGGGGGCTCGCCGAGGCCGCGCGTTCAAGGGTCACCACCGCGCTCGAGCAGGTTGACGATCTGCTGTGATCTTCAGCGAGAGACACCAGCCCGTCCGCGCTGTTACCGAGGCCCGCCTTTCGCTGTCGAACGTGTCCGCAACAAGCGGAATCTGGTGTGACTGGAAGCCCCTCTTACGCGTGATTACCGTTCGTCAGTTCGTGGAACTACCACGGATCGCATCATTACTCGCCATGGGTGAACACCTCGCGCGGCGCGCGCCCGCGCAGTGCGGATTACTGTCTCGCCGTCGTTAAGTCAGAGCAGGTACGGCTCCTGAGCCACTTCGGAACTCACTGGCAGGGCCGGACGGCTGCGGCGGGGCACCACTGGTCGACGTCCAGGTACCCGTGGCCGTTGCCGGTCGGGATCGCGAAGGTGATCTTGCAGAGCCAGCCGCCGGTTGTGGTCCTTGCCCAGGCCCATAACTTCCCTGGCACCTGGACGTCGAGGATGAGCCCTTCGCCGCGTACTCGGAGTGGGAGGTCGTTGGCGGGGCGTCCGTCGGTGGAGCCGATGGCGGTGGCGATGTGCACGATGACAGACGTCGGTGGGTCTACGACGCGATAGGGAGGGGGGCGAACCTAACCGACCAGCTATCGAACATGTGTTCGATCTTAGCTCCCGTTTGCCGTGGAGGGCCACGTCCCACTTGGCCGTAACGGGTGAACCTACCGTGAGATCTGACCGGGGGCTGGATACGCTCCTCGACATGAGCGGCAATGATGTGGGGGCGAGCGACGCCTGGCGAGTCGGGGTACTGCTGCGCCAGACACACCAGCGCAAGCACCGGGAGATCGATCTCGCACTCGGCCCGCTTGGTACCTCAATGGCGCAGTATGTCGTGCTGTCGACTATCACGGAACACCCGGAGGCCTCCTCGCACGACCTCGCGGTGCATACCGCCCAGACCGACCAGGCGCTGGGGGCATTGTTGCGCCGGCTGGTGGACAGCGGTCTGGTGGAGCGGAGCGCCCATGGGGGGCGGGCCTACCGGCACCGGCTGAGCGCCACCGGGCAGGATCTCATGCGACGGTGCGAGAGGCCGGTCCGACAAGCGCTGGAGACGGCGTTCTCGGCACTGAACGCGGAAGAGCTTGCCCAGCTCAGGAAACTGCTGGAGCGCCTGTAGCGCGGTGGATGGGAACGGCGGTCAGGGCCAGAGGCGTGCCGCTTCCGCCCCAGCGGGCGGCGACGATCTCGGCAGCGATCGAGATCGCGGTCTCCTCCGGGCTGCGCGCCCCCAGATCGAGGCCGATCGGCGAGGACAGCCGAGCCAGTTCGCTGTCCGTCAGCCCTGCTCTCCGTAACCGCTCCAGCCGATCTTGATGGGCTGAGCGGCTACCCATCACCCCGACATAGCCCGCTGGTCCTCGTAGCGCTGCCTTCACCGCGGGCACATCGAACTTGGGATCGTGCGTCAGTACACAGATCGCGGTGCGGTCGTCGATTCTGTCTCGGGTCGACTCCAGGTAGCGGTGCGGCCAGTCGACGACGATCTCGTCGGCGTCCGGGAAACGCTGACGCGTGACGAAGACGGGGCGGGCGTCGCACACCGTCACCCGGTAGCCGAGGAAGGCACCGGCCCGGGTCACCGCTGCGGCAAAGTCGGTGGCGCCGAACACGATCATGCGGGGTCGGGTGGGAAACGGAATGATCAGCACCTCGCCGACGGGTTGTCCGGCGGTCTGGTCGAATTCGCGCGCACCGTCGTTCCGGACGGTGCGGGCGGCGCCGTCCATCAGCGCACTGCGGACCGCTTCACCGAACGCGTTCGCAGGCAGGCTGTCTGGGGTTGCGAGTCGCCACTGCCAGTTCGTGGTCTCGTCGGGGTCGTTCAGCGGGGCGATCAGGGCCGCTGGTCGCTGGGCCGCCCGCAGCTGCGTCAGCTCCTGCAGCGGCGGGTAATCATGCTCTCGCAGCGGGCGGACGAGGACGTCGAGGGTGCCGCCGCAGGTCAGCCCCGCGGCGAACGCGTCGTCGTCGCTGACCCCGAAGGTCTCGATACACGCCGTACCGCTGAGCAACGCTTCCCGGGCCAGTTCGTACACCGCCCCTTCCACACAGCCGCCGGAGAGGCTGCCGGCCACCTCGCCGTCCGCGGAGACAGCCATCGCCGTTCCGGCCGGTCGGGGGGCGGACTTCCAGGTGCGTGTCACCACCGAAAGTGCACATGGCATCGCCTGGGCGTGCCAGTCGATGAGCTGGTCGACGATGTCCTTCAAGCCGGGCTCCTGGGGTTGGTGGATCGATACGGGGTTGACAGTCACTGTGAGGCGTGTCATATAGTAAGGCACCTTATATTTAAGCCCTAAGACACTTGGGCAGTCAATGAACCTCTACGACAGGAGCGGGTTGCATGAAACCGGGCCCCTTCGACTATGCCGCTCCCACCTCGCTGCGCGAGGCGCTGCGGCTGCTGTCGGACACCGAGCGCGATGTGAAGGTCCTGGCCGGCGGCCAGTCTCTGATCCCGATGCTCAATATGCGCCTCGCGCGCCCCGAGCTGGTGGTCGATATCACCCGCGTGGCCGAGCTCGGTCGCATGTCGGTGGACGCCGACGGTGCCCTGCACATCGGCGCCGCGGTACGGCAGGCGGCGGCGGCCGCCGACCCAGCCGTCCGCGGGGGCTGGCCGTTGCTGGCGGCCGCCATCGAGCAGATCGGGCATCCCCAGATCCGCAACCGCGGAACCGTCTGCGGCAGCCTGGTGCACCACGACCCGGCGGCGGAACTTCCGGCGGTGGCGGTGGCGCTGGACGCCCGGTTCACCGTGACCGGTCCCGGCGGCACCCGCACGGTGCCGGCCGAGGATTTTTTCCTCAGCACCTTCGCCGCCGATGTCGAACCCGATGAGCTGCTCACCGAAGTGGTCTTTCCGGCTTCCCCGGGCACCGGCTGGTCCTTCCTCGAACTGGTCCAGCGCCGCGGCGACTTCGCCGGCGTCGGCGTCGCGGTACTGGTCCGCCGGTCCGGCGATGCGGTCGGTGAGGCCCGGATCGTCTTCTGCGGGGTCGGCAGCACCCCGGTGCGCACCCCCGAGGCCGAGCAAGCCCTGGTCGGCCGGGCCCTCGACCCAGTCGCGGTGGAGGCCGCCGTCCTAGCCGTGCGCGGCGCCGTGGACCCGCCCGGCGACGTGCACGCCAGCGCTCAATGGCGGCGCGAAGGAGCCGAGGTCCTGCTTCGCCGGGCCCTGAACCAAGCATGGGAGAACTGCGCATGAGCACCGACACGAACCGGCGGGTGGAACAGCCACCACTGGCCGAGCCCACCACCTGGCACGAAATCGACCTGACCGTCAACGGCCGACCGGTGACCGCTCAGGTCGAGTCGCGGCTGCTACTCGCCGACTTCCTGCGGGGACGGCTCGGCCTCACCGGCACCCACCTCGGCTGCGAACACGGTGTCTGTGGTGCCTGCACAGTGCTGATCGACGACGTATCGGTGCGCTCGTGCATCATTCTCGCGGTGCAGGCGGCGGGCTGCTCAGTGCGCACCGTGGAGAGCCTCGCCGAGCACGGTGACCCGCTCAGCCCGGTGCAGCGGGCCTTCCACGAGCAGCACGGAATGCAATGCGGCTTCTGCACCCCAGGCTTCGTGATGACCTGCACCGCGATGATCGAGCGCACACAACGACCGGACCAGGACGTGGTCGCCGATGAACTCAGCGGTCACCTGTGCCGGTGCACCGGCTACCGCAATATCCGCGCAGCGGCGGAGCAGGCACTGGACGAACGTTTCGGCACCCGGGAGGCGCAGTGAGGACTTCGCAGGAGACCGGCGCCGGCTGGTTCGGCCGCTCCGTCCCGCGGGTCGAGGACGATCGCCTGCTGCGCGGCGAGGGCCGGTTTGTCGACGACATACGGGTGCCCGGAGCGTTGGAGGCAGCGTTTCTGCGCAGCCCGCAGGCGCACGCGCGCATCACCCGGATCGACGTCGCCGCCGCCCGCGCGCTGCCCGGTGTGCATGCCGTGTTCACCGCGGCCGACACCGCCTCGCTGAAGCCGGTAATCAACGAGGCCGAGTTGCGTGTCCCGCAGGGACTCGTCGAGTCGCTCAATCCGCTGGTGCGCAAGCTGCCCTACCCGGTGCTCGCCGAGGGCACAGTGAACTTCGTCGGCCAGCCGATGGCACTCGTGGTGGCGGACAATCGCTACATCGCCGAGGACGCACTGGAGCTGATCGAGGTCGACTACGAGCCGCTGCCCGTGCTCGTGGACCCCGACCAGGCCCTCGAGCCCGGAGCCCCGCTGATCGAAGAAAGCTGGGGCGACAACCTGGCACTCGAGGTGAAAACCCAGGTCGGTGACCCGGACGCGGCTTTCGCCGACGCGGCGGCGGTGATCGAGGAGGAGTTCTTCTCTCATCGCTACGTCCCCTCGCCGATGGAGACCCGCGCCATCCAGGCCGCGCCCGGTGCGTACGACGGGCGGATGACGATCTGGTCGAACACCCAGACCCCGCACCGGCTGCGCGACCACATCGCGGACTCGCTGGGTCTGCCCACCGACGAGGTGCACGTGCTCGCAGTCGACGTGGGCGGCGGCTTCGGGCAGAAGGGCATCATCTACGTCGAAGAGGTCCTGATCCCCTACGCCGCACAAACATTGGGTGCACCGGTGCTGTGGCGGGAGGACCGCAACGAGAACCTCGTCGCCGCATCCCACGCGCGCGAGCAGATGCACCGGATCTCGCTCGCCGCCGACGCCGACGGCAGACTGCTCGGACTGCGGGACGACTTCGTGGTCAACTTCGGCGCCACCACCATGACCGGACTCGTCGTCCCGTACAACTCGGTGGTCCACCTGCTCGGGCCGTACCGGGTGCCCAACGTCGACATCCACGTCCGGGCAGCGCTGACCAACACCGCCCCCACCTCCCCCTACCGCGGGGCGGGGCGCCCGGAGGCCGTCTTCGCGATGGAGCGCGCCCTCGACCGGCTGGCCCGCAAGCTGGACATGGATCCGGCCGAACTCCGCGCCCGCAACCTGATCAGACCCGAGGAGATGCCATACCGCACCGGGCTCCGCGATCGGGCCGGGTTGCCACAGGAGTATGACTCCGGCGACTTCCCCGCACTGTTGCGCACGGCCGTCGACATGGTCGACCTGCCCGGGGTGCGCGCGCGGCAGGCCGAGCTCGAGCACGCGGGCGGCGATCACCGCCTCGGCGTCGGTTTCGCGGTCTATCTCGAGGCCACCGGACTGGGACCGTTCGAAACGGCGCGGGCCTCCGTTCGCCCCGACGGGCGGGTGCGACTGGCGCTGGGAACCCCCTCCCAAGGGCAGGGGCACCGCACCGTCTTCGCGCAGATCGCCGCGGATGCGATCGGCGTGCCGATGGAGTCGATAGAGGTGATCAGCGGAAACACCGACGCCATCCCGCACGGCGTCGGCACCATCGCCTCCCGCGCGCTGGTCACCGCCGGCAACGCGGCGAACATGGCCGGTAAGCAGCTGCGGCAGCGGATCGTCGACGCAGCGGCGGAGCTGCTCTCGCTGCCGCCCGCCGAGATGACACTCGAGGAGGGCGTGGCGCGGCACACTGGCCGCGGCGCCGAGGTCACCCTGGGTGAGCTGATCGCCGCTGGTTTCGAGCTCAGCGAGACCGCCTACTTCCGGCCGCCGGGCTTCACCTTCTCCAGCGGCTGCAGCGCGGTCGTCGTCGATGTGGACACCAGCACCGGCCAGGTCGGCATCGAACAGTACGTGGTAGTGCACGATGCCGGACGGATCGTCAACCCAGTGATCGCACACGGACAGGTCACCGGCGGCATCGCCCAGGGCATCGCCGGCGCACTGTACGAGGAGATGATCTACGGTCTCGACGGCCAACCGGTGACCACCACATACATGGACTACCTCTTCCCTACCTCCTCGGAGATTCCCGACCTGGACATGGCCGAGATCGTCACCCCCAGCACCATGAACGAGCTGGGAGTCAAGGGACTCGGAGAGGGCGGCGCGATCGCGCCGCAAGCGGCCATCTCCAACGCCGTGGAGGACGCTCTCACACCGCTCGGCGTCATCGTCCGGCGCGGCCCACTCACCCCCAGTCGAGTACGCGACCTCCTACGCGAGGCGACCCGCCCGACAACCACCTGACAACGTTCGGAGCAACACCATGCAACTCGAGAACAACTTCACCGTTCCCGTCACCCTCGACGACACCTGGAAGCTCTTCCAGGACATCTCCGGAATCGCTCCCTGCATGCCCGGCACGGTCCTGGACTCGATCGACGACAACGCCTTCACCGGCCGGGTCAAGATCAAGGTCGGTGCGGTGCAGATGAGCTACCGCGGCAAGGGCACCGTGAACTACGACGACTCCCGACACCACGTCGTCCTGGACCTGAGCGCCAACGAGACGCGCGGCGCCGGCACCGCGGCAGCCAAGGTCACCGCACAGCTGACCGCAGACGACGGCCAGACCCGGGTCAAGATGCTCACCGACCTAGATCTGACCGGGCGTCCGGCGCAGTTCGGTCGCGGCATCATGACCGAGGTCGCGGACCGGCTGATCCAGCAATTCGCCAAGAACCTGGCGAGCCACCTCAGCAGCCCGCACCAGGACACCGTCACATCCGCACCCGGCGCCAGCGGCTCTTCGGCGTCCTCCACCACCTCCAGCACGAACTCGATCGAACCGGCACCGCTGGACCTGGGCGGGGCCATGCTGCCGGTGCTCGCGAAGCGGGCCGTCATGTCGGCCACGGCGCTGTCTGCGGCGGTCCTGCTCACCTGGTTGCTCATCCGGATGCGCCCGGGCCGCAGGTGATAAACCGTGCTTGCTCGAAATTTGACCGTTGCCAGCACCGAGCCCAATGCCGTTGGCGCACGGGTCACAACGCTGAACTCCCGCTGGAACACGTCCTGAAACGCGGGACCACAAGACCTGCTCGAACCTACACACGCCGATCCCGCCGACTGCGCATCACCCGCCCCGAATCCGGGGGTTAAGAACACTCTCGGATGCACGAACAACTGCGCCGCCATTCTCGGATAGCCACCCGGCGCCAGCCCTCGGAACCACGACCGAACGCCGGACTGCGATGACATCGTCTCCTTCGCGGAAGACCCATCATTCCTCAGATACCGAGTCACAAGTGAACTGGCACCTAGGGTGGCCAGTCTGCAGACCGTGAGACCCGCCGGGACGTCTCCCCGACGATGCGCGCGGCTGGCCCCCCGTTGTGGTCATCAAAAGTTCGCTACGTCTCACGACCAACGGATCGACGGTCCCACCGTCGTAGTAATGATTGGAATTGCTCATGCAAGAAACCTCTGCCGGGCCCTCTGCTCGGCGCGCCCTGCTGTCCTCCCTGTCCGGGACCACCGTCGAGTGGTACGAGTTCTTCATCTACGGAACAGCGGCCGCACTGGTATTCAACAAGCTGTTCTTCCCAGCGTTCGATCCACTGATCGGGACGCTATTCTCATTGTCGACGTTCGCGATTGCATTTATTGCACGCCCTGTCGGCGGCGCCATCTTTGGTCATTTCGGCGACAGGATCGGACGAAAGTCCATGCTCGTCGTCACACTGTCGATGATGGGGATCGCGACCTTTCTCATCGGAATTCTGCCCACCTACGCGATGCTAGGGCCGGTCGCGCCGATCCTTCTCATCACACTGCGCCTCATCCAGGGGCTCTCACTCGGCGGCGAGTACAGCGGTGCCGTACTGATGAGCGTGGAACACGCCACCGCGCGCCGGCGGGGACTATACGGCGCGGTCGTCAACAGCGGTGCATGGTGGGGATTGATTCTCGCGAACCTTGCATTCCTCGGCGTCACGCTGCTTCCGGACGGAAGCTTTGAGACTTGGGGATGGCGAATCCCTTTCCTGCTGAGCGGCATTCTCGTCAGCCTCGGGCTCTACATCCGACTGAAAGTCGAGGAGAGTCCGGAGTTCGAGAAGGTCAAGCGCACCGGGAAGGTCCAAAAGACGCCACTCGGTCAACTCTTCAGCAGCAACTACCGGCAGGTCATCCTGATGGCCTTGTCCTACCTATCCGCCGGAGCGACGTTCTACGTGCTGAACGTCTTTTCTCTGACCTATGGCAAGACGACGATCGGCCTCGGGCATAAAACCATTCTCGGATTCATTCTGGCAACGTCGGCTATGAGCGTCGTCCTCGTACCCGTGTTCGGTTGGCTGTCTGATCGCGTCAACCGAAAGAGCATCTACCTCGCCGCCATCACAGGAATGGCTGTACTTCCCTTCCTCTGGTTCGCCTGTTTCGACACGGGCAACGAATGGGCGATTCTCGCGGGCTATCTGATCCTCGGGTTCGCGGTGTGCGCATACTTCGGAACTATGGGAGCATTTTTCGCGCATGTCTTCCCGCCGCAGGTTCGATACACCGGCCTAGCCCTCGGATACACCTTCGGGACGATCCTCGGCGGAGCCACCGCACCGCTGATCGCTACCTACCTACTCGATAGCACCGGAAGTTGGGTACCAATCGCTTTGTTCCTCTTGTTCGCCGGGGCACTGTCCGCTATCGCCTCGCTCTTCCTCCATGAACTCCCCCATGTCGAACACCGCCAGTCATCACCCGACTCGGCCAAGGATGAAGCGGCGGTGGAAGATGCGACCCTCTGAGACCCGATGAATCAGAGCAGGTTTGATGCAGGGAGCCCAGTCCGTGCATCAAACCTGCCAACTTCGGAGCACAAGGTACCTCTCGCGGCGGTTGCGATCTGCAGGGTTTCGGCGCGGGAAGACCGGGCGACCTACCATGCTTGGTTGCATCATCACAATCATCACCGACCCCACACCGGGATCGGCGGACAGACACCCATCGACCGCGTTGCCGTTCACAACGTCCCAGGAATTACACCTAGCGAACCTTGGTCGCTAGGTTGATCTGAAGTGAAGTTCAGTGGTCGGCACACGATATGTACTCGAGCGCTCGCGTCCCGGTCACAGCGCTGGCCTGATTTCCGCCGTCTGGATTGCCGCCTATCTAGGAAACGGACTTCCCGTGGTGGAAGGCTCGCTCGAGCTCAGCCGGAATCCGGCCGCGGGAGGACACTACGTGACCCGCCCCGATCGCCCACTCGCGAATCTCCCTGGACGTCCTCTTCGCCGGAGCCTTACTCACCACTGCCTTCGCCACCGGCACCTTCGCCGCGACCATCTTCCTCACGGCTGACTTCGTCGCCGGAGCCTTACTCGCCACCGACCTCTTCACCGGAGCGGTCGGCGTGGCCGTCCGTTTCGCGGCCGCCTTCTTCGCCGGCGCCGTCTTTGTCTGAACCTTCGCTGCCTGAGCGTCATGGAAGGCGTGCTCGATCTCAGCCGAGATCCGGCCGCGGGAGGACACTACGTGACCCGCCCCGATCGCCCACTCACGAATCTCCCTGGACGTCCTCTTCGCCGGAGCCTTACTCACCACTGCCTTCGCCACCGGCACCTTCGCCGCGACCATCGCCTTCGCGGCCGTCTTCTCCGCAGCCGCCTTCTTCACGGCCGTAACCTTCACGGCCGTAACCTTCACGGCCGTCTTCTCCGCAGCCGCCTTCTTCGCGACTATCTTCTTCCCGCCCTTCTTCTCCGCCGGAGCCTTGCTCGCCGCTACCCTTTTGACCGGAGTCGCCGCGGCGGCCGCGTTCTTCGCAGCGGTCTTCTTCGCACCCGTCTTATTCGCAGCCGTCGTATTCGCAGCCGACGCCGTGTTCTTCGCAGCTGATTTCTTCGCGGCCGTCTTCTTCACCGGCGCGGATTTGGCCTGAACCTTCTTCGCCTGAGCGTCATGGAAGGCGCGCTCGACCTCGGCCGAAATCCGGCCGCGGGAGGACACCTCCAAGCCCTCCCCGATCGCCCACTCACGAATCTCCTTGGACGCCTTCTTGTCCGGAGCCTGCTCCGCGACCATCGTCTTCACGGCCGTCTTCTTCACCGAAGCCTTGCTCACCGCCGCCCGCTTCACCGGAGCCGACTCCGCGATTGCCTTCTTCACGACACCCTTCTCCGCCGAAGCCGTTCTTGCCTGAACCTTCTTCGCCTGAGCGTCATGGAAGGCGCGCTCGACCTCGGCCGAAATCCGGCCGCGGGAGGACACCTCCAAGCCCTCCCCGATAGCCCACTCGCGAATCTCCTTGGTTGTCTTCTTCGCCGATCCTTCAGAACGCCTCGGTAAAACCGCCATGTTGTCTCTCCTTCTTCGCCGGGCAATCGTCGAACGCACACAGTAGCGGCAGGCTTCCCCCGGTAATCAGGAAGCTCACCCGAACTGACATTTCAACGTCCCCAGCCCATTGCCCATTTGGTCACGTCCACACGATCCGCTTGGCCGTCTCACGGCCTAAAACTCAGTGTCACCAAGCTTCAGGCAGGACGAGCCCGACTCGCCCAGGCGAGGCGATTCCCCTACTGCACGCCCGAAAATGCGGCGGCGGCTGCGGCATCAATTTCGTCGGCTTTGACGCATTCGGTATCCAGGGTGCCAAGCAGGGCGTGCACCTGGCGGCCCCACGCCACTCCACGTGGTGCCGCAAAGTCCCAGTTCTGGCGATGCGCCTCGGGCGCCCGACCATTCTGGTTGACATCAACCGCGGTCCCGGACTCGACACGATCGAAAAGCTCAACGACACCACCGTGCGGGTGGGTGCCCTGGTCCGGCACTCAATGCTGATCGAGCAGACTCACCTGCCCCTGCTGTCGGAGGCGGCGAAGTGGATCGGCCACAGCGCCATCCGCACCCGGGGCACCACCGGCGGCAGCATCGCCCACGCCGACCCCTCCGCGGAACTCCCCGTCGTGGCGACCGCGTTGGGCGCGCTCGTCCACGTCCACGGGCCCGGCGGTACCCGCACGGTAGTGGCAGACGACCTCTTCGTCGGACCCCTCGAGACGTCCCTGGACGAGAACGAGATCGTCACCGCAGTCGACTTCCCGGTCCCGGAGCGGTCGGGTTTCGCCGCTTCGCCCGTCGGCACGGCGACTTCGGTCTCGTCACCGTCGCCGTGGCGGTCGTCGGAGGGGTCGCCCGGATCTCGATCGGCGGTGTCGGCGCCATACCCATCCGGCCCCTCACCGCCGAAGCGATCCTCGCGGACGGGCCGATGACCGACGACAAGATCGCCGAGGCGGCGCGCGTCGCCGCGACCGCGATCACCGCAGCGTCGGATCTGCACGCTTCAGCCGACTACCGAGTCGCGATGACCGAGGAGTTCACGCTCCAAGCGCTGACCCAGGCAATAGGAATCAAGGCAGGAGTGAACTGATGCGTATCGAACTGACCGTCAACGGAGAACGAGCCGCGATCGACATCGAGCCCCGCAAGACCCTCGCGGACGCGCTCCGCGAAGATCTCGGGCTCACCGGCACCCACCTCGGATGCGAGCACGGCGTCTGCGGAGCCTGCACCGTCCTGGTCGACGGTGGGCCGGTGCGGGCATGTCTGATGTTCGCCGTCCAAGCCGATGGGTCGTCGGTCACCACGGTCGAAGGCATGGCCGCCGACGACGGTACCCTGCACCCCCTGCAGCGGGCATTCTGTGACCGGCATGGCCTTCAGTGCGGGTTCTGCACCCCGGGAATGCTCATGTCCGCGCTCGACCTCCTAAACCGGGAGGTTGAGCCCAGCCGGGAGCGGATCCGGGAAGAAATGTCGGGCAACATCTGCCGATGCACCGGATACGTCGGAATCGTCGACGCTGGCGAGGAGGCGGCAGCGGAAATCAGCCGCATCGGCACCGAGCCCGCGCACGAATGCACGGTCCGCGAGCACGAAAACTTCTCAAGACACGACACATCCGGGACCCAGGCGGAAGTCGCCTCCGGCCCAGAGCCGTCCTTCCCCGGATGACGAGGAGAACGGCATGACAGGACTACTCGCCCGCATCACCACGGAACCGATCGATCCCGTCGCGGTCAACGCCGCGGTCGCCGGCCCGGTGAACGGCGCCACGGTCTTGTTCACCGGCGTCGTGCGGAACCTCGACAACGTCCAGCTCGTTACGGGCCTCGAGTACCGATTTCACCCCCCGGATCGATCGATCGGCACCCCCTGAGGAATGGGCTGTCGATGGCGGCTCAGCTCGGGTCGGCATCATCGCCTCGGTCACCCGCACATTCTGCGCGGACAGCGATCGCACGAGACTGACCGCGGAAGGGGACAGTTCGCCCCTGCCTATTCAGTGACACCGAGCCCGACCTCCGGTCCGCCGTGCGTGCCGGCGCCAGCGACCAAGAACTCGCACAGTCCTGGCGTGATGCGATGTGGCGCAAACCGTTCGGACATGAAATCGGAAACGACAAATTTACACCACCCGTCAGGAGCATGGGAGCGATCGGTGGCTGAGAATCAAGTACTTGTACGCTATTTCGCGGCCGCTGCGGACATTATCGGGCGAGACGAAGAAACGATCACTTTCATCGACTCGCCATCTCTCGGCGATCTGCACGAGCAATTGCTGCGGCAGTACGGGCAAGGAATCGCCCAACTACTGTCGGCATCGGCTTGTCTGGTTAGGGGAGAACTTACCCGCGATCTGACCTACCCGATATCTGGGAAGGTCGATGTTCTGCCACCGTTCGCCGGCGGATAGGGCACATCTCGACCTGGCCGGACCAAACCCGAGCTTCAGTCGCTGGTGGCGGCATTCTCCACGACCTCGAACCATGTCGATTCCGAGGGGCCGTCCTCGAGTCCTTCGAGTTGTTCGCGTGTTGCGCGAAACGTCTCGTCGTGATGCCAAGATGCCCAATCATCCTTGGAATCCCACACGCCGACAATCGCGCGCTCGAGCGGCTGGTCAACCCCCTTGAGTAATTGCGCCGACACCCAACCCGGTCTCCCTCGTGCGGCCGCCAGCCGAGCATGCATCGCCCCGTCCCATCGCTCTATGCCCTCCCCGCGAAGCCTCACCCTGGTGACGATTGTCATCATCGCTACTCCTCAATTCGCTCGGACTTCAGTACGAGATCAGCATGACCCCGTAACCCGCTGATGACCAGATCCCGGGATACCTGCCCGGCGCCTGTCGACTGCAAGTCAGCGGCGGGTCGACTCACGGATGCAGCGTCGGTGTGGCAGCGCAATCCGGTCGCTCGACTGCCACATCGTTGAAGCAAAAGTCGACTCGGTCGACAAGACGCTAGTTTCGAAACGCACAGGTAGACGACCGGTCTGGCTCACCCTAATTGCAGAAGGCCGCGGTTACCTCAGGCGCATTGGCAATGCCTCAGATCAGATGGCAGAGGGCTGGACTGGTGACCCGCTCCCCAGCGCTGGAGCGCTATCGCATCCGGGGCACTGCCCAGCCGTATTGAGAACCCCGCATGAAGACGCGACTCGTGACGCTCTGCGCCCTTAGAACGATCTGCAGCGAAAATCACCGTTCGCCCGCTGTGCGCGAACGTGCCCGCAGGGGGCGGAATCAGGTGTGGTCGGAAGCCCCTCTTACGCATGATTACCAGCCCGTCAGTTCGTGGAGCTACCAAGGCCCGCATTATCGCTCGCAGTAGGTGAACGTCGCGGAGGCAGTCGCCGCCGCTGCTCACGCAGAAGGCGTCACCGACAGAGCGAGCCTCATCGCCGGACACGCAGATGCTCTTCGGTGACGTCGACGATGTATGCGGGTGTTCAAGCGCCCGGCTGAGGATGCCGACCCGCATTGAAAATGCGTCAACGGACCACCTCTACGGGACGTTGCAGGTCAGCGAGTTCCAGTCATGGGACGGCATTTGGAAGGCGCCGGTGATGGTTCCTCAATCGGCATCATGGGTACGAATCAGCGTCATGCGCTTCTCGGTATCACAGCCTGACCTTGCGAACTGTGTCGGTCCTGGTCGCCGTGGCACCGTCGGATCCTTCATCGCCTGCGCTTCGATCGCGGAGCCAAGATCATCGATCGGCTATGCCCCGAGAACGTTGACAATGCCTGCGCCGTCGGCGGAAAGTTGAGCAGAGAACTTGTGACCCGATCTGTCAACGTCGGTGAGTAGGTGAGAAGCGTGAGCGCAACCGATCCCCCACCGCTGGTCGTCGTGCCGCCGGGGACCGGGCAGACCGGTGACCTGGGCCCGATTGGGGTCGAATTCAAGCTCTGGGGCCGTGACACCGGTGGGGTGTTGTCGGTCGTCGAGCACCCGTTCCCGGTCGGTGCGCTGGTGCCGCCGCATCTGCATACGCGGGAGGACGAATTCTCGATAGTTACTCAGGGTGTGATCGGATTCCGCTCCGGCGACCGGGAGGCCGTTCTCGAATCCGGCGGATACATCACAAAGCCCCGGGGTGAGATGCACGCCATGTGGAACGCCGGCACCGTCCCGGCGCGCATGATCGAGATCATCAGTCCGGCCGGCTTCGAACATTGCTTCCTGGAAATGTCCGAACTGATCGCCGCCGGCGAACCGGATGTCACCCAGATCGCCGCAGTTGCCGAGCGCTACGGTCTGCAATTCGGCGAACCCGACTGGTTGCCCGAAGTGATCGCCCGATACGCCCTGACACCGTCGTGAGCCCCGCTCGAGCCTCGACGCATGCGGTGTCGTTCACTGGTCGGGGCTGCTCAGCTCGGCCAGCCGGTGAGCCGACGACAGCGTCGAAGAATGGGGCGGCCACAGCCGCCTGAAGGCGCCCGGCACCGCCGAACAGTTGGATTCGTTTGTGGGCGAGGCATTCTCGTCTTTTGCAAGGAAGGGTCAACGCGCGCCCGCGGGGCGGGAGTGTGCGGAGGAAGTCCAAGCCGCGTCGCTGCTGGTTGTTCCGAAGTGCGCGCCGTGGACGCATCGTCGTTGGCGGCGGATTCGATCATGGCGAGCGTTCGCTCCGAGAGAGCATCGATACAATCTTCGATGTCGGTGAGAATGTCGCTCACGTCATGGAGCGTGTCCAGGGCGGACCGCCATGCCCGCAAGCCGCAGTCCACGACTCCCGGGCCGAGTCGTGAGGCAGACGCCACCCTTCGACGAGCACGCGCAGCCGGTGGCCGCGGACGCCACTGAAGGCCTCTACCGGCCTGTCGATGCTGCCTGCGAGAAACGCGCCCTTGCGCTGGCGCGGGCACGCTGGCCACGATCAACGTGACCGCGCCCCGCCGAACGCCACGACCACCACCGCAGTCGCCGCGACTGCGGCCGCGAACATCGTTGCGGCCGTTGATCTCACGGTCACCGTCAGCCCCGCCCCCGTGGGCGGCACGATCGTCACCGGATCCCGGGAACCATCACCCCGAATCTCCGGGAGAGCGGGAAAGCCGCCGCCTACAACAGCAACGAGAACTACGGCACCTCCCTCCCGAAGCCGTCCTCACTCATCGGCACCGTGCAACTTCGGGCTTCTCCGCGCACCGATGACGACATTCCCAGGAAAAGAAAGTCAATCCCGGCAAAATAGCGATTTGATGCCAGGCGCGGGGCGCGTACCCTACTATGTGAGGCTTTTTGGTACTTGTCGCCCGGTGCCACGCCGAACAAACCCGAAGAGTGGAGCAGAAATGCGTATCTTGCGTGTGTTTGTAGGAGCGGTCGCTTTCCTGGTTCTGGCGCTATCTCTTCACGCGCCCTTGCCGACTGCGCAGGCCGAGTGTATGAGATTGCCGTACTTTACGCAGTCCGGATATGCCAACTTCGATTTCCCCCCGCGAATCGTCGCGATGCTGAACGAAAACGAGATGGCGGTTGAAGGCATCGCGCCGTTCGAGGCCAAGCCCGCGAAGACCGGTCTCTATCTGCCAATCGGCTCGCAGACCAACCATATAGACGCGTGCATGGGCGTGTTCTATCCCGGCGGGCCGAGGTTCATCAGCAAGACCGGGAACTCTGTTCTGGTCGAGGATATCTGGCTGCGGATGGACGGCGCCTACGGAACTGTGAAGATCAATGGCATCGCCCAGGGCGAGAGGATGGTCGCCACCTACAATCTGAATGAGATGATGCCGACGGTCATGACGCCGCACGGTGGCGGGATCGGCCCCACGTATTGGCCGTTCCGCTTCTCCCCATATTTCGCGCAGGCCCTCAACGAGGCTGCCGGTGCCAACATCTTCATGGCTGGTGAGGTGTTCGCCAACCTCGACGCCGTCGGGAAGTTTGCGCCCTGATCTGACACGAAGGCAAATGGAGTTTCCTGTTGCCTCATGTCACTATGCCCGCGAGGTTGATTCGTTGCCTCATGTGAAGACTCCGGATCCGTTCGAGTGTGCCCCGGATCAAGTTCGATAGCGAAATCCCCGCGGGCGCCCAGTTCGTCTCGGCCACTGAGGTTCCCGGCACCCGGGTCGACCTCGGGGATCGGCGCCGACGGTGACCCAGGTGGCCGAGAACGGTAGCCCCTCCGCCACACCCAGTCGGCCCCGTTCGCCGTCTCGGTCGAGTGCAGAACCGGATCCGCTCGCCCGGAATCACCGTCAGCGACGACTTCCAGATCCACATTCACGCACTGGGAGACCGCGCCGTATGCGACAGCCTCGACGCTGCCGAACACGCACGAAAGGTCAACGACCCCTGCAGAAACCGCCACCACCTCGCCCACGTCCAGGTCATCGGCCCCGCCGACGTTCCTCGCTTCGCCGAATTGGACGTCATCGTCAACGGCCAGCCCCTGTGGGCCTGCCGCGGGGACGCCATGGAGGTCCTCACCCTCCCGTTCGTCTCCGACGTGGCGCGCAAACAGCAATTGTGTTCCGATCCCTGCTCCGGACCTGCGCCCGCATAGCCTTCGGCAGCGCAGCTGCACGGCATGCACGTCGCCGTCAATCGCCGGGAGCTGAATCCGAGCTAGCCCGATTCGGCGGATCGGGGCTCGATCACCAGGGCAATAGTCGCAGCCACGACGCTGCCGCTGAGGACTCCGGCAAGCGCGGTAGCCCACCGCTGTCCAATCGAAGCATCGGTGGAGGTCAGTGCGCTCACCAGCATTGCTGCCGACCCAGCCAATGCCAGGGTGACGGTCGAGCGCAGAAACTGGCTGGCGCCGTTGTGGAATCGCAGAAGCGTCGGGGGGATCAGTACGTTCGAAACAATGAGCAGTGCAATGCCGACGTAGAACAAAGCATTCATTGGTTTCCTCTCACAGGGCGGTGGACGGTGAGGGGCGAGCTCCTAGCTTGCCGAAGACCACCGGCCACCGACGTGACGGGTAGTCGAGGCGCCGTCGTTGCTCAGGCGCACGTGTCCTGACCTCCTCCCAGAGTGTCGTTGTGCACACGCGCGGATATCGAGATTCCGGCAAGGGCACCGGGAGAGAGGAAGTGGCGCGCGCCGCCACGTCATATATCCGCGGGACTGCGTATCGGGTTACTCCCGCCAACGTCACTCACTCTTCCATTGATGCCCGGGCGCAACGCCGGTACTCCCCTACCAAAATTTGCCGACTAATTGAGCAAACATCGCCGATGCCCTTATGGGCGGGGCGGGATGTCTTCGCGCTTTCGGCGAGGACGCTCGTCGCCCAATCGTTTTGGCCGCAATCGGCGCCGTCGACCACGCTCATCACCCCAACGACCCCCGAAGCCCGCGAGCACAGCCGGCCACCACACGCCTCGGGGGCGGCGACCCTAGCTGGTGGCCCTCGGCGCGGCGAAGACCCGGTGCAGGCCCATCGTCAGGACGATGGCGACCACGATGCCGATCAGCGGGGGAATCCCCACCTCGAACTCGGCGGAGAGCCACGCGAGGAAGGTGGCGAAGGCGTAGACGGCGAGGTTACGCCAGTACACCGGCTGCGGGGTGTGGTCTTCGGGAATGCCTCGACGCCACCGGCACAGGAAGTCCCCGATGATCACGCCGCCCAGCGGGGGGATGAACGTGCCGAGCAGGCTGAGGTAGTCGATGAGATGGTTGTGCACGCCGGTAAGCGCGAGCACGGTGCCGACCACACACCCGCCGATGACGAACGGTGTCTTGCGCGGCTTTCGGAACATCCCGGCGCCGGCCACCCCGAAGGCGTATGCGGTATCGGCGTTGCTCTTCCAGAGGTTGCCGAACAGCAGCACCAGGCCCCACCCGACCAGTCCGAGGTTGTAGAGCACCAGCACGAAGTCGCCCTCGTGGAAGGTGATCGCCCCGATGGCGCCGAATAGGATCATCAGACCGTTACCGACGAGGAACCCGATCATGCAGGCCAGGGCCGCTTGCGATCCGCTGCGGGCGAAGCGGGTCCAGTTGGGCGCTTGCGTCCCTGCCGAGACGAAGGTGCCCACCACCGTCGTAATCGCGAGCGTGACCGTCATCGTGGTGGTGGGCTCGACCGAGACCAGACCGGAGAATCCGCCGACCTCATCGAGGGACCGGGACACCACCCAGCAAGCCAGGGCGAGGATCAAGGGGGTCGAGATCAACGACACCCAGTACATCCCACGGTATCCGTAACACGCGGTGATACACATCAGGATGCTCGCCGCGATCATCACCGCCGCGCGGGCGGCGTACGACTCCCAGCCCAGGGCCTGCGCGGTGAGGTCGCCGATCGTGCCGATGATGACGCCGTACCAGCCGATCTGGGTGCCGCCGAGCAGTACCGAGGCGAGTTTGGGCCCGCGAGTGCCGAAGCTGTAGCGCGCCATGACGACGGTCGTCAGCCCCGTGCGAGCGCCGACGAACCCCATCATGGCGACATACGCTCCCAGGATCGCCGATCCGGCAGCGATCACCATCATCAGCTTCCCGAACGAGAAGGCAGTGCCGAGCGCCGCCCCGGCGAGCATCGTCGGCGTGAAGATGGTGAACCCCAGCAGTACCACCGAGAGTGAGACGAACGACTTGCGTGCGCTGCGGGGGACCGGCGTGACGGGATAGTCCGGGTCAACGGGGCGGCCGGCGCCCGCCTCGACAGTCGCGGGTTCGACGGTGCTGCTCATGCTTGTTCGCCGATGTCTTCGAGCCACAGGCCCGGGCGCTCGGTCAGCATGCGTCCCATCAATGCCACGCAGTCGGCGTCGTCGACGACGTCGACCTGGACCCCGTGGCCACGCAACCATCCTTCCGACGACTCGAATGAGCGGTTCTCACCGACCACGATTCGCGGGATCTCGTACAGCCGAGCGGTTCCCGCGCACATGAAGCACGGCGACAGAGTCGTGTAGAGGACGCAGTTGCGGTAGACCGAGGCGTGGAGCCGACCCGCCTGCTCGATGCAGTCGGTCTCTCCGTGCCGGATGGCGCTGTTCATCTGGACCCTGCGGTTGCGACCGACGGCGAGGACCTCTCCGTCGTGGACGAGTGCGGCGCCGATCGGCACACCACCTTCCTCCCAACCGATCTCCGCCTGTTCGATGGCGAGTCCGAGGAAATATGCATCGGACCGTACGGGGTTGTTCATGTGCACTCCTGGAGTCCTACGGATCGGCACCTGTGGCCTGTGCCACAATTCGACGAGTGTTGGAATGGGCTGCCAAGGGACAACGTGTCCGTTCGGCAGAAGTCGCTCTGTGACGAACTGCCCCGTCGACCGAGGATGAAGGAATGCTGCCCACTCTTCGAGAGGTCCTGGCGATGCCATCGTTCAAGGCCGCCGCCGTCGAGGTGCTCGCGGGCGCCCCCGATACCGCGGTGGTCCGCTGGGTCCATTCCTCCGAGGTGTACGAGATGGGCGGACTTCTCTCCGGCGGAGAGCTCCTTCTCACGACGGGGCTGGGCCTCCATGGGCGATCCCCCGAGCAGGTCACCGCCTACGTCGACCAGGTCGCGGATGCCGGATGCGTCGCGCTCGCGATGGAGGTGGGGCGCTCGTTCCTCGCGGCCCCGCCCCCACTCGTCGAGGCTGCGCAACGCCGGGGTCTGGCGTTCCTGGCCCTGCACGCGGTGGTCCCGTTCGAGCGGATGGTCGAGGACTTCCACGACCTACTGCTGCGCCGCAGGCTCGGCTCGCCGCAGGCCGGCGAGCCGGTCTGGCAGGAACTTCTCGAACTCGTTGTGGCGGGACAGGGAATGACCGCGCTGCTCACCAGGGTCGGACGCCTGGCAGGGTGCGGGGTCGACCTCCTCGACGCGGAAGGCAGGGTCGTCGACCGCAGCGCGACCGCAGCGGCGTGCTCGGAGACCGGGCGGACGACCCTCGATGTCCGCGGCCCCACCGGCTCCCTCGGTCGACTCGTCCTCAATGGGCAGGCAACCGCGCACCGTTCCGCCATCGCGAACTGTGCGGCCGTCGCGGTGGCCCTGGAGCTCGGCCGCCACCCCGACCTCGGTCCACGTCAATCGCTTGCGCAGTCGGTCATCACCGATCTGGTGGGCGGTGTGCTCACCTCGCACGGTGACCTGTCCGAGCGCCTCACCGCGGCCGGCTGGACGCCCGTGGAGGGTCAGCATGTACTCGTCGTCGCCGTCGAAGTCGATCAGCGAACGCCGGTTCGCGAGCTCGCGACCCCGGTACGGGAGGCGGTTCAGGCGGTGCTCGGTGGCTGCCTGGTCGGGGTCACCGCCAACCACGTCATCGTGCTCGCTCAGGGATGGTTGCCCGCCTCCCCCGCGCGAGTTCGGTCCGCCTTCACCGACGTCGACGAGCTTCTGCGCCGGGGCCCCTGCGGCTCGGCAGTGCGCACGCTCGGGGTGGCAGCGCCGGTCCAGCAGCTGTCCGACATCTCGGCGGCGGTCGGCCAGGCGCGCGAGATCGTCCAGATCGCCCGGCGTTTCGGCACCCGGACCGGGGTGATCCTCTCGCGGGACGTCGGGGTCCAGCGGTTGCTCGCCGCCGACGTGGCACCGGTCGCGCTCACCGCGTTCATCGCCGAGCAGCTTGGATCCGTGATCGCTTATGACACAACATATTCCGCAGACCTGGCGCGGACCCTTGATGCGTACCTCGCGAACCGGAGCAGCAAGGCCCGGACCGCGGCCGTTCTGGGGATTCGACGTCAGTCCCTCTATGCCCGGCTGACACGTCTCGAGAATGGGTGCGTCCCTCGACGATCCGGCACAATTGGTGTGCGTCGGCCTTGCCCTGACGGCGTGGCGCATGCGGACCGGCCTCGATCCGCAAGCCTCGTTCGAGCGTCCCCGACACGGCCACCGCTGATCGGCTACAAACCCTCCATCTCCACGACCCGCAGTGCAAGCGCCACATCCAAGCGCAGTATCGGATCCGTTGTGAAAGGGCCGACGATGCTCTCCAACTTACCGATCCGGTAACGCAACGTGTTGTAGTGGAAATGCAGGACTCGTGCAGTCTCGGCGACGTTGCAGTTGGTGTCCAGGAGTGCCTGCAGCGTCAGGCGGAGATCGATCGCCTCGTCGGCGTCGTCGGCCAGCGAACCGAGGACCTCACTCGCGAAAGCTTGGAGTTCAGCGCTGTCGTCGACCAGAGAGAGCAGTCTGTGCACGCCCAGGCCGTCGAAGTGGGCGACAGTACCGTTCCCGCGCATGCGCCGCCCCACCGTCACCGCCTTCCGCGCCTGGTCGTACGCCTGCGGGATGCCGGCCACCGAATCGATGACGCGACTGACTCCGGTGCAGAACGAATGCCGGCCGCCTCCACGGTCCCCGGTGATGGCCGCGATCAGATCCTCGATCACAGTTTTGGTATCACTGCCGCCGACCGGCATCAACGCAACCACTTCATGACTGAAGCCAACCACCGGTGCGAACCGATCCCTGCGACGGACCACCTGCTGCCAGGCAGCAGTGAGCCGCTGTTGCGGCATTCGCCCGGCAACCGGCGTGGGTGTCGTCTGGCCGGCCGTCGCCGGATCGGCGTCCGGGTCGAGCTCGGCGACAACGACCACCATGCTGCGGTTCACGTCCCATTCGAGCTGCGCGCAGTGTTCCGTGATCTGGGCGGTCGTCCCTGCGGTGCCATTGAGAACATCGCGCAGGAAGTCGCCGCGAAATTTGGATTCGACGGCCGACACCGCGAGTTGCTTGGTGACCGCCAACGCGACAACGGTTGCGGCGCGCTCGAGCGCTTGCACGGTGACCGGGCCCAGTCCGCCGTCTGCCACGAAGGCGACGATGAGGCCGTGGTCGGTGCCGCCGGCGACAACCGGCGCGACGGCGATCTGGCCTGCCTCGGTGCCCGGTGCCGGCTGCAGGCCGTGGTGTAGGCGCTCGGTACGAAGCCGGCCGGACGGGTCGAACAGCGGCAACCCGTGCAGCGCCTGCAGGTTGGGAGCCGCACCAACTGTCGCCTGTACGCGCCCGTCGGGCGTGCAGATGAGGACCGCGGCTTCGAACAGCGCCGCGACCTCGTCCGCGATCTGCGGCAGATCCCCGCCCTCGAGGACGATCTTGGTCAAGGCACGGTGCATGCGGTCCGCAACGTCCAGTGCCCACGCCTGACGATCGACGAGGTGCGTGAACACCTCGGACATCACCTCGTCGAATCCAATCTCCCGCGGGATGAGGAACAGTGGAAACCCGAGACGGTCGGACGCCTCGAGCATCGCGGCGGGAAGCTCGGCGAGGTACCGGCCCTCCTTCACACCGAGTGCGGCCGCGCCGCGCTGGGCGAGGCCTTCGATGAGCTCGACCAGCGCGGCGGGGTCGAACGGCTGGCCTGAGTCGGCATGCCGCAGCGGGAATCCGGTGGTGATCAACAGTTCGTTCGGCTTGACCCATGGCAGTATGTCCGGCACCTCGATGACGTTGACCCGCAGGACGATCTGCTCCAGGCCGCCGGCCCCCGCGATCAGCTTCGAGCCGGTCAGGCTAGGCAGGGTCAGCAGCTCCCGAACCGTCAACTCGTAGCCGACCGGTGTTGGCAAATCATGTGCCTGTGGTCGCTCTCCGTTGGCAACATCTTCCATATGCCAACCGTACGCCGGCGACGATAGAGCGCCGCGTCAACAGTACGGCTCAGCCCGGGAGGAGCGAGGGCGGAAGCACACGCTCCACCCACTTAGTTGCCTGCTCGTACGCGTAGGCGAGTTGGAGAACGGTCCGGTCTGCGCCGTGCCGTCCAATGATCTGGATTCCCATGGGAAGCCCGCGGTCGTCGAATCCGACCGGCATCGCAGCAACCGGAAGACTCGTCATCGTCCACGGTGCGACGGTCTCCATCCACCGGTGATAGGTATCCATCGGCCGGCCCGCGATCGTCGTGGGCCAGTGTGTGGCCTTGTCGAACGGAAACACCTGGGCACTGGGCGCGAGGATGTAGTCGTAGGTTTCGAACATTTTCGTGAGGGCCGCCTGCCAGTCGTTGCGGGCCGCCGCTGCCCTGGTGACGTCGAGCGCGGAGAGAGCGAGTCCGTGCTCCATCTCCCACACGAACTCGGGCTTCATCTGCGCTCGTGTCTGCGGGTCGTTGTAGAGGTCGACCAAGCCGAGTTGCGCCCACCAGCGCCACCTCAGAAACAGCTGCCAGATGTCCTCGGGCTTGTAGTCGGGCAGCGCCGCCTCGACGCGGCAACCGATGTTCGCGAACGCGTCGAATGCGGACTCGCACAACTCGAGGACTCCGGGTTCCGTCGCCAGGTACCCGCCCCAGTCCCCCACCCATGCGATCCGAGTCCCGCTGAAGTCACGGTCAAGGCTCCGGGTGAATACCTCGGGGTCCTCGTCGATGCCCAGCGGGGCGTTGGCGTCGGGACCCGCCATCGTGGACAGCAGGTGCGTCACATCAGCCACCGACCGTCCCATCGGACCGACCACCGCGCCCTGAGCGATGAAACCGGCCTCTGGGATGCGGCCCCACGAAGGGCGAAATCCCACAACATTATTGAAGGCCGGCGGGTTGCGCAGTGAGCCCATGTAGTCACTGCCGTCGGCGACGGGAACCATCCGCAACGCCAGGGCCGCGGCAGCGCCGCCGCTGCTTCCACCGGCAGTGCGTGAGGTGTCGTACGGTGTCGCCGTCGTCCCAAAGACCGGGTTGTACGTTTGGGATCCGAGTCCGAACTCGGGGGTGTTGGTCTTGCCGATGATGATGGCACCGGCTGCCCTGATCCGTGTGACGAACAGATCGTCCGCGTCGGCGATCCGGTCGGCAAAGATGGGTGATCCGGAGGTGAACGGTAATCCCTTGACCGCGGAGAGGTCCTTCACGGCGTGCGGGAAGCCGTGCATCCAACCGAGGTAGTGTCCGTCGGCCAGTTGGCGGTCCCGCTCGCGCGCCTCGGCCAGCAACGCGTCCCGGTCACGCAGGGCGACGATGGCGTTGACACTGCGATTGTGCAGTTCGATGTGGTCGAGATAGGCGGTCATGACGTCGATGCACGACACCTGGCGGCTCTTGATCAAACTACTGAGCGTCAGCGCGTCACACATGACGAGCTCTCCGTATCCGCGCGGCGGGCACGAGGACCCCGGGCGAGTCCGGCCGGAGTCGCCGGCGCTGACGGGGTCGATGACGGTTGACATGGGTGAACCTCTCCACGTTTCGAAAGCGAGTACCGGCGAACCGCCGACGTGCATGAACTCCGACCGCAGCATCATTGAAGTCGGCGGTTCGTGTGGTCGAGGTCGCGCCGCGGCCCGGTTGCCGGGACGCGACGCGACCTCATTCACGGTGTGAGCACGAACTATTGGCCGAGGTCGACGATGGCGGCAACGGGGCCGCCGCCCTCCGGACCCTGGTGTGCCGCCGACACCGACACGAACACCGCCGGATCGCCCGTCACCGACGACGCGACACCGCCCACGCAGGACTTGATCTGGCGGTGCCAGTGCACGTCCGAGTCGTCGAGCATCGCGTTGCGGCGGCCACGGACCGTCCCGTCCTGGCTCGCTTCACACTTGAGGAAGACGTTGACGAGCTGGCCGTCCAGGTCGCTCGTGTGGGGCCGCTCGGGCAGCTTGAGTCCGGCGTCCCGGATCGCCGCCCAAATGCCGTCCTGATCGAGCGGGTCCTTCATTACGCTGTGCCCGATCCGGTAGCGACCGCCGACGCCACGCGCATTGCCGACGACGACGACCTGGGCCCTGTCCAACTCGACACCCGACGAACAGGATGCCACCGACGAGAACAGGTCCCGGCGGTGCATCACATCCGCGTCGCTGGGCATGTCGATCTCGCCGAGAGCGACGGCAATCCCCAGTGCCGTAACGCCGTTGGACAGGTCCATCGACTCGTGGGTGTGCTCGGTCCACACCGTCTCGCCGCGGCTCTTGGCGTCTCGGATGGTGTGGATCGTCAGCAACGGCGTCTTCGTCTGCACGTAGTGCACGTCGGCCGGGTCGCTGATGCCGGCACTGGCCATCGCCATCTTCACCGCTGCGGCCACCTTCGTGATCATCGGCGTGCGACCGATGTCCTCGGGCAGCAGCTGCTCACTCATCGCGACACCGACGGTCAGCCGCGGCTCGTCGGTCTTCGCCGCTTTCCCGGCCGGCACAGTTGCGAAGATCGTTGCGTGCGGGCTGATCACACCGTCGGTCCCGCCGGACCAGACAATGGGCACCTCGGCCACCTCGTCGGCGCTGCGGCTGCCCTTCGCCGAGAGGACCTCACGAAAGGCGCGGTCCGCGATGATGCGCGTGTAGTCGTTGACGCCGCCGTTGCCCTCGGTCTTGCCGATGACAGCGACGACACGGTCCGCTTCGAGCACGCCGTCGTTGATGAGCTTGGCCAGCTCGCTGGCGTCGGAAACGCTGTGCAGCGGAACCTTGCGGACCTCGATTGCTTCGGGCATTGACATCTCCTCTGTGGGGCGTGCGGGGTAGGAAAATCAGGCGGTGACGATCGTTCCGGCGGTATCGGCGCGTCCACGGTGAACACGGCGCGGGATGTGGCGACCACCCCGCCCGATCGACCTCGGCGAGCGCCAGAAGTCACCGCCTACTGTGCGGATCACCGGGAACCCGATCAGAACTCTCACGCCGCCCACGCTATGAGGGCGCCCCCTATCGAGCACTGGCAAATTTTGCCCAAACCAGAGCTGCTGTTGGGCAGATCTGACCCGCCGCCACCGCGAAAGCAGATCCCGATCGCCGCCCGCCCAGGGGTTCGACGAACTCCTCGACGTCGCCCAGCGTCACCACCTCGGCGTCCACAGCGCCCCCCGCGCCCTGGTCGTCCTCGAGGGTGTCGTGGTCGCCGCCGTTCAGTCGACCGGGTTCGCGCTGCCCCGGCGCGCGAGGGGATCGGCTGCCAGCAGCGCGGCGCTGTGGGGGTCGACGAGCCAGGGCGCGTGCCCGGCGGGCATTTCATGGATCGTCGCGCCCGGAATCCGCTGGATCGAGTGCCGCGCACCGTCGACGGACAGGTACGGGTCGTCGGATCCCAGGATGAAGATCGTCGGTATCCGGATCGCGGCGAGCTCCGTGCCCGTCAGTACGCTCTCGGCTCGCGGCCGTCGGAACCGGTCGATCGCGTGCATCAGCGACGCAACGGTCCGCGCGTTTGCGCGGCGGCGTGAGGACAGGCGCAGCGCCTCGATCAGCGCGTTCGGTGCGGCCGCCACCTCCGCGGGGCCCAGGCCGCGAGCGAGCAGGCGGCGAAACACCGGACGCGGGCTGGGTGATCGAAGGAACGCCGACCCCAGCCCGGGGACGGTCATCAGCGAGAGCGGCATGCGTACCCGCACGCCCGCGAGCGCGACCGCGGGCATTCCGATCGCGACCAGCGCAGAGATCCGCCGGGAGCCGGCCGCCACATGCCACATGGCGAACATGCCACCCAGCGAATGGCCGATCACCGGGACCTCGTCGAGCCCGAGCGCGTCCAGGATGTCGTCGATCAACCGGCCGGCCTGCTCGCGCACCTGCCCACGCCCGAACGCCATCGGATCCGACAAGCCGTGCCCCGGAAGGTCGACGGCAAGGAGCCGGAACTGAGGAAACTCGCTGAACAACGGCGCCCACACGGCGGCACTGAGCGACACCCCGTGCAGCAGCAGCACCGCGGGGCCACGCCCGTGTGCGAGCACCCGCACGCGTCGCCCGGTCTGCCCGAGCTCGATGACGAACTCGTCGACGTCGGCGCCGAGGCCGGCGAACAGCTCGCGCTCGGCATCGACCATGCGCTGCTCGACACTCTCCGGCCCGGGGGGCTGTCGAGTCATGACCTGTCCTGTCGTCGACCTGTTGCATCGGCACGGCGTGGCGCCATTGCAGCCAGGTTGGCCAGCCACGCACGCACGGTCCGCTCGTCCCGGTCGCTGAGACCACCGAGCGCGGCGCGCTCCGCCGCCCGCACTCGGCGCGTTGCCAAGTCCAGGCATCTGCGACCACGCTCGGTCGGGCGCACGAGCACCACCCGCGGGTTGACCGCTCGGCGCTCGAGCAACCCGGCGGCCTCGAGACCGAGGATCGATGTGTGCATCGTTTGCCGCGTGACCTGCGAGATGCGCGCGAGCTCGGAGGTAGACAGCTCCGGACGGGTCTCGAAGACGCTGAGGATCCCGTACTCCTGCGCCGACATCTCGAGGTCCTCCAGCGCTGCGTCCAGCAGCGCGCGGAAGCGCTGATTCGCGAGCCGGAACAGGTAGCCGAGATTCGCATCCGGTCGTGGCAGCTCCGCCGAGGCGGTTGTCAGCTTCTCTGACATCATGTCGCCACTGTACCACGCGTGTCAGCACATCTGACACATCTAAATTGGCGGATACTTCCCCATGGCGACATCGTCGTCGAATACGCGCGTCGCGGTCTGGACTCACCGCTCGCCGAGCCCTCCCCGACGAGTGCGCCCGGCAGGACACCCCGGGGCTCTGATCGATCTTGACCGAGACAGCGCCTCTGCCCGGAGTGGCGCGTGTGAACCAGTCGTCCGTGTCCCTCGTTATAACCATTGAGCGGTCCGCATCGACCACAGCCCAAGACGAGGAGCCTGACATGCAGTCCGACGAACTTGACCAGGAGCAGGGACTACGGAGCGACCAGCTAACGCTCCCGCGCCGTACGGTTATCGTCGGTATCGGCGCTGCAGCAGCCGCCTTGGCCGCCGGTAGCGCGCTGTTCAGTAGAACTCGCGCGCCAGCTGCGCCCGGCGCCGGCGCCGGCCCAGCCGTGAAGCCCGCGGGTGCAACCGTACCGACCGGCAACATCCCCGTCGGTGGCGGCGCGGTGCTCGGCGATATTGTCGTCACACAGCCCAGCGGCGGCGACTTCCGCGGGTTCTCGTCGACATGCACGCACGCGGGATGCACCGTCTCCGACGTCTCCGGCGGCACCATCAATTGTCCGTGCCATGGCAGCAAGTTCAATCTCGACGGGTCTGTGCACACGGGTCCGGCGTCCGCTCCGCTCGCCCCACGAAGCGTCTCCGTTCAGGGTGACTCGGTCGTGATCGGCTGAGGTGTGTGACAGCTCCGGGCCGATCCTGTCACTCGTTGTGCTCGGGGAGGCCCACTTCGGCCACATCTCTCCGACGATGCCACTGGCCTACACGGTCGCTCGCCGGGTGTGACGCATTCGTGCCTCCGACCTCGGCGAAACCCTTGTGGAGCCACCGCGTGCATGGTGATCTGTTCTCGTCTCACCAGTGAGCGGTGTCGCAATCGGTGACTGACAGTGGACGCTCCCTCGCACCGGGGAGCACGTGCTCGGTCGGTCTGATCTTGATTCGCGTCGCCGGTCTGGCGGGGCTTTTCATTCTCACGGCACGCTGGGTTCGCTCCCTACTGAGCGAACATGAAGGACGGATGAACAATGGCGTTCAGGTATCGGGCGGCGAGTTTCGCGTGCGGCCTGTTGGTTATTTCCGCCTTCGGAGTGTTCTCCTGCGTGGCTGAGGATTCTCTTGACGGTGCGGTGTTCTACTCCGTCACGCTCATTCCGCCGGGCGACCTCTTGCTACGGCGGCTGCGCGATGCGCACCGCATGCGGAGGCGAATGCCGAATGCCGAATGCCGGGACCATTGTCGCATCCGGGGCACTGCCAGTCGGATTGAGAGCCCGCATGAAACGCGACTCGTGACGCTCGGCGCCCCTCGAGAACTATCTGCAGACGTGCCCGCAGCAAGCGGAATCGGGTGTGATCGGAAGCCCCCTTACGCGTAATTACCGATCCGTCAGTTCGTGGAGCACCTCGCCGCCGCTCATGCCATCGAGCGAGACCTCGCCGGGCTCCGGAATCGAATCACTGGAGGTAGGACGCGTAGTCGCTGAAAGGAACCTGGCCGGTGGGGCTCGACCGAACTGCGTCGGCAACCGCCGACGGAATGGGAGCCCAGTGGGCAGGCATCGCGGCCGCCAGTGAAGGATTCAATATGTAAAGCAGGGCGAAGTTCACTATCCAGAGCGGCGGCGCCATCGACATGCCTACCTCCGAACTCACACCCTCCTTGGTGTTGGTCACCAGTTGAGCTGCGCCCGAAATCTGTTGCGCTGCGAAGCCATAGACCGCTTGCACCGTGTATGCCGACCGGTAGAGCGCTATCAGGGTTCGTGTCGCATCGTTGTTCCTCAACCATGTCCCCACAAAACCGCCGGGAGCGATCAAAGAGTTCACCTGCCTCGTCGGCGCGTCCGCGTTGGCCGGACTCTCCAGCAGTCCGCTGGCGTTCACGAAGAGGCCGTAGCTGGCCAGAACCGAGGGTGTGGGGTGGCCATCGACGTCGGAATAGAGGGGACGACCGTTCGTATTGGTGAGGATCTCGGCGCATGCATCGATCACCTCGGCAGCTTCGAGGCTGCCGCCGACTCCGCCGCCGGTGATGAGGTCGCGATACTGCTGCTCGGATAGAGCGTCAGCCCTGGTGAGCCCCACCTGGCCGGCAATCTCGTCCGCCGCTTGCTGACCGAGTGGCTGGTTGAGCTGACCCGGACTGGTCACCTGCGTCGGTGCCAGGCGCTCGTAACCGGGTGCCCCGGAGAAGGGGATCGCGAACCCGGTGTCGACGGTGTCTGCCGCTGGTTCGCCGCTGGCTGTCTGGGTAGTTGCCAGGGAGAGAATGCACACTCCGACCAGTGCCAGTACCGAGATGGTCCTGCGGTGAGGGGTTGCTCCGCGTCGATGCCCCAGACCCGCTGTCCCTATGCCGCGCATACGTCCACCTCCCAGAACACCACCGGGCGAGCCCGCACAAGCTTGCGTTCCAGTCAAACGCCGTGATCAATGCTGTGTCAATCCCTCCGACTACGAGTCGGTCGCGTTGCCGAGGTCGGGAGTTCCCTCGCGTCCTCCACGACCTTGGCGTGGAGCGCCGCGAGGTAGTCCGAGTCGTCGACCGGGCGATGCCAGTGGGGCTTGTGGCAGTTGGCGGCGATCACGTCAGGAATGTTGTCTCTGACTAGCTTTCGATGAACCTCGACCGCGTCGTTGTTTCGCGTCCCTCGATCGAACCATTCCGCCGGTGGCGCGTCCTCCATTTCGATTGGGTACGAACGCAATCCCGAGCGAACGGACACACATTGCCACCGACTGCAACCCTTGAATACCCACGGCTGACAATGCTTGGCTCCCCTGTGAGGACGGTCACAATCGACAGGAGTCAAGGATGAGCATCAAGGGCAAAGTCGCTCTGGTCACCGGCGCGGGCCAAGGCATCGGACGCGCGATCGCGTTGCGATTGGCGTCGGACGGCGCCGACATCTCGCTCATCGACGTCAACGGCGACCGGGTCGATGCGGTGGCCGACGAGGTTCGGGCCGTGGACGTAAAGGCGATCTCACTGGTCGCCGACGTGACGGACCGCGATCAGGTCCAGTCCGCCGTCGACCGAACCGAGCGCGAACTGGGCGGCTTCGACATCATCGTCAACAACGCGGGAATCGCCCAGGTCAACCCGATCGCCGACGTGACCCCGGAGGAGGTCTCACGCATCCTCGCCGTGAACGTCGAAGGCGTGCTGTGGGGTATCCAGGTCGGGGCAGCCAAGTTCCGGGAACGCGGACATGGCGGGAAGATCATCAACGCGTCGTCGATCGCCGGCCACGAGGGATTCCCGATGCTCGGCGTGTACTCGGCCACCAAGTTCGCCGTCCGCGGACTCACCCAGGCCGCGGCGAAGGAGTATGCGTCCGACGGCATCACCGTCAACGCCTACTGCCCCGGCGTTGTCGGCACCGACATGTGGGTCACCATCGACGAGCGTTTCGGGGCCCTCACCGGCGCGCCGAAGGGCGCCACGTTCGACAAGTTCGTCGGCGGCATCGCCCTCGGACGCGCGCAGACGCCCGAGGACGTCGCGGCGTACGTGTCGTATCTGGCCGGGCCGGATTCCGACTACATGACCGGCAGGCGGGACTGATCGACGGCGGCCTGGTGTACCGATAGGCCGCCCCTCGCGGCCGGGGTTTCACTCCCGGATCCGCGGGTAGACGGACGTAGGGTGATGCGACAGCGCGTCCGGGGATGAAAGGGGCAGCCGTGGACGTCGACGACCTGGTGGAGCGCACCGCTCGGTTGCGGTTCGATCTGCAAGCACTCGAAAACCGCATCAAGGAGTTGACCGACGCGTTCGACCTGCTCGACAGCACGACCCTCGGCGCTTCGCGGGAACAGGTGATCGACAGCCTCAGCGACGCCCGGCTCGACCTGAGCACCGCGGACAGGCACCTCGAGACTGCGGTGCGGAACGCCGAGAAACTGTCGACCGGTTGAACCCGGCACCCGGCGAGTATCAGCTCGCGGGTGCCGGGCCAGGTTACGGAGATCGGCCGGGGCCGATCAACCGTGATCAGTCGAGGTCGAACCGGTCGAGGTTCATCACCTTGTTCCAGGCAGAAACGAAGTCCTGCACGAACTTCTGCTGCGCGTCGTCGGTGGCATACACCTCGGCGAGAGCGCGCAGTTGCGAGTTCGAACCGAAGACCAGATCGACAGCGGTGGCGGTCCACTTGGCGTCACCCGTGACACGGTCGGTGCCCTCGTAGACGTTCTCGGCCGAGGCCGCACCCTTCCACTCCGTACCCATGTCGAGGAGGTTGACGAAGAAGTCGTTGGTCAACGCCTCGGGCCGGTCGGTGAAGACGCCGTGCTTCGTTTGGCCGAAGTTGGCGTTCAGCGCACGCAGGCCGCCGACGAGAACCGTCATTTCCGGAGCGGTCAGGTTCAACATGTAGGCCCGGTCGACCAGCAGGGCCTCGGCAGGCAACTTCTCCCCCGCCCGGAGGTAGTTGCGGAACCCGTCGGCCCTCGGCTCGAGTACGGCGAACGACTCCACGTCGGTCTGCTCCTGTGTGGCGTCGGTACGACCCGGCGTGAACGGGACCGTGATGTCGTGACCGGCGTTCTTCGCCGCCTTCTCGACAGCCGCAGCACCCGCCAGAACGATCACGTCCGCGAGTGAGACCTTCACTCCGCCGGACTGCGACGAGTTGAAATCCTGCTGGATCTGTTCGAGGGTCTGCAGGACCGTGGCCAGCTCGGCGGGGTTGTTGATCTCCCAATCCTTCTGCGGCGCAAGACGGATTCGCGCCCCGTTGGCGCCGCCGCGCATGTCGGTGCTGCGGTGGGTGGCTGCCGACGCCCAGGCGGTGGACACCAACTGCGAGATGGACAGGCCCGAGTCGAGGATCTTGCTCTTGAGCGCGGCGATCTCACTGTCACCGATCAGCTGGTGCTCAACTGCGGGGACCGGGTCCTGCCACAGCTGCGCCTCGGGAACCCACGGGCCGAGGTAGCGCGTGACGGGCCCCATGTCGCGGTGCAGCAGCTTGTACCAGGCCTTGGCGAACTCCTCGGCGAACTCCTCCGGGTGGTCGAGCCAACGCCGGGTGATCTTCTCGTAGGCCGGGTCGAGGCGCAGGGAGAGATCCGTGGTCAGCATCGTCGGAGCACGCCCTGCCGACGAATCGAACGGGTCGGGGATCGTGCCCGCGCCTGCGCCGTCCTTGGCGGTCCACTGCCAGGCACCGGCGGGACTCTTGGTCAGCTCCCACTCGTAGCCGTACAGGACCTCCAGGAAGCTGTTGTCCCACTTCGTCGGCGTGGGGGTCCACACGACCTCGAGACCACTGGTGATCGCGTCCTTGCCCACGCCGGTGCCGTAGGCACTCTTCCAGCCCAGGCCCTGCTGCTCGATCGGGGCGCCTTCCGGTTCCGGACCGACCAGGTCGGCGTCGCCTGCGCCGTGGGTCTTGCCGAAGGTGTGGCCACCGGCGATCAGCGCGGCGGTCTCCACGTCGTTCATCGCCATGCGGGCGAACGTCTCCCGGATGTCGCGGGCGGCGGCCAGCGGATCCGGCTGGCCGTTCGGGCCCTCCGGGTTCACGTAGATGAGACCCATCTGCACGGCGCCGAGCGGACCGGACAGTTCGCGATCGCCGCTATAGCGCTCGTCGCCCAGCCAGGTGTCCTCGGGACCCCAGTACATCTCCTCGGGCTCCCAGATGTCCTCGCGGCCGAATCCGAACCCGAAGGTCTTGAACCCCATCGACTCCAGGGCACAGTTGCCGGCGAAGACGAGGAGGTCCGCCCACGAGATCTGCTTGCCGTACTTCTGCTTCACCGGCCAGAGCAGCCGGCGGGCCTTGTCGAGGCTCGCGTTGTCGGGCCAGCTGTTGAGGGGGGCGAAACGCTGGGCGCCCTGACCGCCACCGCCGCGACCGTCCGCGATGCGGTAGGTGCCTGCGGCGTGCCAGCTCATCCGGATGAAGAGGCCGCCGTAATGGCCGTAGTCTGCGGGCCACCAGTCCTGCGAGGTCGTCATCAGATCGATGACGTCGCGCTTGAGCGCCTCGACGTCGAGCTTGGCGAACTCCTCGGCGTAGTCGAAGCCCTCGCCCATCGGGTTCGACTTGGACGTGTGGGCATGCAACACCGACAGCTCCGGCTGGTTCGGCCACCAGTCGCGGTTGTTCCTCGGGCGGTGCGCCACCGGAGTGGGAGACGGGATTGCGGGGTTTTCACTTTCACTGGTGCTCTGAGTGTTTCCCTCGTGAGCGACCGGGCAGCTATCGGACACAACATTCCTTCCGGGAGAGACCAACTTGGGCTGTGGTCATGGGTTCGATCGAGAAGTCTGTGATGTCGAGCAGTCGGGGCACAGACCCCAGTAGATGACCTCGGCCTCCTCGACGAGGAAACCGTTGTCGTCGGACGCGGTCAGGCAGGGCGCCTCGCCGACGGCACAGTCGACGTCCGCAATGACCCCACACGACCGGCAGATGACGTGGTGGTGATTGTCTCCGACCCGCGACTCGTAACGAGCAACGGAGCCGGGCGGCTGAATCCGCCGCACCAGTCCCACAGCGGTCACTGCGTGCAGCACGTCGTACACGGCTTGCCGGGACACCCCTTCCAGAACGGTGCGCACCGCTCCGAAAATCGTGTCCGTATCGGCGTGCGGGCGTGCGTGCACGGCCTCCAACACCGCGACCCGCGGGCGGGTCACGCGGAGCTCAGCCCCGCGCAGCAACGCTGCGTAATCCGGCATCGACGGCATGCACCCACTATGACTCACTTTTCTGGACTCAGCCAAGACTTTGCGGAAACAATTTGCCGTGACTTCGACTCACGCATAAACGGTCGGTTCGCCGACCGCGGCTCTGATCGAACCCTTCAGGGCAGATCGACGGTGACGACGACCGAGGGCACCGAATCCGGCGCAGACGGTCCGATCGTGCCACCCGACGGCACGTGGGACAGGCCGCCGCCGCCCTTTCGGCCGACAGGGTCGACTGTGCTGCAACGTGACTGGCAGGGTGTGTGTGCCCCGAGGTGTGAGCAAGATGAGATAGGTCGAGTCGACGGCGTCGCAATCGACGAACAGGGATGTTCCGTCAGAACCAAGTCCCGTCAGTACCAGTACTGTCGTCCGCCCACCTTGCGGCCCCGCAGTCCGATGAGCAGGAGAACGAGGCCGATGACGCCGACGACGAGGCCTGCAATCCACAGTGACGAGATCTTGACGATCAAGCCGATGACGATGAGAACCACACCGATTGCGATCATGGTCGATTCCTTCATGAGAGTGGACTCAGGCTTCGCCCCACTTCTCGAAGCCGGGTGAACGAATACTAGGCGCAGAATGCGGCCCGGCGTCAGGAAACTCGGTCCGGACCGAGTTTCGCCCGGGGTGACGATGCCGTGATCGAAGGCGTACACGATGGCGGCCGCGCGGTCGCGGAGATCGAGTTTGAGGAAGATGTGCCCGACGTGACTCTTCACCGTCACGCCCGAGATACCCAGTTCATGCCCGATCTCATTGTTGCTGTGTCCGCGCCCGATGAGCGTGAGCACATCGCGTTCCCGCGCGGTCAACTCGGCGAGGTGGTTCCGGCTCCCGTCGGGCGACGGCACGACGGTGCGGTACGTGGCGAGAACGCGTCCGGTCACTGCGGGGTCGAGGCAGGCGCCGCCCTCGGCAACGGTGCGTACGGCGCGAATCAGATCCTCGGCCGGCGAATCCTCGAGGATGAAACCTGCCGCACCTGCGCGGAGCGATCCGGACAGCAGTTCGTCGTCGTCGAACGTGGTGAGCACCAGCACCGGCGGCGGCTCAGCGCGCGACCGGAGATCGCGGGTCGCCCGGATCCCGTCAACCTTCTTCATCCGAAGGTCCATGAGCACGACATCGGGGGTGTGCTCCGCCACCGCATCGGGCACCTCCGAGCCGTCGGCGCATTCGCCGACGATCACGAAGCCGTCCTTGCGCCGCAGGATCCGGCGAAGCCCCGACCGCACCAGTTCCTGGTCGTCGACCAGCAGCACCCTGATCTCCGGGCCCGTCACGACAGCCCCGGGATGTGACGCAGGATCGCCGGCCGGCAGGAGTCTCGGGGCAGCGGGACCGCGGCGTGCACCGACCATCCCCTGACGTCCGGGCCTGCGCGGAGTTTGCCGCCGAGCAGCGCGGCGCGCTCGCGCATGCCCCGCAGACCGGAACCGGGTGAACCGTTCGGCGGGGTTACCTGACCTCGGGTCGGGTTGCGGATCTCAAGGGTCACGCGTTCCGGCTCGGTCGTGAGCCGCACGTCGGCACTGGCGCCGGGCGCATGTTTGGCGACGTTCGCGAGCGACTCCTGCGTGATGCGGTAGATGCCGAGACCGACTGCGCCGGTCACGGTGGAGAGGTCTCCCTGCATGTCGAAGGCCACCGGGAGACCCGCACGGCGGAAGTCGTCGATCAAATCGGGGAGATCGGAGACGCCAGGCTGGGGCCGGGTGCCGGCCGGGCCGGCGTCGAGCAACCCGACGGTGCGCCGGATGTCGGCCATCGCCTGCCGCCCGAGTCGCTCGGCGTCGGAGAGCGCGTCCACTGCGTCGTCGACATCGCGGTCCTGCTCGAGCGCGCGACGGGCCGCGGTCAGATGCAGCAGCGTGATGCTCAGCGAATGGGCGATGACGTCGTGAACCTCGCGGGCGATTCGCTGGCGCTCACGTGTGGCGGCCTGCTCGGATTGGATCGCCTTCGAGGCCCGCTCCTGGTGAAGGAGGCGCAACTGCGTGAGCATCAGGTAGCCGAAGGCCCAGCCCAGCACGACTCCGGCGAGAGCGTAAGGCGCACCGTCGAGTCGGCCCGTCAGTGCAAACGCGGACAGGACTGCCATCGCGGCAGCCAAGGTGGCGAGGCTGACGGCCAGTGACGCCGTTGCCGCGACCTCGGCGGTCAAGATCACGAGGATGAGCGGAGCGAAGTCGAAGGCGGTGTCGGGTTGCTGCAGGAACAACAGTGCGGCCGCCGCGATGACGACGACGGCCAGGAACGGACGCGGCAGCACCACCCCCGGTCTGATCATGTCTCCCGCAACGGGGGGTCACCGCGGCGACCAGGCCACACAGCAGGACCCATCCCGGCGGCACGAAGCCGTCGCGTTGCGCGACAGCGGCACCGGCGATGACAACGACGGCGATGTGCGCGAACACCGGCACAGCGAGCGGATAGTCGTACTCACTCTCCGCCACGCGTCGACGAAAAAATGCCGTCACCTGCACACGACCAGCGTAGGCGAAGACCCACCCGCACCGCGTCGTCTCCGGAGCGGAGACACCCTCCACCCACGGTAGGAGACGAGAACGCGACCGTGGCACGGCGAAACGGCTGCCGCGGATCCGTAGCGTTGCAGTCATCAACGGAACAACGGAGGTGGCCGAGATGTCGTGGAACGATTTCCGTGCACGCCGGGCGGTATTGGAAGAGATCCTGGCGCGGGCGCACACCGACCCCGCACGGGCCCTGCGGTTCGACGAAGTACCGGGCGCGATCGAGCTTTTCGGCTCGGCCGACACCATTCTGCTCGCCCTTCAGCACCGGTGGAGCAACCACCTCGCGGCCCGCCTCGACCAGGCGGTCGAGGACGGCACCCCCTTGAATGCGACGTGGCGGGCGCTAGCCGCCGAACAACCGGCATTGCGTGCGCTCCTCGACACCGCGGCCGCCTCCTCCCTGCCGTTGCGCGGTTCCCAGCGCGCGGAGCAGCGGATGATCGAGGCCCACGACACCGGGCGTCTGTCCGGCCACCGGTTCGAGCAGCGACCGATCGGCGCGCGAGCGACGACGATGACCCCCGCGTGACAGACATGCCCTACGGGTGCGCGAAAGCGGCCTCGAACGCGTCGAGCGCGTCGTCCGGATCGTTCTTCGCCCACCCTTCGAGTGCGACGACGCCGGTGTAACCGATGTCGCGGAGCGCGGCCCCGACAGCCGGGTAGTGGATTTCGCCGGTTCCGGGCTCGCAGCGTCCGGGGACGTCGGCGACCTGAATTTCCCCTATGTAGGGCAGCGCCTTTCGGACGAGTTCGATGAGGTTTCCCTCGCCGATCTGGGCGTGATAGAGATCGAGATTCATACCCGACTTCCGCAGCTGATGAGCACACGATTTCCCGGAAAGGCGCGCTGAACTGGGGTAATGCCGAATATGCGCGTTGGAGGCGTGTTACTACAA